>DATGYO010000092.1:0-15792 GCA_035297905.1 Nocardioidaceae bacterium
GCGCGAGGTCGCGCCACATCTGCTCGAAGTCAGGGTGCGACATGATCTGCTCCATGGAGTTCCAAGACGTCGTGCGGCGCCGCCGGATGGTGCGCAACTACTCGCCCGAGCCGGTCGACACCGCGGTGGTCGAGCGCATCCTTGCCAACGCGCTCCACGCGCCCAGCGCCGGGTTCACCCAAGGCTGGGCGTTCCTGCTGCTCGACAGCGCCGAGGACGTGGCGAGGTTCTGGGAGGCGTGCACCCCGCCCGAGGCAGCCGCCGAGCCCGACTCGTGGCTGCGCGGGATGCGCACCGCTCCCGTGGTGGTCGTGCCGCTGTCGAACAAGGCGGCGTACGTGGGCCGCTACTCCGAGTCGGACAAGGGCTGGACCGACCGGGCGGAGGCTCGGTGGCCGGTGCCGTACTGGCACATGGACACCGCGATGGCCTCGCTCCTGATGCTGCTGACCGCGGTCGACGCGGGGCTCGGCGCCTGCTTCTTCGGCGTCCCCGGCTCGCGCACCGAGGCGTTCCGCGACGCGTTCGACGTGCCCGCCGACTACATGCCGATCGGTGCCATCACGCTCGGCCACCGCACGGGCGACCCCGGCTCGCGCGGCTCCTCCGCACGTCGCGCCCGCAAGCCCGTCGAGGAGGTCGTGCACCGCGGCCGGTGGTGACGCCGGTGATGCCGCCGGGAATGCCGTTGCCGTCCAGATGGACGCCAACGACAGCTGATGAGCCCGCGAGCGTGTCGTTCCCGTCCACATGGACGGGAACGACGACGAGGTCCCCTTTTGTAGGCTGGAGGGACCGGAGGACCACATCAGGGGGTGAGCCGGGTGACCGATGGCCGACGGAGCGACCGTGCCTACCGCGACCGTGAGGTGGAGCGCCAGATCGAAGAGGAACGGCGGATGCGCCGGGCCAGGATCACCGCTGCCACCGGTCAGGCACCGGCGCCGGACCCCGACCCCGACACCAAGTCCGACGCCGAGTCCGCCGAGGACGAGGAGGACAACGCCGCGTCGCTGCGCATGGAGCAGCAGACGCTGTGGGTGGACCTCCAGGTCCGCAAGGCCATGGAGCGCGGCGAGTTCGACAACCTTCCCGGTGCCGGCAAGCCGATCAAGGGTCTCGGGAGCACCCACGACCCCGACTGGTGGGTCAAGAGCCTCATCGAGCGCGAGCAGATCACCGGCGTGCTGCCGCCCGCGCTCGCGCTGCGCAAGGAGCACGCCGAGCTCGACGCGCTCCTCGACCGGGAGGCGACGGAGGAAGGCGTACGCCGGGTCGTCCAGGACTTCAACCGACGCGTCGTCGACGCCCGCCGTCAGCTGCTCGGCGGCCCGCCCGTGATCACGCCGACCCGCGACGAGGACGCCGAGGTCGTGGCCTGGCGGGCGCGTCGCACGGAGCGCCGGGAGCGACAGCGGCGTCTCGTGGAGGAGACGTCCGCCGCGTCCGCCGTACGACCCCGACGAAGTCGCTGGTGGCACCGCACCCGCTGACACCACTCGCCACACCTCCTCTCCTCGCACGTCCGTTGACTCGCAACGTTCGGCACCGTCTCGGCCGTGCACCTGGTGCCGAACGTTGCACGTGAGCCTCTCAGCCCTCCTGCATCGGGATCCTCACGCCACGCTCGGCAGCGACCTCGACCGCGTCGTCGTAGCCCGCGTCGACGTGCCTGATCACACCCATCCCCGGGTCGTTGGTCAGCACTCGCTCGATCTTCTGCGCCGCGAGGTCGGTGCCGTCGGCGACGGTGACCTGGCCTGCGTGGATGGAGCGACCCATGCCGACGCCGCCGCCGTGGTGGATCGACACCCAGGTCGCCCCGGAGGCGGTGTTGACCAGCGCGTTGAGCAGCGGCCAGTCCGCGATCGCGTCGGACCCGTCGAGCATGCCCTCGGTCTCGCGGTAGGGCGAGGCGACCGAGCCGCAGTCGAGGTGGTCGCGGCCGATCACGATCGGTGCCTTGAGCTCACCGCTGCGGACCATCTCGTTGAACTTCAGGCCGGCGAGGTGGCGCTCGCCGTACCCGAGCCAGCAGATCCGCGCGGGCAGGCCCTGGAAGGCGACCCGTTCGCCGGCCATGGTGATCCACGTGCGCAGCCGCTCGTTGTCGGGGAAGAGCTCGAGGATCGCGCGGTCGGTGGCCGCGATGTCGGCCGGGTCGCCGGAGAGCGCCGCCCAGCGGAACGGGCCCTTGCCCTCGCAGAAGAGCGGCCGGATGTACGCCGGCACGAAGCCCGGGAAGTCGAACGCCCTGGCGAAGCCGCCCTTGCGCGCCTCGTCGCGGATCGAGTTGCCGTAGTCGAACACCTCGGCACCCGCATCCATGAAACCGACCATCGCCTCGACGTGGCGGGCCATCGACTCGCGGGCGTGCTCGGTGAGGCCGGCCGGGTCCTTGGCGCGCAGCTCCGCCCAGTCCTCGAAGGCGACGCCTGAGGGGAGGTAGTAGAGCGGGTCGTGCGCGGAGGTCTGGTCGGTGACGATGTCGATCGGCGCTCCCTGTGCAAGGAGAGCCGGGACCAGGTCGGCGGCGTTGCCGAGCACGCCGATCGACAGCGGACGGCGCTCGTCACGCGCCTCGACGGCCATGCGCAGCGCGTCGTCGAGGGAGGGCGCCTCGACGTCGAGGTACCGGTGCTCGAGCCGGCGCTTGATCCGTGACTCGTCGCACTCGATGCAGATCGCGACGCCGTCGTTCATCGTGACCGCCAGCGGCTGGGCGCCCCCCATGCCGCCGAGCCCTGCAGTCAGCGTGATCGTCCCGGCCAGCGAGCCGTCGAACCTCTTGTCCGCGACCGCGGCGAAGGTCTCGAAGGTGCCCTGGAGGATGCCCTGGGTGCCGATGTAGATCCAAGAGCCGGCGGTCATCTGCCCGTACATCGTCAGGCCGAGCTCCTCGAGCCGCCGGAACTCCTCCCAGTTGGCCCAGTCGCCGACCAGGTTGGAGTTCGCGATCAGCACACGCGGCGCCCACTCGTGGGTGCGCATGACGCCCACCGGCTTGCCGGACTGCACGAGAAGCGTCTCGTCGTCGGCGAGCGTCTTCAGCGTGCGCACGATCGCCTCGTAGGACGCCCAGTTGCGCGCGGCCTTGCCGGTGCCGCCGTACACGACGAGCTCCTCGGGGCGCTCGGCCACCTCGGGGTCGAGGTTGTTCATCAGCATCCGCAGGGGCGCCTCGGTCTGCCAGCTGCGGGCGCTCAGCTCGGTGCCCCTCGGGGCACGGATCTCGTGGGTCATCGGAGTTCTCCAATCGTGGCGTCGACGGCGGCGACCACCGCGCCGGTGCGAACGAGCTCGACGGCCCGCTCGATCTCAGGGGCCAGGTAACGGTCGGGTCCGGGACCGGGGACGGTCTCGCGGAGGAGCTGGAGTACGGCGGAGGTGGCCGGTGAGGGCTCGAGCGGCGCCCGCATGTCGAGCGCGCGAGCCGCCGTGAGCAGCTCGATCGCGACCACCCGGGTGAGCCCGTCGACCGACCGGCGGAGCTTGCGGGCGGCGGACCAGCCCATCGACACGTGGTCCTCCTGCATCGCGCTCGAGGGGATCGAGTCGACGCTCGCGGGGACGGCGAGGCGCTTCAGCTCCGAGACGATCGCGGCCTGGGTGTACTGCGCGATCATGTGCCCCGAGTCGACGCCCGGGTCGGCCGCGAGGAACGGCGGGAGGCCGTGGCTCCTGGCCTTGTCGAGGAACCGGTCGGTCCTCCGCTCCGAGATGGAGGCGACGTCGGCGGCCGCGATCGCGAGGAAGTCGAGGACGTAGGCGATCGGCGCGCCGTGGAAGTTGCCGTTCGACTCCACCCGGCCGTCGTCGAGGACCACGGGGTTGTCGACCGCGGAGTCGAGCTCGCGTGCGGCGACCGTGGCGGCGTGCTCGACGGTGTCCCGCGCCGCGCCGTGGACCTGCGGCGAGCAGCGCAGTGAGTAGGCGTCCTGGACCCGGTTGCAGTCCGGCCCGCGATGGCTCGCGACGACGCCGGAGTCGGCGAGGATCCGGCGGAGGTTCTCCGCGGAGGCCGCCTGACCCGGGTGTGGGCGGAGGGCCTGGAGGTCCTCGGCGAAGACCCGGTCGGTCGCGAGCTGGGCCTCGACCGACATGGCAGCGGCCACGTCCGCCGTACGCAGGAGCCTCCTCAGGTCCGCGATCGCCATCACGAGCATCCCGAGCATGCCGTCGGTGCCGTTGATCAGCGCGAGGCCCTCCTTGGCGGCGAGCTCGACCGGCTCGATCCCGGCCGCCTTCAGGGCATCGGCTGCGGGAAGCAGCGTGCCGCCGACGTCGCGGACCTCACCCTCGCCCATGAGCGCGAGCGCGCAGTGGGAGAGCGGGGCGAGGTCGCCGGAGCAGCCTAGGGAGCCGTACTCCCGCACCACCGGCGTGATGCCGTGGGTCAGCAGTGCTGCCATCGTCCGGGCCGTCTCGAGCCGGACGCCGGTATGGCCGGTCGCCAGGGTGGACAGGCGCAGGAGCATCAGCGCGCGGGTGACCTCGCGCTCGACCTCCGGGCCGCTGCCGGCGGCGTGCGAGCGCACCAGCGAGCGCTGGAGCTGGGCCCGCTTGTCGGCGGGGATGTGGCGGGTGGCGAGGGCACCGAACCCGGTGGAGATGCCATACGCCGGAGTGGGGGCTGCAGCAAGCTGCTCGACGGCCTCCCGCGCCCGCTTGATCGCGGCGATGGCGTCCTCGCCGAGCTCGACGGCGGCGCCGTCCCGGGCAACCGCGAGGACGTCCTCGAAGGAGACGGGGCCGACCCCGACATGCACGACTGTCATGGGTCCATTCCACTGCCCCCGCGCGCCTGCGACCAGCACCGCCGCAGGTGATGTGTCTCGGATCCGAGACCCGACGGTGCGGACAGTCAGTGGCACCCGTCCGCCGCGGCCGGACACGACGAGCCGAGCGCGAGGTCCACCAGCGAGGCCCATCGGCCCGCCCGCTCGACGGCAGCGCCTTCACCGACGAGCAGGACCACCAGGCCCTCCGAGGAGACGGCGACCATCGACCGCGGGCCGTCCTCGGCCGAGACCGACGCCGACCCCAGCCTCGGGTCGCCGACCCCGTCCCAGCCACAGCCGGCGACGGCCTGCCGCATCGCCTTGACCGCGGCGTCGGCCGCCCCGGAGTCGGGATAGGTCGCCACCGTCTCCGTGACCAGCCCAGCGGACGAGCCGCCGTAGGACATGACGCTCGCAGCCAGCATGCCCTCGGGCCGGACGCACTGGTCGCCACCACCGGCCGTCCGGACCCAGCCGCCACCGAGCGCCACGCCGACGGTGTCGGCGGTGAGCATCGCAGCGACCGGCACGGTACGACGGGCGTGCGAACGCGCTTCAGGCTCGGCTCCCGGAGCGCCGGGGTCCGGGACCGAGGGAGCGTCGAGCCCGGGATCACCGGGAGGAAGCGACGGGGACGTCGTGGCGACCCGGGGCGTCCGCCTCGGCGGGGCCATGGGGCTCCCAGGGGCGGAAGGCTCATCGTTGGTGACGACGTCGCGCGTCACCGCCTCCCGAGCCGACCGCACCGTGTCGTCCGAGGGCGTCTGGCCGCAGCCGCCGAGGACCAGTCCCCCGGCGACCACGGCTGCGGCCAGACGTGCCCGGGTCATCGCGGAGCCACCTCCACCTGGAGCTTCCCGTCGTTGTCGGAGTAGTCGTCATCGGCGATGACGAACGACAGCGGGCCGTCCTCCCGGGTGACGAGGTCGTAGGTGTACTCATGCTCGTAGCGGTCGCACGACCGGTAGGTGTTCACCGGCTGCCACGTGCCGATCACGCCGTTGACGACCAGGTCGCCGAGCGGAGCGTCGCTGCTCCCGCCGAACGAGCCGTAGTACCTCGACGAGCGCCAGTAGCTGTCGCTGGAGTCCACCGTGCACTCGGCGTCGGCCACTGCCCACCTGTCACCGCCGCGGAGGGTGTAGGTACCCGTCGCCGTCACCCGCAGGGACGTCCCTGCCGGGTACGACTGCTGGGTGCGGACCGGCTCCGGGCTGTGCGAGTCGACCTCGAGGTTCTCCTGCTCCGGAGCCGGCGCAGGGGTCGGCACCGGCTGTCCCGGCGCGGACCCGTCGTTCGGGACCACCGCGACCCTGAGCGCGCCGACGTTGTCGGTGTAGCGCGACGGGTCGGTGACCCGGATGTTCAGCGGCGTCGTGTGGTCGGGCCGGTAAACGAACGAGTACGCGTGCCGCGAGTCGCAGTCGCTCCCGCCGTTGACAGGTGTGCTCCGCACGTTCCACACGTTCGGGCTGAGCCGGTCGTAGCTCCAGTCGCCGATCTCCATGTCGTAGGAGTCCAGGTCACGCCGCCAGCTGCCGCCGGAGACCGCGCACTCCGCGTCGGCAACCCCGCCCTGGCCGTTCGTCCAGGTTCCGGAGACGGTGACGCGGTACTCCCGGCCACCACGGAGCAGGCCCGGGCTCGTCGCACCGGCCTTCTCGCGCGCGGGCACGTTCCACGACATGGAGTCGCGCACCGCGCTCAGGTCGAGGACCCGCACGAAGAGCTTGCCGCGGTTGTCCTTGTAGCTGCTCGGGTCCCACACCGCGAACGGCACGCGGCCGGTCCGCTGGGGCTCGTACACCCAACGGTAGGTGTGACCCGTCTGGTCGCAGTCGTCGTCGCCGTCGGACTGCGCGTAGAGGTCGTGTCCGTCGACGTACAGGTCGAGGTGGTCCGCGTTCCACTGGTCGGCCCGCAGCGAGCGGTCCCGCTGCCACCACGAGGCGCCGGGACGGGTGCTGCACTCGGCGTCGGCGAGAGACCCGGCCTTGCGGGCGTACCGGTAGCTGCCCGAGACCTCCAAGAGGTAGCGGTGGCCCGCGACGAGCGACTTGCTCGTGAGCGTGCCGGCGCGCCGCTTCGCGAGCACCGCCACCCGCTCCACGGTCAAGGGCGCGGCGCCGCCCAGCCTGCGCGGTGAGACCGGCTCCGGGATGCCGCGTCCGGTGCGAGCGTGCTCGTCGGGTCGCGGGTCCGGGTAGTCGTGGTTGCCCGGGGCCGGGGCGGTGTTCGACGGCCGGTCCGGGGCCGGCTGCGGCTTCGGCGCCGTCCCGGACCCGGTCGAGAAGCCGCGAGGCTTCCAGAACGAGGAGTTCTTCCGGGCGCCGGCCCAGCTCAGCGAGAAGTGCACGTGGTCGGTGTGCGGGTTGGAGCCGGTGTACTTCCGCCAGCCCGCCCCGGCCGAGTAGGCGCCCCAGATCCGGTGGTTCCAGATCATGTACTGGATCCCGAGACGACGGGCCATCGCGTAGCGGTTGCCGTACGCGTCGGTCTTGAGCAGCCAGTCCATGAGGGCCTTCACCCTCGCCCGGTCCGCCGCGCTCTTGGCGGAAACGCCCCAGTCGAAGGCGCGTCCCTCCTTGTGCTCGGACTTCCCACCGACGTTGCACGCGCGCGAGATGCCCAGGCTCCGCGAGGTGGGGTAGGTGCGCAGCAGCAGGTTCGCGAACGCGGTGGTGCCGGGCTTCGCGACCGGCGAGCACGTCGACTGGCCGACGTAGCCGGCCAAGGGCTCGATGGCCGCGGTGTAGCGGAAGGCGGCTCTCGGCACCTTCGCCTCAGCGGCCCCGGCACCGAGCCCCACGAGGACTCCGGTGACCAAGGACCAGGCGAGGATGCCCGTCAGGGCATGGGTGAGATGACGTCGCAAGGCAGACACGCAAACAGCTCCAAGGGTGAACGCTCTGCACCCAAGGGGAGGGGCGCAGAGCGGTGCGCCCGACTCCTCCCGTCGAGCGCTCTTTACTTATCGTCCGTCGCATCACGGACGTTGCGGGGCGTTTTGTAAAAACCGACCGGAACGGACGAATGGGGCCAACCCGCAGTGACTAGTCCGTACGACGGTCCGCCTGCCGGCGACTAGGGTCACGGACGTGGGACAGGTCCCGGCTGCGACGAGGGCACTGCGCGTGCTCAGGTTCCTGGCGTCCCAGGCCGACCCGGCGACGCTCCAGGCGATAGCCGCCGCCGTGGGGCTCCCGCGCTCGACCGCCTACCACCTGCTCGGCGTGATGGTCGAGGAGGGCTTCGTCGTCCACCTCCAGGAGGAGCACCGCTACGGCCTCGGAGTCGCGGCGTTCGAGGTGGGCAGCGGCTACGCGCGGCAGGCGCCGCTTCAGCGCATCGCCCGACGTCCGCTCGCGACCCTCGTCGACGAGGTCGGCCAGTCCGCCCATCTCGCGGTGCTGCACGGTCGGGACGTGCTCTACGTCCTGGAGGAGCGCGCTCCCGGCCGGCCGCCCCTGGTCACCGACGTCGGGGTCCGCCTGCCCGCCCACCTGACCGCGAGCGGCCGCGCGATCCTGGCTGCGCTGCCGGCGAGCCAGGTGCGTGCGCTCTACCCGGACCGCTCGGCGTTCGTGGACCGGCACGGGATCGGCCCGGCCACGCCGAGCGCCCTGCGATCGCTGCTCGCCGAGACCCGTCAACGCGGCTACGCCCTCGAGGACGGGGAGGTGACCCCTGGCTTCTCCTCCGTCGCCGCGGTCGTCCTCGACCACACCGGGCATCCCGCCGCAGGGGTCGCCGTCACGTTCCCGAGCGACGACCCGCCGAACCTCCCCACGGCGATCGCCGCCACCCGTCGTACCGCCGAGCGGCTCACCACCCGAATCGGCGGCCGCGCGACGTGACCTGCCTCAGGCGGCCTAGCCCCGGAGCGGTGCGCGTGACCTGAACCCCCTGCTCCTCGTTGCTGTTCGAAACGACAGCACAGCGAGGAGCGCGCATGTCCGGCGACGTCGACCCGAAGCCCGAGCCGCCAGTCCGCAGGCCCGGGGCCCAGAAGCGGCTGGTCTTCTCGGTCGGTCTTGCCGCAGGCGCGGTCCTCGTCGCGACGTTCGGCTTCCCGTCGTACGGACAGGTCGGCGGCGACCGCAGCGGCACCGACGCGTTCAAGAAGGCCGCGACGAGCACGACGGCAGCCGCCCTCGCCGAGAAGCAGCCCCACGTGCACACAGGTGCGGCGTCATCGCTCGCCACCGTTGCGAGCGACGGCCACACCCACGACCACTCGGACCCAGCCACCAAGAACCTCGTCTCGCGCTCGGCGACCGACGCTTCTGACCCCCTCACGAAGGACCCGACGACCAAGGCGCAGATCGCGGCGAACACCGCCGCGGTGGCCGCACGGCGTGACGCCAACGCGCCGAGGCTGCTGCCAGGCCCTGCGCCGGCCACGCGCCGCGTCATCCCCGAGGACCGCTACGCCATGGCCGGCGGCTGCTACGCCATCGGCACGAACGGCCGCTGGGTCCAGCGCTCCGGCGAGGGATTCCGCGCAAGCGCGGCGGGGCCGGCCGGCGCGGAGCCGCTGCACTTCCAGGCGACCGACCTCGGGAAGTACCTCCTCTACGCCACCAAGCGGGACTTCGTCGCGGCCGGATCCGGTGACCCGGTCGGCCTGACCGGAGCGAGCGGCGTCGTGGCGGCCGACAAGCCCAGTCCCGCCGCCGACTGGACGGTGACGAAGCAGGGCTCCACATTCCGCTTCCGGCTACCTTCTGCGAACAAGTCCCTCGGTGTCGACCAGGCCGGCAACCTGGTGCTCGCCGAGGCTCCCGCGGCGTTCGCGATCCGACGTACCAGCTCCTGCGCCGCGTGGCCCGAGGTCCAGACCAACGTGACCGGCCGTCCGCACCGCGGCGAGAGGTCCTACGACGAGGTCCGCGGCTACGCCGACGCCCACACCCACGGGATGGCGTTCGAGTTCCTCGGCGGCGACGTCCACTGCGGCAAGCCGTGGGACCCCTATGGCGTCGAGTACGCGCTCGTCGACTGCAAGGACCACACGGCCACCGGCGGCAAGGGTGCCGTGCTCGAGAGCTTCCTGTCGGGCCGGCCGAGCCACGACCCCGTGGGGTGGCCGACGTTCAAGGACTGGCCGGCGCCCGACTCGCTCACCCACGAAGGCACCTACTACAAGTGGATGGAGCGCTCCTGGCGTGGCGGCCTCCGCCTGTTCGTGAACCTGCTCGTGGAGAACGACCAGCTGTGCAAGATCTACCCGCTCAAGCACAACAGCTGTGACGACATGGACTCGATCCGGCTGCAGGCCAAGCGGATGAAGCAGCTCCAGCGGTACGTCGACGCGCAGTCCGGAGGCCCGGGCGAGGGCTGGTACCGGATCGTCCGATCGCCGTTCGAGGCCCGCAAGGTCATCAACGAGGGCAAGCTCGCCGTGGTGATGGGCATCGAGACCAGCGTGGTCTTCGGCTGCACGATGAAGCTCGACGTGCCTCAGTGCACCGCCGACGACATCGACCGCCAGCTCAGCCAGGTGCACAAGATGGGCGTGCGCCAGATGGAGCTGGTCAACAAGTTCGACAACGCCCTGTCCGGCGTGGCCGGCGACGCGGGCGAGACCGGCGTGGTCGTGAACTCAGCCAACTTCCTCGAGACCGGTTCGTTCTGGAAGATGCACACCTGCCCGCAGGGCTACGGCGAGGGCGTGCACGACAAGGAGCAGTACGCCATGCCCCGCGACGTCTCCGACCGCGACCCGCTGTTCGGGGCGATCGCCAAGGAGTACGGCCCGCCGCTCGCCGTCCCGGTCTACCCGGGCGCTCCGCACTGCAACCAGCGGGGGCTGACCGACCTGGGCGCGTTCACGATCCGGGGGCTGGCGAAGCGCAAGATGCTCTTCGACCCCGACCACATGAGCGTCCTCGGCCGCCGGGCCTCGCTCGACCTCGTCCAGAAGATGCACTACCCCGGCATCCTGTCGAGCCACTCCTGGTCGACCCCTGACGCGTACCCGCGGATCTCCAAGCTCGGCGGTTTCATCGCGCCGTACGCCGGCGACAGCACCGGCTTCGTGGACAAGTGGAAGTACCACATGGGCCGCGCCGACAAGCGCTACTACTTCGGCCTCGGCTACGGTGCCGACATCAACGGCCTCGGCGCGCAGGGCGACCCCCGTGGCGCCGACGCGAAGAACGCGGTGACCTATCCGTTCAAGGGCCTGGGCGGGGTGACGATCCACAAGCAGGTCAGCGGGAAGCGGGTCTACGACATCAACGTCGACGGGGTCGCCCACTACGGCCTCTACCCCGACTGGATCGAGGACCTGCGCCACCTCGCCGGCGACGCGATCGTGAAGGACATGTCCCGCGGCGCGGAGGCGTACCTCCTCACCTGGGAGCGGGCGGTCGGAGTCAAGGCGAACAGCTGCACCGGCGGCTCCCGGGTCCTGCCGGTGTCGGCCTTCAGGAAGCTCCCGCGCGGCGCCTCCACCCGTCGGGTGCTGTTCAAGGTCGGCCAGCCGGACGCCCGGGTGGGCAGCTCGTTCACCTACTGCTCCCGCAAGCCCTCGGGTGCGCGCACGAAGGTCCGGGTCGTGTTCACCAAGGCAGGCCACCTGGTCCGCGTCCGCCGCCTCTGACCGGCCCGGCGAGTGGCTAGCCCGGCGAGTGGCTAGCGCGCGAGCGGCAGGCGGGTGATCCAGTACGGCGTCCTCTTGGTCGGCTTGGTGATCTCGAACCGGGCGTTGACTGCCCACAGCGCCCCTCGGGCCACCGCGGCCGTGGCCGGCACGTCGAGACTCCGATGGGTGAGCACCGCGAGCCCTGCGGCTGCGGTCAGCCGATGGTTGAGGTCGAGCGCGACGACCCTGTTGTTCATGTTGCGGACCACGTAGAGGGTGTCGCCCTGCAGCTCGAGCCCGTCGCCGTTGAGGAGGCGCGCCTTCGTCACCGCGACGCGTGTGGTCGTCCCCGTGCCGGGGTTGATGCGGAAGAGCTGACCGTTGGCGCTCTGCACGGCGAGCAGCCAGCCGTTCCTGTGGACGATGCCGTTGAGGTTGAACTGGTTCGCGACAGGCTTGAAGTCGCCGCTCAGCGTGAGCGTGCGTGCCCGCCTCGCAAGCGGGACGCGTCCGCTGCGCGGGAGGGGGATCACGGCGAGCTCGCTGCTGAATGAGTCGGTGGCGTACACCGCACGCCGGGTGACCGTGAGGTCGTTGAGGAAGCGGCCCTTGCCGAACGAGTAGCTGGCGATGACCTTGCCCGTCCGCGCGTTCTGGGCCCGGATCACGCCGGTGGTCGCCCCCGCGACCCAGAGCACGTTCCGCCTGCGGTCGAAGTCGACGCCGGCCGCGGAGCGTCCGCGTTTGCCCGCGGCGAGGACCCGGCCGTCGCCCGTGCTCGGATCCGCCTTCCAGATGGCCCCGTTCTTCAGGGACCCGACGTACAACGACGTCCCGTCCGTCGTGATGCCCTCGGGCTGCCAGCCACGGGGGAGGTCGATGCGCCGTGGCAGTGCGCGTTGCTCGGCACCGGCCGCGACCGGTTGGAGCATCGGAGCGCTCATGCCGACGACCGTCAACGCCGCGGCCAGCAAGCGAAATGCCCTCATCTGACGACTCCCTCCGTCTCCCGAGACCCGTCTTCACCCAGCGTCAGCGTGCGCCGGGTCCGAAGGAGCGTCAAGGTCGCTGTGGCTACTCCAGGCGCCAGTCCACGGGCATCGAGAGCACGCCGTACGACGCCAGCCCGGCCGCCGCGAACAGCCTGTCGAGGAGCGGCACGCCGTCGCCGAAGGACGCCGCGGCCGGGGACTCGCTGTTCTGCACCGGCATGAACCGCTCGATCGGCGTGGTCTTGGGCATCGTGCGGAGCTCTACCTCTCCGCGGTCCACCCCCGCTCGGTCACAGGCCACCTGCACCGCTCGCTCGATGCCACCGAGCTCGTCGACCAGGCCGTGGACGAGAGCGTCCGCCCCCGTCCACACCCGTCCTCGGGCGACGGCGCGAAGGTTCTCGACGGGCATACCCCGGTCCTCGGCGGCCTTGCTCGTGAAGTCGTCGTAGACCCGGTCCAGCCAGGTCTCGAGGCGCTTCCACTCGTTCTCCTCGAAGGGCCGGTCGGTGGAGAACATGTCGGCGTACCTCCCCGCGGCCACGCTCTCGCGACGGACGCCGACCCGCTCGAGCATCTCCCGGATCACCTGCTTGCCGGCCAGCACACCGATCGAGCCGGTGATCGTGCCAGGGCTGGCCAGCACCCGGTCGGCGGGCATGGCTATGTAGTAGCCACCGGAAGCGGCGACGTTGGCCATGGACGCGATCACCGGCCGGCCGGTCCGCCGGAGCGCGAGCACCTCTCGCCGGATCGCGTCCGACGCCACGTAGGAACCGCCGGGGCTGTCCACCCGGAGCACCACTGCCCTCACCGAGTCGTCGGAGGCGGCCGCCCGCAGGGCCGTGCCGATGCTGTCCGAACCCACCGAGCGACCCGAGAGCGGCGTGGACCTGCTCCGGCCGAGGTGGATCGGGCCCGCGGCATGCACCACGGCGACCGCGGGCCTGTGCCGGCGCGTGACCGAGGCGCCCGCCTGGGCGAGGCCGCCCTTGCCGTAGCGGTCGACGTACTTCAGCTCCACCTCACCCAGCCGACCGCGGAGATCGGCGTACACCTCGTCGCGGTAGCCGATCCTGTCGACGAGCCTGTGGGCCACTGCCTCGTCCGCCGACAGCGGCGCGGCGTCGATCGCGTCCCTCACGGCAGCCTCGTCGAGCCCACGTCCGGCGGCCACGTCCCGGACGAGCGTCTCCATCGCGGACCCGACCAGGCGGGTGACCATCTCGCGGTTGGCGTCCGACATCGAGGAGCGGAGGAAGGTGTCGGCGGCGCTCTTGTACTCGTGGCGCTGCCCGAACTGCGGCTGCACGCCGAGCTTGTCCAGGCTGTCGCGCAGGAACACCGCGCTGGCCGTCACGCCGACGAGCCCCACGTCGCCGCTCGGCTGCACCCACACCTCGTCGAAGGCGCTGGCGAGGTGGTAGCCGACGTTGCCCGGACCCATCTCGCCGTAGCTCTCCGACCAGCACACGGTCGGCTTGCCGGAGGCCCGGAACGTCGCAACGGCGGCGCGGAGCTCGTGCGACTGGGCCAGGGTCGGCTGTCTGGCCCCGACGTGTGCGACCAGGCCGGCGACCCGGTCGTCCACGGCCGCGCGACGCAGCGCCTCCACGACTCCGCGGAGGCTCGGGACATGGACCGCCCGAAACGCCTCGAGCGGCGAGGCCGGAGGGCTCTCGATGAGCCCCCGGGTCAGGTCGAGCTCGAGGAGGAGAGGTGTGCCGGGGCGTCGTACCGACCGGGGAAAGGAAGGCGTCATGTCAGCCAGCCTAGGGACACGAATCCGAAGTCCTAGGGTGCTGGACAAGACAGGTCGTGGACGGGGTCTGCCGGACAAAGTTACCGTTGGGTAGGATCCGTCTGAGATGACCCGACAGGTGATCCGCTGGCGCATGCCCCTACTGTCGGGCCGAAGACGTGCAGCGCAGACCCGGCGCCCTGCCGGCAGGTTGGAGTGACTAATGCCCGTTGTGTTGATCCTGGGCTTGTTGTTGACGGCGGTCGCGCTCGCGATTGCCGGGCGACGAGTCTGGTTCCTCTACCGCCTGATCACGGGCGGTCAGCCGGCGCCCGACCGGCTCGAGAACGTCGGACATCACGTCGGCCAGGCCGCCAAGTCGCAGGTCGTGGAGGTGCTCGGGCAGAAGAAGCTGCTCAAGTGGACCGTTCCGGGCGCCGCGCACTTCTTCGTGTTCTGGGCGTTCCTGATCCTCGCCACGGTGTACCTCGAGGCCTACGGCGCGCTGTTCAGCTCTGACTTCCACATCCCAGTGATCGGGACCTGGCCGGTCCTCGGGTTCGCGCAGGACTTCATCGCGATGATGGCGTTCTTCGGCATCGTCGTGTTCGCGGCCATCCGGTTCAAGAACTCCCCGGAACGCCTGGGCCGCAAGTCGCGGTTCGAGGGCTCACACCTCGGGGGCGCCTGGCTGACCTTGTTCATGATCTTCAACGTGATCTGGACGATGTTCCTGTTCCGTGGGGCGGCGGCGGCCACCGGCCACCTGCCCTACGAGAACGGCGCGTTCATCTCGAATGCCGTCGGACAGCTCCTCGAGCCGCTGGGCCAGGAAACGCTCGAGGTGCTCGAGGGCGTGGGTCTGCTGCTGCACATCGGCGTCATGCTCGCCTTCCTGATCCTCGTCGTGCACTCCAAGCACCTCCACATCTTCGTCGCGCCCCTGAACGTGATGTTCGGTCGCAAGCCCGTTGCGCTCGGTGCCGTCAAGCCGCTGACGATCGACGGCAAGCCGTTCGACCTGGAGATGGTCGAGGAGATGGACGAGGACACCGCGATGGGTGTCGGCAAGGTCGAGGACTTCACGTGGAAGGGCATGCTCGACTTCGCCACCTGCACGGAGTGCGGTCGCTGCCAGGACCAGTGCCCGGCGTGGAACACCGAGAAGCCGCTGTCGCCGAAGATGGTGATCCTCAACCTGCGTGACCACGCGTTCAGGAAGGCGCCGTACATCCTGGCCGACTCCGACGACGAGCGCGCGAAGCTGCCCGCCGACGTGCTGACCGAGGCCGAGCGGCCGCTCGTGGGCGACACCGAGGGTCTCGCCTGGCACCCGGAGGGCGGCGCGATCATCGACAACGACGTCCTGTGGTCCTGCGTGACCTGCGGCGCCTGCGTCGAGCAGTGCCCGGTCGACATCGAGCACGTCGACCACATCGTCGACATGCGCCGCTACCAGGTGCTCGTCGAGTCGAACTTCCCCGCGGAGCTCAACGGCCTCTTCAAGGGGCTGGAGAACAAGGGCAACCCCTGGAACATGTCGCCCAACGCCCGCATGGAGTGGGCGCAGGGCCTGCCCTTCGACGTGAAGGTGGTCGGTGAGGACGTCGAGTCCCTAGACGAGGTCGACTGGCTGTTCTGGGTGGGCTGCGCCGGCGCCTACGAGGACCGCGCGAAGAAGACCACCCG
>DATGYO010000093.1:0-2685 GCA_035297905.1 Nocardioidaceae bacterium
GAGCGGACGACGAGGCTCGAACTCGCGACCTCAACCTTGGCAAGGTTGCGCTCTACCAACTGAGCTACGTCCGCCTGCAGCGTTCCGGCCCGGACCTTTCGGCCCGCGCCGTTCGTTGCGTGCAGAACTGTAGCCGACATCAGGAGAATGACAAATTCGGGGGTTCGCCCGCGTGTTTGCACCTTCGGGCCACCTAGTCTCTGACCCATGCGCGCATGGGTGAACGGACATCTGCTCGACGACCCGCGAGGTCCCGCGGTCGCTGTCAGCGACCACGGGTTCACAGTCGGGGACGGCGTGTTCGAGGCGGTCAAGGTCGTCGACAACGAGCCGTTCGCCCTGACGCGACACCTCGAGCGACTGGCGCGATCCGCGCGTGGGCTCGGCCTCCCCGAGGTCGACCTCGACGAGGTACGACGGGGCGTGGGGGCCGTGGTGAGCGGCCAGGAACTCCCCCTGGGGCGGATCCGCATCACCTACACGGGTGGTGAGGCGCCGCTTGGGTCCGGCCGCGGAAGCAAGCCTCCGACCCTCGTGGTCGTCGCAGACACGATGAAGCCCTGGACCGGCCCTACCGCGGTCGTCACCGTGCCGTGGCCCCGCAACGAGCGGGGCGCCCTCGCGGGGCTCAAGACGACGTCCTACGCGGAGAACGTGATGGCTCTGGCCCGGGCCTCGGACAGCGGGGCCAGCGAGGCCATCTTTGCCAACACGGCGGGCAACCTGTGCGAAGGGACCGGGTCGAACGTCTTCTACGTCCTCGAGGGTGAGCTGCGCACCCCTACCCTCGAGTCCGGCTGCCTCGCCGGCATCAGCAGGGGCCTCGTCCTCGAGTGGTACGGCGCCCGCGAGATCGACGAGCCGGTCGACGTACTCGCTGACGCCGACGAGATCTTCCTCGTGTCCACCACTCGCGACGTGCAGGCCGTGCAACGGTGCGACGACCGGGAGCTCGAGGCCCCCGGGCCGATCACCCAGGAGGTGGCCATGGTGTGGGCCAAGAAGGAGCGGGAGAACCTCGACCCGTAACGGTCAGGAAGTCTCGGCGCGGCGTCGTTCGCGGTAGGCCGCGACGTGTAGGCGGTTGCCGCAGGTGCGGGCGTCGCAATACCGCTTGGAGCGGTTCCGGGACAGGTCGACGAGGACCTGCTCGCAGTCAGGGGCCTCGCAGGTCCGAAGGCGCTCGCGCTCGCCGACGGAGACCATGTGGGCCAGCGCCATGCCGCCGTCGACGGCCAGGTGCTCTGCCAGCGAGGCGCCGGGGGAGAAGTAGTGCATGTGCCAGGCGTAGCCGTCGTGATCGGTCAACCGCGGCGTGACCGGCGACTCGGCGATGAGCGCGTTCACCATGTCGGCCGCTTGGGCATCCGTGCGCGCCGCGAAGACCGGACGGATCCGGGAACGCAGCGCCTGGACGGCAAGGAGGTCGGCGCGCGTCAGCGCACCGACCTCACTCACCTCATGGCGTTCGACGAAGGACTGGAGAGCATCGAGGTCCCCGAGCTGTTCCTCACCGCTGCCGGCGGGGTCTGTGTTGACCAGGTCCACGACGCAGGCGAGCGAGTGCTCGATGTCGTGGCTGAACAGCACGGCGACTCCTTCGGTCAGACGGTCGGCCTCCCCCAAGGTGGCCGACCGGCAGCCTAGCGAAGGGTCAAGCCGTCTCTGCCTCGAAGATCGCGGCGATCGCCGCGTCCAGGTCGAGGTGCTCGGACTCGGTACCGGGGACGACTGCGGTGCTCATGCGCTCCACGAAGGCGGAGAGGTCGTTCGTCCTTGCCTGGACCAGGGCCTCGCCGTCCGGCGAGCACAGCTCGATGACCACGACCGCGTGGCCGTCGGCGTCAAGGCACGGCCACACGTGAACGTCACCGTCACCCGTGGGCTCGTACAGTCCGGCGCTCAGGAGATCGCGGCCGAAGGTCCAGCGGACCTGGCTGCGGCCGGTCATGAAGACCGTCGTCACTGCGTACGGGTCACGAGGGTCGTACTGAAGCTCGGCCTCGAGCGGGGTAGACGCCCCTGTCGAGTCGATCAGGTCGAGCGTGACGGCTTGGGACACGATCAGCGGTGCCGTGTTCATCGAGTAGTCCATTGAACGCCTTCCTCCCAGATGGTTCGCCCATGAGACGTGTAGAGGCTCTCCGCGTGACGCGAAAACAACCCTCATCTGAGAAATTTTTTTCGTGGCCTCCGCCATGCCGCGTGGTGTGTCCGGTTTTGGCCCAGATCGCGAATCCTAAATTGTTTGAACCAGACGGCTAGGCTCGGCCCCACTGATCTCGGGATCGGTTCACCGGACATCCCCTTGAAGGTGCTGTGAGTCACATGTCGACGGAGTCGCCGCCGCCTGATGCAGGCGCGCGGCCTTCCCGTGAGCGGGGGCCGCTGCACCGCCGGCTCCACGCGAATCCGGCCCTGTCCGTCACGACGAAGCTGGTCGTCACCACGATCGGCACGCTCGTGCTGGTCGGCGGGATCGTCATGATGGTCACGCCCGGGCCGGGCATCGTCGGGATCGCCGTGGGCCTGGCGATCCTCTCCACGGAGTACGAATGGGCCGACCGGTGGTTGGTGAAGGCGCGGGAGAAGGCTCACCAGGCACGGCTCAGGGCCGAGGCGATGGACCCGAAGGTACGGCGGCGCCGCCTACTCCTCACGGGGCTGGCTGTGCTCGCCGTCGCG
>DATGYO010000094.1:0-12537 GCA_035297905.1 Nocardioidaceae bacterium
AGGTCATCCGGTTCCTGCGCTCGGACTTCACCGAGCAGGGCGAGACCCCCACGCTTCGGCGGGTCACCGTCGCGGGCGGCGTGCCGACCAAGAAGCTCTTCCAGCTCTTCCCGAAGAAGCCGGCCAAGAAGATGGCCTACATCGCCGGTCTGCCCAAGCCCCAGGGCTGCGTGTGACGCCCGGCCCGGATCCGACCACGAGAGAGGCAGAGATGTCCGACATCACCACCCAGACCGCCCCCATCGTCCCGTCGTTCGACGACGAGGACACCGGCCGGAAGCTGGCGATCATCTGCTCCAAGGGCAGCCTCGACATGGCTTACCCCGGCCTGATCCTCGCCAACGCTGCGCTCGGCGAAGGGGTCGAGGTGCACATGTTCTTCACGTTCTGGGGCTTCGACATGATCAACAAGAAGACGATGGGGGACCTGAAGTTCACGCCGCTCGGCAACACGGCCACCCACATGCCCCAAGGCCTCGGTGGCCTCCCCGGCATCACCCACATGGCGACGTCGAAGCTCAAGAAGTCGATCGCCGAGCTCGACGTACCCGAGGTCCCCGAGTTCCTCGAGCAGATCGTTGCCTCGGGCGGTCACCTCTGGGCTTGCCGGATGTCCGCGGACATGAACCACCTCACCGAGGAGGACCTCTACGACGAGGTCGAAGGCATCATCAGCGCCGCCGACTTCATCGAGCTGACCGAGGGCGCGCAGCTGCTCTTCATCTGACCCTTCCTGGTCGTGCCGGGGCCGCGAGGTCCCGGCACGACCGTGTCCTGCCAGGCATAGCCGGGCGTCGATCTGGGAACCATGAGGCGAAGGTCTGCGACACCTGCATCCGGCAGCTGCCCAGACCGCGTCATACGAGGGGACCAGACATGAGAAACACCAAGACCACCGACCGGGTCGACGAGGCCGAGACCAGAGCCGACGTCCACCGGAGCGGGTACGCCGAGGCCGAGGCCCGCGACCGTTTCGGCGGCACGAACTGGGGAGCGGCCTTCTTCGGCTGGCTCGTTGCGGTAGCGATCGCCGTCCTCCTGAGCAGCATCGTCGGAGCGGTCGCGACCGCGATCGGCGCCTCCGGCCAGGTCAGCCAGACAGAGGCACAGCGTGCGGCGGGCACCATCGGCATCGCGGCCGCAGCCGTGCTGCTGGTGATCATGCTGATCGCCTACTACACGGGCGGGTACGTCGCCGGGCGGATGTCGCGGTTCCACGGTGGACGTCAGGGCCTCGCGGTGTGGCTCATCGGCCTGGTCGTGACCCTGGTCGCCGTGGCCCTCGGCGTCGCCTTCGGGTCGCAGTACAACCTGCTCGACCGGGTCAACCTCCCGCGCATGCCGATCCCGACCGACCAGCTCGGCATGGGCGGCATCATCACCGCCGTCGTCGTCCTGGTCGCCACGCTGCTCGCGGCCATGGCGGGCTCCAAGGTCGGCCAGCGCTACCACAGCAAGGTGGATCGCGCGGTCATCGGCCGCTGACGAGGCCCCTCGGCGCCCAGGCCGAGCAGCCGACGTTCTGAACCCTCCGGTCCCGGACCGGAGGGCTCAGCAGTCTTCGGGGTCAGACCAGCTCCGGGACTCGCAGATGTGCGATCGCCAGCTCGAACTCCCCTACGTCGAGGAACTCGACGTTCGCCTCGTTGGTGCTCCTCTCCCTGAGGTAGTCGGCCTCCTCACGGGTCCGGTCCAAGGCCTCGATGCTGTCGAACGCGACCGAGGTGACGCCCCTTCCGGTGGCCCGGTCGAGGAGCAGGCTGGCGCTGCAGAACCCCTCGAGCTGCTCGACGTGGGGCAGGAGCGTGTTCTTGTAGAAGTCCAGCGCGGGCCCGACGTGGGTCTTGGGTACCTGCGACCAGGCCGCCCGCACGTACGTGCCCGGGTGCGTCGCGTGGCTGCGGTGCATCGACGCGATCTCCCACTCGTCCACGACGGGCGGGGCCGCACCCATCACCTGCACTCCCCGGTCGCGCAAGGACAGCACCATGCTCCGGCTCGTGGCGAGTGCCTCCTCGGTCTCCCACGAGGTCGTGGTGATGCTCCGACCGGTCTCGCGGTCGATGATCAGCGAAACCCCGAGACATCCGTCCATGTCCTGGATGGCCGGCCAGATCTCGTCGCGGACGAAAGCGATTCCCTGGTCGGCACGTGACGGGTCGGCGTTCAGCATCGTGCTGCGTGCGTACACGGGCATCTCCCTCCCTCGGGCAGCGCCCTGTCGGCGCCGCCGGTGATTTTCACGTTCCTCCTGGCCGCCGAAGGCTGGCAATGCTGTCCAGACGATCGACGCCGCACGCGACGACGATCCGTGAGCCCCCGTCAGCGGCCGACCGCGTAGCCCTGCATCCCCCGGGGGTTGGCGCCCGCCGCGAGCATCCCGGTCTCAGGGGCTCGGGTCACTGCGCAAAGGCGGCCGAGGCTCCACGGGCCGGAGACCGTGACGTCGTGCCCTCGAGAGGCGAGCTCTGACCGTGCTCCCTCGGGCACCCGTTCCTCCACGACCAGGCCCGCGGGCTCGGTGACCCGGGGCCAGAACGAGCTCGGAAAGGAGGTGGTGTGGAACGCCGGGGCGTCGATCGCCTCCTGCAACGACTGGCCGCCGGCGATGGTGCGAAGCAGGAAGAGCAGCTGCCACTGGTCCTGCTGGTCGCCACCGGGCGACCCGCAGGCCATGACGGGTTCGCCGTCGCGGTAGACCAGGGTCGGGGTGAGCGTGGTGCGCGGCCGGCGGCCGGGGGCGAGCGAGGAGGCGAGTCCTTCCTCGAGCCAGAACATCTGCATCCGGCTCCCGAGGCAGAACCCGAGCTCGGGGATCGTCGGTGCGCTCTGCAGCCAGCCACCGCTCGGCGTCGCGGAGATCAGGTTCCCCCACCGGTCGACCACGTCGATGTGGCAGGTGTCGCCCTGCGTGACACCGTCCTTGCGCACCGTCGGCTCCCCCGTCGTCGCGTCGACCGCGCGCGGCTCAGCAGGGGTCTCCGTCACGTGTTGAGACATCCGCGGCTCACGGCCGCCGGGGCTCCCGGGGCGCACGTCGCGTGAGGCCTCGGGTCCGATGAGGGCGGCCCGCTCGGCGGCGTACTCCTTGGAGAGCAAGGTGTCGAGGGGTGTGTCGCACCCGTCGCCGTACCAGGCCTCCCGGTCGGCGAAGGAGAGCTTCATGGCCTCGACGATCCGGTGGATGCCTTCGGACGAGTCGGGGTCGAGGGCCTCCGGCGAGTCCAGCGCGTCCAGGGTCGCGAGGGTCTGGAGGAGCGCGGGGCCCTGCCCCCACGGTCCGGTCTTCGCGACGGTGTGGCCCAGCCAGTCGAGGGTGACCGCGTCCTCCCAGCTCGCCTGCCACGCCGCAAGGTCCGACCCGCGGACGATCCCGCAGTGCGGCTCTCCGCCCGCCGTCGTGACGGGTCGCTGGGAGAAGGCGTCGACGGCCTCGGCGACGAACCCTTCCCGCCAGGCACGACGCGCGCGGTCGATCTGCTCCTCGCGGCTGCCGCCGCCCGCCTTGCCCTCGGCGACCAGGCGCTCCAGCGTCGCGGCATACGCCGGGTTGCGGAACAGCCCACCGGGCGTCGGTGGCCCCCCGCCGCTCAGCCACAGCTGGGCAGAGGTCGGCCAGTCCTGCTCGAAGAGCGGCTGTACGGCGGAGATGGTGTCGACGACTCTCGCGACGAGCGGGTGGCCGTCGCGGGCGTACGAGATCGCGGGACCGAGGACGTCCTCGAGGGCCTGCGTACCCCGGTCGCGCAGGAGCAGCAGCCAGGCGTCCACCGCACCCGGCACCGCCGACGCCAGCGGGCCGGAGCCGGGGATCTGGTCGAACCCGAGGGACCGGTAGTGCTCGATCGTCGCCGCCGCGGGAGCGACCCCCTGTCCGCACAGCACCTGTGGCCTCGGGTCGCCCGCCGTACCGACGATCGCCGGGACCTCGCCGCCGGGACCGTTGAGGTGGGGCTCGACCAGGTGCAGGACGAACCCTCCGCACACGGCCGCGTCGAAGGCGTTCCCTCCGCGCTCGAGCTGTCCCATGGCGGCCTGCGAAGCCAGCCAGTGGGTCGAGGACACCATGCCGAAGGTGCCCTGGAGGGTCGGGCGCGTCGTGAACGTCATGGCACCACCCTTACCTTTCGCGGCCTCAGGGGTAAAGACGTGGAATGTCGGGACAGCAGAGCGCCGGCCCGGGCAGGACCGGACCGGCGCTCTCGTCAGGTGGGTCAGCTGATGTTCAGAGCCGTGTCGTCGATGACGAAGCTCGTCTGCAGGGACGAGTCCTCGGCCCCGGTGAACTTCACCGTCACCGTCTGGCCCTTGTAGCTCGTGAGGTTGAAGGACCTCTGCGTGTAGGAGCTGTTCGCGTTCAGGTTCGAGTACGTCGCCAGCGTGCTCGTCGTGCCGCCCGCGACGACCTGGACCTTCAAGGTGTCGTACGCCGACGTCGTCGTGGTCTCAGCGGTGTCGATGCGGACGTAGAAGGAGAGGCTCGCGCTCGTCGCGCTGGACGGGATCGTCACCGACTGCGACAGGGTGTCGGTGTGAGAGGAGCCGTAGCCGTCGAGCCACGCCTTCCACGACCCTGACCTGGCCGGACGCCCGGTGGAGCTGTCGATGACGCCGGACGACGCTGCCCACACGGTGTTGCCGGACTCGAAGCCGGGGTTGCCGAGGAGGTTCCCGGTCGTGGGCGGGGGCGGCGTGGTGCCACCGTCGAGGGGTGTGTAGAGCAGCTTGTTCGGCGAACCGGTCCCGACGCCGCTGAGCACATTGCTGGTGGCGCCGTTGACGATCGCGCTCGCGACGGTCGCCGCGGAGGCACTCGGGTTGTTCTGGAGGTAGAGCGCCGCCGCTCCGGTGACATGTGGTGTCGCCATCGACGTACCGCTGATCGTGTTGGTCGCGGTGTTGCTGGAGTACCAGTCCGAGGTGATGCTCGAGCCGGGCGCGAAGAGGTCGAGGCAGGTGCCGATGTTCGAGAAGCTGGAGCGGGCGTCGGTGCTCGTCGACGAGCCGACGGTGAGCGCCGCCCCGACGCGCGAGGGCGAGCCGTTGCAGGCGTCCGCGCCGCTGTCGTTGCCGGCCGCGACGGCGTACGTGACACCGGCGTTGATCGACTTCTGCACGGCGGAGTCGAGAGCGCTGGAGACACCGCCGCCGAGGCTCATGTTCGCCACGGCCGGGCCGGTCTTGTTCCCGGTGACCCAGTCGACGCCCGCGATCACGCCGGAGTCGGAGCCGCTGCCGCTGCAGTCGAGGACGCGGACGGGCCTCAGCGTGACGCTCTTCGCGATGCCGTACGTCGCACCGCCGACCGTGCCCGACACGTGCGTGCCGTGGCCGTTGCAGTCGGTCGTCCCGTTGCCGTCGCTGATCGCGGTGTAGCCGCTGGCCACCCGGCCGCCGAAGTCGCTGTGCGAGGCGCGGATCCCCGTGTCGATGATGTAGGCGGTGACGCCGCTGCCGGTCGCGTTGTAGGTGTAGCTGCTGCTCAGCGGGAGGTTGCGCTGGTCGACCCGGTCGAGGCCCCAGGTCGGCGAGGACTGCGTCGAGCTGAGCGCGATCTCCTGGTCGGCCTCGACGTAGTCGACGTTCGGGTTGTTGCGCATGGCCTCGAGAGCGCGAGCCGGGAGGTGCGCGGAGAAGCCGGAGATCGTGTGGGTGTAGGTGAAGTGGATCTTGCCGCCCTCGCTGCGCGCCCTGTCCTTGGCACTCCCGACGGCCTGCTTGGGCGCGTTCTGCTTCATCACGACGATGTACTCGCCGGGAATCGCGTCCGCCTGCCCTGCGCCGCGGAGTGGTGCCTGGTCCTGCGCCGCGACGGCGTTGGTGGCGGTCATCGGCAGCGCGAGGGCGGCCGCTGCACCGACGACCAGCACGGTTGTCACGCGCCTTCTGTGGTTCGACTTCATGGGGTCTCCTGACTCCCGCAGATCGCCCGGCCCCCGTGGCCGCGCTGCGTCGTCGCGGTGGTCGCCGGCACGACGGTGAGGTGGAACGTAAACCCGACAAAGCGGGTGCAGGAACGGGGAAGGTGCTGCGTGTTTGAGCAGTGCACGATCGTGCAGAAGTCCTGGCGGCCGTCGTACACGGACAGGCACAAGTCCGAAGTCACGGCCGCCTCCCCGCTCGCGGAGACCGCGGCGAGCGACTTGTGCCCGTCGGTCTACGCGCCGACCGCGCCAGGTGGACGAGGCGTCAGTCGCGGAATCGGGCGCGGCGCGTGACGCGGTCCTGTCGCAGCCGCGACCGCCGGCGCGAACGGCGCGAGCGTCGAGCGGCGGAGCGAGCCATGTCGGCGGCGCCGATGAACCCGGCGTCCGGCCCCAACGCGGCCCGCAGGATGGGCGGCTCGGGCCGGTGCCCCCGGCCCACGAGCTGGCGCGAAAAGGCCTCACGCGTCGGCCCGAGCAGGAGCTCTCCCGCCTCGGAGACCCCTCCCCCGATGACGATGCAGCTCGGGTCGAAGGCGGCCGTCATGTTGGCCAGGCCGATGCCGAACCAGCGACCCATGTCGGCGATGAGCTCCATCGCGACCGGGTCACCGTCCCGGGCGGCCTCGCTGATGAGCGGGCCGGTCAGCCCCGAGGCGTCGCGCCCGCCGAGGCGACGAAGCGTCTCCGCGACCGGTGAGCCCGAGACCACGAGCTCGCGCGCATCGCGCACCAGGGCGTTGCCGGAGGCGTACTGCTCCCAGCACCCTCGGTTGCCGCACTGGCAGCGGTGCCCGTCGGGGACGACCAGCATGTGGCCGAACTCACCGGCCATGCCGTTGGCGCCGCGGTAGACCCGGTCGTCCATGACGAGCGACCCGCCGATCCCCGTGCCGAGGGTGACGCACAGCACGAACCGGTGGCCGCTCCCGGCCCCGAACCGCGACTCCGCAAGGGCAGCCGCGTTGGCGTCGTTGTCGACCACGACCGGAAGGCGCAACCGGCTCGTCAACGCATCACGGATGGGCTCGTCTCGCCAGGCCAGGTGCGGCGAGAACAGCACGGTGGCGCGCGCGGCGTCGACGAAGCCGGCAGCGCCGATGCCCACGGCGGCGACGTCGTAGTCGTGGGCGAAGGCCGTGACCATCTCGACGATGGTGTCCTCGACGGCGGCGACGCTCTGGCCGGGAGTGTCCCGGCGCTCACGGGACAGCACGTGGCCGCTCGAGTCGACGACGCCACCGAGCACCTTGGTCCCGCCGATGTCGATCCCCACGGTCAGGGGGTTCCACCGGGCGAGACCCGAACGGCGCGGGAGCGGCTGCGACACCCCGTGAGGGTAGCGTTGCACGTACTTCCCCCTGCACGCCCCTCGACGCGAAAGGCGGTGCCGTGACCCCTCGCCGTGCCCTGCTCCTGGAGAACGTCCACCCCGTGGCCCGCGACATCCTGGCCGAGGCCGGCCTGTCGGTCGAGACCGCGTCCGGCGCCATGGACGAGCAGGAGCTCGTCGCCGCGCTGGCGGAGGTCGACGTACTCGGAATCCGGTCGAAGACCCAGGTCACGGCCGCCGTGCTGGAGAAGTCGCCACAGCTCGCGGCCGTCGGCGCGTTCTGCATCGGGACCAACCAGATCGAGCTGGGCACCGCGTCACGGCTCGGCATCGGAGTGTTCAACGCACCGTTCTCCAACACCCGCAGCGTGGTCGAGCTCGCCATCGCCGAGATCATCGCCCTGACCCGGCGGCTGACCGAGAAGAACTCCTCGCTGCAGGCGGGCGTGTGGGACAAGTCCGCCGCAGGTGCGCACGAGGTCCGCGGGCGCCGGCTCGGCATCGTGGGTTACGGCAACATCGGCAGCCAGCTGTCGGTCGTCGCCGAGGCGGTCGGCATGTCGGTGTCGTTCTACGACATCCAGGACAAGCTCGCCCTCGGCAACGCCCACCGCTGCTCGTCGCTCGAGGAGCTTCTGGAGGACGCGGACATCGTCTCGCTCCACGTCGACGGCCGCGCCGGCAACGCGGGCCTCTTCGGCGAGGCGCAGCTGAAGCAGATGAAGAAGGGCGCGATCTTCCTCAACCTCTCGCGCGGCTTCGTCGTCGACCACGAGGCGCTCCGGGACCACATCGTCAGCGGCCACCTCTCGGGTGCCGCGGTCGACGTGTTCCTCGACGAGCCGAAGAAGCAGGGCGACGCGTTCGAGTCTGCTCTTCGCGGGCTGCCCAACGTCATCCTGACGCCGCACATCGGCGGCTCGACCGAGGAGGCCCAGGAGGACATCGGCCGGTTCGTGGCCCGCAAGCTTCGCGACTTCCTGGACACCGGGGCGACCTCCATGAGCGTGAACCTGCCGAACCTCGGCCTCGAGCAGGCAGCGGGCACGCACCGGCTCGCCCACCTGCACCAGAACGTCCCGGGCGTCCTCGCCCGCGTGAACGGTGTCCTCGCCGACCGCGGCGTCAACGTGGAGGGCCAGGTGCTGACCACCCGCGGCGAGCTGGGGTACCTGCTCACCGACATCGGCCTCGACTACGCCCCCGACGTCGTCGACGAGCTCAGCGGCCTGCCCGAGACGGTACGCGTGCGCATCATCGACTGATGGGGGTTCGGGGGCTGCTGCTCGCCGCCGGCGCGGGGCGGCGGATGGGCGGTCCGAAGGCGCTGCTCCGCGACGAGACCGGCACGGCGTACGTCGTACGCGCCGTCCAGGTCCTCAGGGACGGCGGCTGTGACGGGATCACGGTCGTCCTGGGCGCGTCGGCCGACGAGGTACGCCCGCTTCTCGAGGACCTCGAGGTAGCCGCCTGTGTCGCCGAGGACTGGGCCGAAGGCATGGGCGCTTCCCTCCGAGCCGGCCTGAGGGACCCCTCGCTCGCGCGTGCGGAGGCGGTGCTCGTCGGTCTCGTCGACCTGCCCGACGTCGGGCCCGAGGTCGTGCGGCGGCTTCTGGAGAAGGTGCCGTCCGCCCCTGAGGCGCTCGCCCGGGCGACGTACGACGGTCATCCCGGCCACCCGGTGCTGCTCGGACGTGACCACTGGGCCGGTGTCGTGGCGACGGCGAAGGGCGACCGGGGCGCACGCGACTACCTTCAGGCCCACCCGCCTGTGCTGGTGGAGTGCGGCGACCTCGCCTCGGGACAGGACGTGGACACCCCGGACGCGCTCTGACGCCTCCACGCGTCTACGCCTCGACGCCTCTGACGTGGTCGTGACAGCCATTCGGGGTGACCCTTCACGGGTCGTGAGCAATGCTTGGCCCATGGACCCCGCTGAAAGCGTGACGTCAGCCGCCGACCTCGCGGAGCGGCTCGGGAGGACCGGGTACCTCTGCGACGAGGCGCTGGCCACGATCGGCTTCCTCGCGCTGCAGATGCGACGACCGCTGCTGCTCGAGGGCGAGCCGGGCACCGGCAAGACCGCTCTGGCGGAAGCCCTTGCCGAGGCACTGGACCTGCCGATGATCCGGCTGCAGTGCTACGAGGGCATCGACGCGAGCCAGGCGCTCTACGACTGGGACTTCCCGCGGCAGATCCTGCACCTCCGGGCGGTCGAGGCGGCCAGCCACGAGACCGACGTGGAGGCCGTCGAGAAGAGCCTCTTCGACGAGCGGTTCCTGCTGGCCCGGCCGGTCCTCCGGGCGCTGCGCGAGAGCCCGGTGGTCCTGCTCGTCGACGAGATCGACCGGGCCGACGACGAGTTCGAGGCGTTCCTGCTCGAGGTGCTGTCGACCTACCAGGTCACGGTC
Source organism: Nocardioidaceae bacterium (assembly GCA_035297905.1). Lineage (GTDB taxonomy): Bacteria > Actinomycetota > Actinomycetes > Propionibacteriales > Nocardioidaceae > Nocardioides_C. Next base: position 9,669 of record DATGYO010000094.1, read on the forward strand.
CCCGAGCTCGGCACGATCACCGCGGCCACGCCGCCGCTGGTGGTGCTGACGTCCAACCGCACCCGCGAGATCCACGACGCGCTCAAGCGGCGCTGCCTCTACCACTGGATCGACCACCCCGGCCTGGAACGGGAGGTCGCGATCGTGCGCTCCCGCGCGCCGGAGGTGTCCGAGGACCTCGCCGCCCAGGTGGTGACCCTCGTGCAGCAGCTCCGCACCCGAGAGGACCTGCTCAAGCCGCCGGGCGTCGCCGAGACCCTCGACTGGGCCCGGGCCCTCCAGCGCCTGGGGACGACCAAGCTCGACGTCGAGCGCGCCGCCGCGACGCTCGGGGCAGTGGTGAAGTACCGCGAGGACGCCGAGCGGGTCCGCAACGCCCTCGACCGGATGCTGACGAGCTGAGGACGACATGGACGTCGAGGTGCATCACGAGGCGGACGAGCTCCTCCTGGGGTTCACCCGTGCGCTGCGGGCCGCCGGACTGAGCATCACCCCGGACCGGGCGCAGGGATTCCTGCGCGCCGTGGCGATCGTGGGCCTCGACGACCGCCGCGCGACCTACTGGGCCGGCCGGGGCACGCTCTGCTCGGGCCCCGACGACCTCGAACGGTACGACCAGGTCTTCCACGCCTGGTTCGTCGCCCAGCAGAACCAGACCGCACCGCGGGAGCAGCCCGACCGGCCCTCGCCGCAGGCAGACCTCGCCGACGACCGGGACGAGGGAGGCGAGCAGACCACGAAGTCCGAGGACGACGTCCGCGCCATGGCCAGCGCCACCGAGGTGCTGCGCCACCGCGACATCGCTGCGATGGACCCAAGGGAGAAGGCGCGACTGCAGGCGCTGTTCGGCGGCCTGCACCCGAGGGCTCCCCGGCGCCCGGCGAACCGTCGGTCGGCCTGGCACCGCGGCGACCTCGACGCCGCCCGAACGCTGCGCCGGATGCGCTCCCGCATGGGCGAGCCCGGTCCCGTGGCCTGGCGACGCCGGCGGGTGCGTGCCCGCAGGGTCGTCCTCCTCATCGACGTCTCCGGCTCGATGAGCGCCTACGCCGACGCCCTGCTGCGACTCGCTCACACGTTCACCCACGCCTCCTCGCCCAACGGCGGAATGCTGCGCCTCGGGGACGTCGAGGTGTTCACGATCGGCACCCGGCTCACGCACATCACCCGTGCGATGCGGATGCGGGATCCCGAGCGCGCCATCATCGCCGCCGGCCAGACCGTCCCCGACTGGTCGGGGGGCACCCGGCTCGGCGAGACGCTGAAGGTGTTCCTCGACCGCTGGGGCCAGCGGGGCACCGCTCGAGGCGCGGTGGTCGTGGTGGTCAGCGACGGCTGGGAGCGCGGGGACACAGAGCTGCTCGCCGAGCAGATGCGCCGCCTGCACCGGCTCGCGCACCGGGTGGTGTGGATGAACCCGCACCGCGGCAAGGAGGGCTACCAGCCGGTGCAGCAGGGAATCGTGGCGGCGCTCCCCTACGTTGATGATTTCGTGGCCGGTCATTCCATGGCCACGTTCGCGGACCTGGTCGAGGTGGTTGCCCGTGCGTGACGTGTTGCCTGAGCTGCTGCGCTGGTGGGAGGCCGGGGAGACGATCGGCGTCGGCACGGTCGTGGCCACATTCCGCTCCGCCCCGCGACCCGCCGGCGCCTCGATGCTGGTCGGCCCCGGAGGAGAGGCCGTGGGGTCCGTCTCCGGTGGCTGCGTCGAGGGCGCGGTCTACGAGCTGGCCGAGGAGGTCGTCGAGTCAGGCGTCCCCGTGCTCGAGAGGTACGGCGTGAGCGACGACGACGCCTTCGCGGTCGGGCTCACCTGCGGCGGGATCCTCGACGTGTACGTCGAGAAGGTCGATCGGTCCACGTTCCCCGAGCTCGGCGACATCGCGGCCGACATCGAGGCGGGTCGCCCGGTCGCACTCGCCACCGTCATCGACCATCCGGACCGCTCACGGGTGGGTCGGCGGATCGTCGTACGCCCGGAGGACACCGACCGCCCGCGCACCGGGTCGATCGGCAGCGAGCGCGCCGACGACGCAGTGGCCGACGACGTTCGCGGCCTCCTCGCCGCGGGGCACAACGCGACCCTGACCTACGGTCCCGACGGCGAGCGTCGTGGTGAGGGCATGCGGGTGTTCGTGTGGGCGTTCGCGCCGCCGCCGCGGATGATCGTCTTCGGCGCCATCGACTTCGCCGCCGCGGTTGCCCGGATGGGGAGCTTCCTCGGCTACCAGGTCACGGTGTGTGATGCCCGGCCGGTCTTCGCGACCGCCTCGCGCTTCCCGGGCGCAGACGAGGTCGTCGTCGAGTGGCCGCACAAGTACCTCAAGGGTCAGGTCGACGCCGGAAACATCGACTCCCGCACGGTGATCTGCGTGCTCACGCACGACCCGAAGTTCGACGTACCCCTGCTCGAGGTCGCGCTCCGACTGCCCGAGGTCGGCTACGTGGGGGCCATGGGATCAAGGCGGACGCACGAGGACCGGCTGGCCAGACTCCGCGAGGCAGGCCTGGCCGAGGAGGAGATCGAACGGCTCTCCTCCCCCATCGGACTCGACCTCGGTGCCCGCACCCCCGAGGAGACCGCGGTCAGCGTCGCCGCGGAGATCATCGCGCGGCGCTGGGGAGGAAACGGCGAGCGGCTGGCCGAGCTCGCGGGACCGATCCACCACCACGCCGAACGGTGACGGACTTGCACCACCCAAAGACTTCACCTCCGTGACCCTTGTCACACCTCGTTGAGCACGCAAGTATCAACAGCACCTGTCCCTCCTCCCAGGGAGCTGATCTGATCTATGACGCGCATCAACGTGACCGTCGACGGGGCTGCCTACTCCGATGACGTCGAACCTCGCATGCTTCTCGTGCACTA
>DATGYO010000095.1:0-22256 GCA_035297905.1 Nocardioidaceae bacterium
CATCACGCCGACCACCGGCGACCATTGCGCGGCGAGGGACGGGAGCCCGTAGCCGAGGACGAGGATCAGGCCGACGAACCCGGCTGCCTTGGACACGACCGAGAGGTAGGCCGCCACGGCGACCGGCGCTCCGACGTACGTGTCGGGCACCCACATGTGGAACGGCACCGCGGCGACCTTGAACGCCAGGCCGACCACCGTGAGGAGGACCCCGGAGACCGCGACGTCGCGGACGGCCGCCCCGGAGGCCAGGGCGACCTCGATCCGGGTGAGGAAGACCGACCCCGTGGCGCCGTACACCAGCGAGATGCCCATGAGCATGACGGCGGTGGACACGACGGACACCAGGAAGAACTTCAACGACGCCTCGGCGGCCCGGCGATCGCCCCGGCGGAGTCCCACCAGGGCGAACGCCGGGAGCGAGACCACCTCGAGCGCGACGAGCAGCGTCACCAGGTCGCGCGAGGCGGCGATGACCAGGGCGCCGGTCGCCGAGGACAGCAGCAGGAAGTTCCACTCCCCCTGCGGCGTGCGTCCCTCGGCGACAGCCGCCGTTCCGAGCAGCGCCACGACGAGCGCGCCGAACAGGACGACTGCCCAGAACGCCAGCGTCACCGAGTCGACGACGAAGGAGCACGGCGCCGGACCCTTCAGGATCTGAGGCACGCAGAAGGTCTGGTGCGGCGCTCCACTCGCGACCTCGTTCGCCATCGGGAGCGACGCTGCCGCTGCGGCCAGGATGCCGAGCACCGTCACAGTCGCCGGCACCAGTGCCTGCCCCCGGGTGCGCGGCGGTCCGGCGAAAGCGTCGACGAGGAGTACGACGAGAGCCGTGCACGCCAACAGCAAGGGCGGCGTCACGGCCTGCCAGTCGATCGGCTGGGTCACGCCGGTCATCCGAGGCCTCCCAGGAACGCGGTGGCGGCATCGGCCACGGGAGTGAGGAGCAGGCCGGGCGCGACGCCGAGCACGAGGGTGAGCACGACGAGCGGCGACCAGGTGACCCACTCGGTGCCACCGGCGTCGGCCACGACGGGCTCACCGGCCGGCACGGTGTCGGCGACCAGCTCCACGCTCCCGCCGGCTGGGGCCACCGGGGTGACCGGCCCGCCCTGGAGCATGCCGCGCATCAGCGCGAGGAAGTAGGCCGAGGTGAGGATGACACCCAGGGCGGCGATGAACGCCAGCCAGGTGTAGGTGGTCTCAGGAAGGGCCGGTGCCTGACCCACGGCGGCACGGATCGCGAGCATCTCGCCCCAGAACCCGGCCAGCCCGGGGAGTCCGAGGGAGGCCATCGCGGCGAAGGCGAAGAGTCCGGCGAGATGGGGCACCTTGCCGTAGAGCACCTTCAGCCGTGCCAGGTCGGCGGTGCCGTAGCGGTCCTTGATGGCGCCTGCGAGGAAGAACAGCAGTCCCGTGATCAGGCCGTGCGCGACTGAGGCGAAGACCGCCGCCTGCACGCCCCCGACCGTGAACGTCGCTGCGCCCAGCACGACGAAGCCCATGTGGCCGACGCTCGAGTAGGCGATCAAGCGCTTCAGGTCGGTCTGCACGAAGCACGCCAGCGCGGCGTACACGACGCCGACCACGCCCAGCGCCGCGACGAGGGGCACCAGCCACCAGTCCGGCGAGGTGACCGGCATCCAGAACCGGAGGAGGCCGTACGTCCCGAGCTTGAGGAGCACCGCCGCGAGTATCACGGAGCCGACGGTGGGAGCCTTCGAGTGCGCGTCGGGCAGCCAGATGTGCAGCGGCCACATCGGGGTCTTCACGGCCAGCCCCAGGGCGACCAGGGCACTGGCGATGAACGCGGTGGTGCCCGAGGGCCGGTAGGAAGCCGCGATCTCCACGATGTCGAAGGTGCCCGCCTCCGCCCGCACGATCAGGAAGCCGATCAGCATGAGAGCCGACCCCGTCACGGTGAAGAGCAGGAACCTGGTCGCAGCGCGGCGACGCGCCTTCGCATCGTGCGCGTCACCCCAGGTGTTGATCACGAACCACATCGGGATCAGCGCGACCTCGAAGAAGACGAAGAACAGCACCATGTCGAGCGCCAGGAAGCTGCCGAGCACGCCGGCCTCGATCACCAGCAGCAGCACGCCGAGCGAGCCGGTGCGACTCGGGCCTCCCTCGGCGTCGGCCGGCGCATGACGCACCAGTGAGAACAGCGCCGTGGCGAACACCAGCGTCGTCATCAGGATCAGCGGCGCCGAGATGCCGTCGACCCCGAGGCGCCAGTGCACGTCGAGCGCCCCGAGCCACACGACGTCCACCGTGCTCCCCGACTGCCCGAGCGTGCCGTTCGCGGCGACCGCCAGCCACACGGACCAGCCGAAGGTGAACAGCCCGCCGAGGACCGCCGCGCGGACGGCCCATCGCTCACGTCGCATCAGGACAGCGAGCAGGGCGAAGACGACAGGGGCCGCCACCAGGCCGTCGAGCAGCACCGCGATCACGCGATCACCCCCGCCATCACCGCGATCGCGCAGGCACCGACGACCACCACCATGAGGTAGGTCTGGATGCGGCCGGTCTGGGCCCGCCGCAACAGCCAGCCGAGGCCGCGGGCGGCCGCCCCGGCACCGTCCGCATAGGCGTCGATCACGTCCCTGTCGCTGAGGCGCACCCCGCGCGCAAGCCACTGCACCGGCTGCACCACGCCGACGGCGTAGATCCTGTCCACGGGCGGATGCGGCAGCACGTAGGGATGCCAGGGGTCGCGTCCACCGCTGCGCTGCCACTGCCATGCCACGAGGACCGCCGTCGCCACGACAAGGAGCGTCATGACCAGCGAGACCCCGACGTGGACCAGGTCGTACTCGCCTTCCCCGAAGATCAGCTGGGGGTACGCGACGACCAGCCCGCCCAGCACAGTCGGGATGGACAGCAGGTAGAGCGGCACCTTCATGGAAGGGGGCGCGTCGTGAGGTTCGACAGCGGCGAGCTCTGCTGCGACCTGCTCGGCAGCCGCCTCAGTCGCGGTCGGTGTGAAGAAGACCCGGAGCCAGGCACGCATGGAGTACGCAACGGTCAGGACCGCCGTCGCGACCATGGAGACGAGAAGCACCCAGGCCACCCAGGGCCAGATCAGGTTGCCGTGACGGGCGGCTTCCCAGACGGAACCGATGACTGCGTCCTTGGTGAAGAACCCGACCAGAGGGACCACGCCCGCCAGGGCACCGAAGCCGATCGTCATGGTGATGAAGGTGTCGGGAAGCTTCTCGCGCAGCCCGCCCATCGCCGACATCGACGTCGTGCCCACCGCGTGCACCACAGACCCGGCGGCGAGGAACAGCAGCGCCTTGAACGCACCGTGCGCCAGCAGGTGAAGCACACCGGCGGCGTACGCCCCGACCGCCAGCGCGCCGAACATGTAGGCGAGCTGGCTCACGGTAGACCAGGCGAGCACCCGCTTGAGGTCATCGGTGAACAGGGCGTACAGAGCCGAGATGAACATCGTCAGCGCCGCGACGAGTGCGAGGACCGTGAGTGCGGCGGGTGCCGAGAGGTACAGCGGGAAGGTGCGGGCCACGAGGAACACCCCGGCCGCGACCATGGTGGCTGCGTGGATGAGGGCGGAGATCGGTGTGGGGCCTGGCATCGCGTCGGGCAGCCAGGTGTGCAGCGGGAACTGCGACGACTTGCCGATGACCGCGGCAGTCACCAGCAGCGCGGGGACCCACAGCTCGTCCCGCGCGAAGCCACCGTCGGCGATCTGCCCCATGATCGTGCTGATCTGGTAGGTGTCGAACCGTGCGCCGAGGACGATGATCCCGAACAGCAGTCCGAGATCCGCGAGGCGCGTCATCAAGAAGGCCTTCACCGCGCCCGCCCGGGCCTCTTGCTGCTCCCAGTGGTGGGAGATCAGGAAGTAGGAGCAGGCGCCCATCAGCTCCCAGCCGATGAGCAGTGCCCACAGGTCGTCGGCGGCGACGACCAGGGTCATGGCGCCGGTGAAGAGCGAGATCAGGGCGGCGTACGACGGGTAGCGGGGGTCCCCCGCCATGTAGCCCAGGGAGTACACCTGCACGAGGAACGCCACCGTGTGCGCCAGGAGCAGCATCACGGCGGTCAGCTGGTCGACGTACACGGAGAACTCGATCGGCGGGCCGGCAGCCGCCGTGCTCGCATAGACGTGACCGAGCGGGGCGGCGTTGCCGAGGTGCGGGAACGCGACGACGCCGGCCAGGACCAGGCCGAGTGCGGACGCGCCTACCGCGATGCCGCGTTCGGCGACCTCGCCGCGGTGCCCGACGACCAGCGACAGCGCTGCGGACGTGAACGGCAGGACGACGAGCAGCAGCACGACCCAGCTCATCGGACCCTCTGTCCCTCGACCGGCTGCGGTTGATCGGCCTCCGGCGGCTGCTCGACCGACATCGGCTGCTCGGCCGGCGGCTCGTCACGGTCGGCGAGCTCGCGCAGGCGGTCGACGTCGATGTGGCCGTGGGTTCGGAAGACCCGCAGCACGATCGCCAGCGCGAGGCCGATCTCCGCCGCCGCGATCACGATCACGAACAGGGCCAGCGTCTGCCCGCCGTGCAGCACGTCGCGGAAGTAGGCGTCGAACGCGACCAGGTTGATGTTCACCGCATTGAGCATCAGCTCCACGCCCATGAGGACGAGCACTGCGTTGCGGCGTACGAGCACGGCGTACACACCGATCGCGAAGAGCAGGCTGGCGAGGACGAGCGGCCACCACAGCGGCATCAGCGGTCGTCTCCTCGCGAGAGCACGATCGCCCCGATGAGCGCGGCGAGCAGGAGAACGGAGAGCACCTCGAACGGCAGCACCCACTTCTCGAACAGCGTCGCGCCCGTGGTCTTGGCCGAACCGACCACCGTGCCGGCCAGGTCGACGTCGACACCGGAGAAGCCCGCGACGACGGTGCTCACGAGCAGCGCACCGACCAGCGCGGCGACGACTGCGGCCGGGAGCGCCTGCCGCGCATTCAGGTCGGGCTGCGGACCGGTCGGCGCCTTGGTGAGCATCAGCGCGAAGAGCAGGAGTACGACGACCGCCCCGACGTAGATGAGCACCTGGACCCAGGCGAGGAACTCCGCTGCCAGCAGGAGGTACACCCCGGCGACCGACCCGAGCGTGACGACGAGCCACAGCGCCGCGTGAACCATGTTGCGTGTCGTCACCACGAGCAGCGCCGAGGCGACCGCGACCAGGCTCAGCAGCACGAAGACGACCTGCACCGCACTCACGACGGCGGCTCCTGGGGCGCGACCTGCTCCGCCTTCTGGACGGCCTTCTCGGCGGTGGTGATCTCCTTCGGCACGTCCGCACCCGGGTCGAGCGCGACCGGTGCGGGGACGGTCCACATCCACTCGCGGAGCCGCTCCTTCTCGTGGGTCAGCTCGCGGATGTCGAGCTCGGAGTACTCGAACTCGGGGCTCCAGTGGAGCGCGTCGAACGGGCAGACCTCGACGCAGATCGAGCAGTACATGCAGATGGAGAAGTCGATCGCGAACCGGTCGAGGACGTTGCGGGACTTGTCCTTCCCGCCCTCGGTGGTGGCAGGGATCGTGTCCTTGTGGCTGTCGATGTAGATGCACCACGCGGGACACTCGCGGGCGCACAGCATGCAGACCGTGCAGTTCTCCTCGATCAGCGCGATCACGCCGCGGGAGCGCGGAGGAAGCTCGGGCAGCGCGTCCGGGTAGTGCGCCGTGACCGAGCGCCGGGTCATGTTGCGCATCGTCACCGCGAGGCCCTTGACCAGGCCGGTGCCGGGGAAGCTCATTGCGTCATCACCACAACTCCCACTGCCGTGATCGCCAGCTGGAACAGAGCCAGCGGCACGAGTCCCTGCCAGGCCAGGCGCTGCAGCTGGTCCTCCCTCATCCGTGGGAAGGCCACGCGCACCCACACCACGACGAAGGCGACCAGCCCGATCTTCACGAGCGTCCACAGCCAGCCGAGCTGGTCCTCGAAGGGCCCGTGCCAACCGCCCAGGAACAGCACCGCGGTCAGCGCCGAGAGGACGACGATGCCGGCGTACTCCGCGAGGATGAACAGCGCGAACCTCAGGCCGCCGTACTCCGTGTAGGGGCCGAACACCAGCTCGGCGTCGGCGATCGGCATGTCGAACGGCGGCCGCTGCAGCTCGGCCAGCCCGGCGACGAAGAAGACCACCATCGCCGGCGCCTGCCACAACAGCCACCAGGGGCTCCACGCCTCGACGATGCCGATGAGCGAGAGCGTGCCTGCCGCCATCGCGACCGACGCGGCGGCGAGGACGAACGGCAGCTCGTAGGCCATCAGCTGGGCCGCGACGCGGATGCCGCCCAGCAGGCTGAACTTGTTGGCGCTCGCCCAGCCGCCCATCAGCGTGCCGACGACACCGGCGCCCATGACCGCGAGCACGAAGAACAGGCCCAGGTCGAGGTCCTGGCCGACGAGGCCGGGTCCGATCGGGATCGCGAGCATGGCGACGAGGTACGGCAGCAGCGCGACCGCGGGCGCGAGCTTGAAGACGTGCCGGTCGGCGGCTGCCGGGACGACGTCCTCCTTCTGCACGAACTTCACGCCGTCGGCGACGAGCTGCGCCCAGCCGTGGAACGCACCGGCGTACATCGGACCGACCCGCGCCTGCATGTGCGCCATCGCCTTGTGCTCGACCTGACCGACGACCAGGGGTAGGACGAGGAAGGCGACCATCACGATCACGACACGCAGCAGCGCCTCGAGCACGTCAGGCATCGTCGTCCCCTCCTGACGGAGCGGCCTCCGACGGAGGGGCGTCGGGCGAGGGCGTCGCAGGGCGGGCGCGAGGTGTACGTCGTGGGCGGGCGGCCGGGCCGGAGGGCGCCGCAGCGGCGAGCGGGTCGGGGCGTTCGCTGCCCGGCTCGCGGGGGCCCCACTGCTCCGGCTCGGGAACACCGGGAGGACGAGTACGACGCCGGGACGGAGCCGCGGCCTGGTGGTCGGACTCCCCCGGCTCCTTGGCGCCCGGCCAGGGCTTGGCCACGCGCGAGGCGAGCACGAAGTCCTTGCGCAGCGGGTGGCCCTCGAACTCCTCGGGCAGCAACAGCTTGTCGAACTCGAGCCGCTCGCCGTCGGGAGCGACGAACTCGACGCCGAACATCTCGTGGGTCTCGCGCTCGTGCCAGCGGGCGCCGGCGAAGAGCCCGACCACGGATGCGATGACCGGCGTCTCCCTGGGCACGAGCGTCCGGATCACCAGGTGCTCCACGCCGTTGGGGTGGTGGTCGGCGAGATGGCACACGACCCTGAAGCCCTCGTGCAGCTCGTCGACCGCCGAGAGCCAGTCGAAGAACGTGCAGTCCAGGCCGCCCTTGGCGAGCTCCAGGGCCTCCGGCCACCGGGCGGCCGGGACGTCCACCGACACCGGGCCGAAACCCTCGTCGACGACGGCGTCCTCGCCGAAGGCGTCCGCGAAGGCGGCTCTGACCCGGCCGGGCCAGTACGTCGCGTGGCTGCTCACAGCACCTGCCCGCCGCCGGGTTCGAGGGCAGGAGCGTCAGCCGGGGGCAGCACGAGCCCGCGGGTGACCGAGGCACGGTCCGAGGAGCGGTAGCGGTCCCTCAGCGACTCGCCGTCGATCTTCTCCTGGAGCTTGAGGATGCCCTGCAGCAGCGCCTCGGGCCGCGGCGGGCAGCCAGGCACGTAGACGTCCACAGGGATGATCTGGTCGACGCCCTTGGTGACGCAGTAGGAGTCCCAGTACGGGCCGCCCGAGTTGGCGCACGAGCCGAACGAGATGACGTACTTCGGCTCGGGCATCTGCTCGTAGAGCCGTTTGATCGCCGGCGCCATCTTGTCCGTCACGGTGCCCGAGACGATCATCAGGTCGGCCTGGCGGGGTCCGGGCGCGAACGGGATCACGCCCAGACGGATGAAGTCGTGGCGCGCCATTGACGTCGCGATGAACTCGATCGCGCAGCAGGCGAGGCCGAAGTTGAAGACCCACAGGGAGTACTTCCGACCCCAGTTGAGGAGGTAGCGCGCGGGCTTGGGTGCGAGCTTCTGCAGCGCGCCGAGGCTGGGCCCGTCGTGCTGTCCTGCTTCATGAGGGAGGCCCACCTGAGGCATGCCCAGGTCCGTCGTACCGCTGCTCACGTCCACGTCAGCACCCCCTTCCGCCAGGCGTACACCAGGCCGACGGCGATGAAGCCGATGAATACGCCCATCTCCCCGACGGAGACCCAGCCCAGGCCGCCGAAGACCGTCGCCCACGGGAAGAGGAACACCGCGTCCACGGCGAAGATGACGTACAGGAAGGCGTACACGTAGTAGCGCACGTGCTGCTGGGCCCACCCCTCGCCGACGGGGTCGACGCCGCACTCGTAGGTGAGGAGCTTGCCGGGCGTGGGGTGCGACGGACGCAGCAGCCGGTTGCCGGCGAACATGGCGATCACCAGCACCGCGCCGACGACGAGCATCACGAGCAACGGAAGGTACGTCCCGTAGTAGGTCTGCGCCGTGTTGTCCGCCACGCGCCCACTCTATGGCGCAACACCGACGACTCGCAGCGCTCCGGGCGGCAGACAAAGCAACCTTTCTCGCCACCGGCGCGTCAGACTACCGAGAGGCCCAGCCACGGGGGCGGGTCACTCGGGAGGACGACATGCAACGGGGTACCCGCATCACGACGGCGATCGTCACCGGTCTCGCGCTGGCGGCTCTCGGCACGGGAGCCGCCTTCGGCGGGCTCGGGCTGACCGACTTCGGGGAGCGCTCGAAGACCACACGCAAGGTGCCGCCGCGGGATCCCGCGGCGGAGAGGCCGCCGGTCGAGCAGACACCCGCGGCCGAGCCGACCGTCGAGGCCGTGGTCGAACCCGAGGCTCTGCTGGAGCGCGGAGACCACGGCGTGAAGGTGCGCGAGCTGCAGCACCGCCTGTTCCAGCTCGCCTGGTTCACCCCTCCGACGACCGGCGCGTTCGACCAGGAGACCGTCGCCGCGGTGCGAGGGTTCCAGCGCAAGCGCGGGTTCGAGGTCACCGGGAAGGTCGACGAGCGCACCTGGAGGCGGCTGGGCCGGCTGACGCGGCAGCCGACCGGTGACGAGATGTTCAACCGCTCCGGTCCGGCCCTCTTCGCGCAGGGCGCCTCCGGCCCGGAGGTGCGCGAGATCCAGGCGCGCCTGCGCCAGATCGCCTGGTTCTTCGGGGACGTCTCCGACTCCTACGGCGAGCAGACCACCGTCGCGGTGCGCGGCTTCCAGGCCAAGCGGCAGATCCCGGTCACGGGCGAGGTGGACCAGCGCACGCTCGACCTGCTCGAGGGCATGACCGCCGAGCCGACGACGGACGAGCTGGCCAACCGCCCGCCCGACCCGGCAGAAGGTGCCGCGCTCGACCCCCGGTGTACGACGGGCGACGCCCTGTGCATCGACAAGACGACCAACAGCCTGCGCTGGGTCAACGACGGGAAGGTCCTGATGACGCTCGACGTCCGCTTCGGGCGCGAGGGCATGGAGACCCGCGAGGGGCAGTTCTCGGTGACCTACAAGTCCCGGGACCACGTCTCGTCGATCTACGACACGTCGATGCCGCTGGCGATGTTCTTCAGCGGCGGCCAGGCCGTGCACTACTCCCCCGACTTCGCCGCGAACGGCTACAACGGTGCCTCCCACGGCTGTGTGAACGTCCGGGACTACAGCGCGATCGCGTCGCTGTTCGACCAGGTCGACGTCGGCGACAAAGTGGTCGTCTACTGGTCCTGAGGCGTCTTCAGGACCGAGCCCACCTCCGACAGAGTCGGTTTTCCACACCCTCGGACTGAACCGAGACGGCCCCGGCCGCGTGTCCCTAAGGTCAGTTCGGGGCGCTCGACCGTGTGCTGGACTTGGCCTGAACCTGTCAGGGTCCGGTCGTAGCATGGTTTGTGAGGGCACCCTGACCAACGGGTCGACCTCCGGGGGAGCCGGAGGGCTGCCCACGGAAAGAAGGCATAAGCGTGACCAAGCAGGTCAAGCAGCTCGACCGGGTGATCATCCGCTTCGCGGGTGACTCCGGGGACGGCATGCAGCTCACGGGTGATCGGTTCACCCAGGAGACGGCGACGTTCGGAAACGACCTGTCGACTCTTCCGAACTTCCCGGCCGAGATCCGGGCACCCCAGGGCACGTTGCCCGGGGTGTCGTCGTTCCAGGTGCACTTCGCCGACCACGACATCCTGACTCCCGGCGACGCGCCTGACGTCCTGGTGGCGATGAACCCGGCCGCGCTCAAGGCGAACCTCGGTGACCTGAAGAAGGGCGCCGCGATCATCGTGGACAGCCACGACTTCACCACCCGCAACCTCAACAAGGCCGGCTACGCCGAGAACCCGCTCGACACAGACGCGCTCGACGAGTACGCCGTCCACGCGTTCGATCTCACCGACATGACGGTGGAGGCGGTCAAGGAGTTCGGCCTGTCTCGCAAGGACGCCGGCCGTGCGAAGAACATGTTCGCCCTCGGCCTCCTGTCCTGGATGTACGGCCGGCCGACCGAGCCGACGACCACCTTCCTCGAGCGCCGGTTCGCCAAGGCCCCCGACATCCGCGACGCGAACGTCACCGCGTTCAAGGCGGGCTGGAACTTCGGTGAGACCACCGAGGCGTTCGTGGTGCAGTACGAGATCAAGCCGGCCCCGATGCCTCCGGGCACGTACCGCAACATCACGGGGAACCTTGCCCTGGCCTACGGCCTCATCGCCGGTGCCACCCAGTCCGGGTTGCCGCTCTTCCTCGGCTCGTACCCGATCACGCCGGCCTCCGACGTCCTGCACGAGCTGAGCAAGCACAAGCGCTTCGGCGTCACGACCTTCCAGGCGGAGGACGAGATCGCCGGCATCGGCGCCGCGCTGGGGGCGTCCTTCGGTGGGTCCCTCGGCGTGACGACCACGTCCGGCCCCGGCATCGCGCTGAAGTCGGAGACGATCGGCCTCGGCATCATGCTCGAGCTGCCGCTCCTCGTGGTCGACGTACAACGTGGTGGCCCGTCGACCGGTCTGCCGACCAAGACCGAGCAGGCGGACCTGCTCCAGGCGATGTTCGGCCGCAACGGCGAGGCGCCGATCCCGATCGTCGCGCCGCAGTCGCCGGCGGACTGCTTCGACGCAGCCGTCGAGGCCGCGCGGATCGCGGTCACCTACCGCACCCCGGTGATGCTGCTCTCCGACGGCTACCTCGCCAACGGCTCGGAGCCGTGGCGGATCCCCGAGGTCGCCGACCTGCCGACGATCGAGCCGAACTTCGCCACCGGAGCCAACCACGTCTCGAAGAAGTCCGAGGACGGCCAGCCCGACGAGTTCTGGCCCTATCTCCGCGACGACGAGACCCTGGCCCGTCCCTGGGCGGTTCCGGGCACTGCCGGTCTGGAGCACCGCATCGGCGGCCTGGAGAAGGGTGACGGGCACGGCAACATCTCCTACGACCCCGCCAACCACGACTTCATGGTCCGCACTCGCGCCGCGAAGGTGGAGCGGATCGCCGACTCCCTGCCGCCGCTCGAGGTCGACGACCCGTCGGGCAAGGCACGCGTGCTCGTGCTCGGTTGGGGGTCGACCTACGGCCCGATCGGAGCCGCCGTCCGCCGCGTCCGCGGTGCGGGGCTCGACGTGGCCCAGGCACACCTGCGTCATCTGAACCCGTTCCCGAAGGACCTCGGCGAGGTGCTCGAGCGCTACGACGCCGTCATGGTCCCCGAGATGAACCTCGGCCAGCTCTCCATGCTGCTGCGGGCGAAGTACCTCGTCGACGTGGTCGGCTACAACCACATCCGCGGCCTGCCGCTCCGCGCTGCCGAGCTCGCCGACGCCATCACCGACCTGGTCGAGGCCACCTCCTCGACGGTCGGGGCTGTCGAGACCCAGAAGGAGACCGTCCGATGACCGCCACCCACGGCACGGAGTCCCTGCCCTTCCCGGGCCTGCCCAGTGGACTGTCCGGAGTCCCCACGACGGACACCCCGCAGAACCGCAAGGAGTTCACCTCCGACCAGGAGGTCCGCTGGTGCCCCGGCTGCGGCGACTACGCCGTGCTCGCAGCCGTGCAGGGCTTCCTACCGGACCTCGGCCTCAAGCGCGAGAACATCGTGTTCATCTCGGGCATCGGCTGCTCGTCACGGTTCCCGTACTACCTCGACACCTACGGCATGCACTCGATCCACGGGCGTGCGCCTGCGATCGCGACCGGGCTGGCGACCTCGAGGTCGGACCTGTCGGTGTGGGTGGTGACCGGTGACGGCGACGCTCTGTCGATCGGCGGCAACCACCTGATCCACGCCCTTCGCCGCAACGTGAACATGACGATCCTGCTGTTCAACAACCGGATCTACGGGCTCACCAAGGGTCAGTACTCCCCCACCAGCGAGCTCGGCAAGGTCACCAAGTCGACCCCGATGGGCTCGCTCGACAACCCGTTCAACCCGGTCTCGCTGGCGCTGGGCGCCGAGGGCACGTTCGTCGCCCGCACCGTCGACTCCGACCGCAAGCACCTCACCTCGGTGCTCTCGGCCGCAGCGGCACACCGGGGTACGGCGCTGGTGGAGATCTTCCAGAACTGCCCCATCTTCAACGACGGCGCGTTCGACGACCTCAAGGGTCCCGAGACCAAGCAGACCGCGATCATCCCGCTGGTGCACGGCGAGCCGATCCGGTTCGGCGCTCCGGGCGAGGACGGGCTGGGCAGCAAGGGCGTCGTGCGCGACCCTGCGACGGGCTCGGTCCGCGTGGTCGACGTGGCCGGCCCTGACAATCCCGACGGTGTGGACCCGGGCAGTCTGCTGGTCCACGACGCGCACGCCGAGGATCCGACGACCGCGTTCGCGCTGTCCCGGCTCACCGACGCCGGGTACCTCCACCAGGCGCCGATCGGCATCTTCCGGCAGGTGGAGCACCCGACGTACGACGACCTGGCGCGCGACCAGATCGCCACCTCGCGGGCCGGCCAGGAGGACACGCCCCGGGCGCTCGCCGGCCTGCTGCACAGCGGCGACACCTGGACCGTCGTCTGAGCCCTGCGCCCGTCTGAACGAAAGCCCGAGGGGGTGTTGCCGGTCGCGGTGGCACCCCCTCCGTCATCCTCCGTCAGAGGCGCCGCCGGTCATGTCAGTGGTCAATTCCTTCTTTGCCCCTTACATGACTTAGGCTTCTCCGGTGGCAGAGACTCGACGTGGCTTCTTCCTCGGTGCGGCCGCCTACGCGATGTGGGGCCTGTTCCCGTTGTACTGGCCTCTGCTCGAACCCGCCGGGGCGGTGGAGATCCTGGCGCATCGCATCTTCTGGTCCCTGGCCGTGATGCTGGTGCTGGTCGTGGTCGCCGGCCGGCTCCGGCATCTGCGAGCCCTCGTCGCCGACCGCCGCACCCGAGGCATCCTCACCCTGGCTGCCGTGGTGATCGCGGTGAACTGGGGCACCTACATCTGGGGTGTCAACAACGGCCATGTCGTCGAGACCTCGCTGGGGTACTTCATCAATCCGCTCGTGACCGTGCTGATGGGCGTGGTGATTCTCGGCGAGCGGCTGCGCACCCTTCAGTGGGTCGCGCTCGGCATCGCTGCTCTGGCGGTCATCGGGCTCACCATCGAGTACGGCCGGCCGCCCTGGGTGGCGCTGGTGCTGGCCTTCTCCTTCGGCAGCTACGGGCTGGCCAAGAAGAAGGCCAACGTCGGTGCCGTGGAGAGCCTCACGGTCGAGACCCTCGTCCTCGCACCGGTGGCCGCCGCCTACATCCTCTGGCTCGTCGACCAGGGCACCTCGACGTTCGGCACCGAGGGCGTAGGACATGCCCTGTTGATCGTCACGACAGGCATCGTGACCGCCGTACCACTGATCTGCTTCGGAGCGGCGGCCACCCGCGTGTCGATGACCACGATCGGGCTCCTGCAGTACCTCGCCCCGACCATCCAGTTCGCCCTCGGCGTGCTGGTCTTCCATGAGGCGATGCCGCCGATGAGGTGGGTCGGGTTCGGGCTGGTGTGGGTCGCGCTGGTCATGTTCACCTACGAGGCGGTGACCTACCGGCGCCGGCAGCTCCGCCTCATGGCACAGGCCAGCGCCCTCTGATCGCTCTCCTCCGCCCCCTCCAGCTGTAGCGCGGGGTTATGGACGCCCCACAAGCGGCATACCGCTTGTGAAGCGTCCATTTTGCGTGGGGAGTACGACGGGCGTGCGGAGGGGTCCCTCTGCGGAGTCGGCTCAGGAGGTGCGGGTCGCGATGACGGCGGCGAAGGCGTCGAGGGCGTCGCGAGCCGGGCTCTCGGGCAGCACCTTGAGCAGCTCCCGCGCCTCGTTGGCCCGGTCCACGACGTAGGCGCGCGCCTCGTCCATCGCGGGGTGCCGGCGCAGCAGGTCGAGCGCCTCGGCGTGCAGCGCGTCGTCCGTCAGGTCGGACTCGAGCAGCTCCAGAAGCCGAGCGTCAGCCGGATCTGCCGAGCGCTTGGCGATCAGCACCGGCAGCGTCGGGACGCCCTCGCGAAGGTCGGTCCCGGGGGTCTTGCCCGACTCGTCCGACTCGCTCGCGATGTCAAGGATGTCATCGGAGAGCTGGAAGGCCGTGCCCACCTTCTCGCCGTACTCCCTCAGCGCCTCCTCGACCTCGAGCGGGGCACCGGCGAAACGGGCTCCGTAGCGCGCGGAGGTGGCGATCAGCGACCCCGTCTTCCCCGACACGACGCGCAGGTAGTGCTCGAGCGGATCCTCGCCCTCACCGGGGCCGAGCGTCTCGAGGATCTGGCCCTCGACGAGCCTGGTGAACGTCTCGGCCTGAATCCGCACCGCGTCGGCGCCGAGGCGCGCGGTGAACTCCGACGACTTCGAGAACAGGAAGTCACCGGTGAGGATCGCGACGAGGTTGTCCCAGCGGGCGTTCGCGGACTCGGCACCGCGACGCAGAGCAGCCTCGTCCATGACGTCGTCGTGGTAGAGCGACGCGAGGTGCGTCAGCTCAACGACGCACGCGGAGGTGATCACGCCGTCGGCGTACGGGTCTCCGGTCTCGGCGGCGAGCAGCACCAGCAGCGGCCGGAACCGCTTGCCGCCAGCATTCATCAGGTGACGGGCCGCGTCGGTGACGAACCGAGCCTCGCTCTCCACCGCCTCCTCGAGGGCGTGCTCGACCTCCTGCATGCGCTCCCGCAGCCGGGCTTCGAGCTCGGCGTCGAGGACCGGCAGTGCCAGCGACGAGGTGGCAGGTGATGACGACACCGCGTTCGGCTCCTTCTCATGTACTCCCGCCGAGGCGGGAGCGGGTCAGCGGATGAACTCCCCGGCCGACGCGGCCAGGTCGAGGACCGGACCGGGTACGACGCCCAGGAGCAGCGTGGCCAGGAAGCCCACTGCGATCACGATAGTCGTCAAGGCACTGGGCATCGTCACGACGGGTCCCTCACCGATCGGCTCGGAGAAGTACATCAGCACGATCACCCGGACGTAGAAGAACGCGGCGACCGCGCTCATCAGCACCGCGACGACCACGAGCGGCCATGCGCCACTGGCCAGCGCAGAGGCGAAGACCGCCCATTTGCCGGTGAACCCGCTCGTCAGCGGGATGCCCGCCATGCCGAGGAGGAGGAAGGCGAAGACGCCGGCGACGACCGGGGACTCCTTGCCGAGACCAGCCCAGCGGGAGAGGGCCGTGGCCTCACCGCCCGGGTCGCGCACGACGGTCACGACAGCGAACGCGGCGACCGTCATGAAGCCGTAGGCGACGAGGTAGAACAGCACGGCCTGCACGGAAGTGATCCCGCCGCCGGGGACCGAGAGCGAGCCGCGCTGCTGCACACCGACGAGGCCGGTCAGGATGAAGCCGGTGTGGGCGATCGCGGAGTAGGCCAGCATGCGCTTCACGTCGGTCTGGGTCAGCGCGATCACGGTGCCGACCACCATGGTGAGGATCGCGATCACCCAGATCATCGGCGTCCAGTCCCAACGCGCACCACCGAAGGCGACGTAGAACAGCCGCAGCATCGCACCGAAGGCGGCGATCTTGGTGCAGGCAGCCATGAACGCGGTCACCGCGGTCGGCGAGCCCTGGTAGACGTCAGGCGTCCAGGCGTGGAAGGGGGCCGCGCCGACCTTGAACAGCAGGCCGACCGCCATCAGGCCGATGCCGCCGAGAAGCAGGACCGTTCCGCCCGGCGTGCCCGAGATCGCCTCGTTGATCGCGGCGAACTCCATCGAGCCGGCGTAGCCGTAGACCAGGGCGATGCCGTAGATGAAGAACCCGGAGCTGAACGCGCCGAGCATGAAGTACTTCAGCGCCGCTTCCTGGCTCAGCAGCCGCCGACGGCGGGCCAGGCCGGCCAGCAGGTACAGCGGCAGCGAGAGGACCTCGAGCGCCACGAACATCGTGAGCAGGTCGTTCGAGGCCGGGAAGAGCATCATGCCGAACAGCGCGAACAGCATCAGCGGGAAGACCTCGGTGTGCTCGAGGCCCCGCGTGGAGGCCTCGCGCTCTGCCTCCGTGCCGGGCAGCGCGGCCGCCTGGCCCGCGAACGACAGGACGCCGCCCTCGAGCCGCCGCTCCGCGAACAGCAGCACGCTGATCAGGCCGAGGACGAGCAGGGTGCCCCAGAGGAAGACCGTGGGGCCGTCGACGGCGACCGCACCCGCTGCCGCGACCTTGCCTCGCGCGGCACCGCCGCGGAGCACGTCGAGGTTCATGCCGACCAGCACCGTCAGCACGAGCGCGACGACCACACCCGCGACCGCGAGCACGCTCTGGACCAGGTAGCGCAGCTGCCTCGGTGCGAACGCCTCGACGAGAACACCGATGATCGCGACGGTCGCGATGACCAGCAGCGGCGAGAGCAGGCTGTACTCGATGCTGGGAGCCTGGAACTCTGCAGCGGTGATCACTGGTTGCTCTCCTCTTGCGCGCCGGCACCGGCAGTCGCCGGGACCTTCGGAGCGGGGTCTGACACGCCCACCTGGGTCAGCGTGTCGTGAACGGCAGGATTGATGATCGCGGTCAGCGGCTTGGGGTAGAAGCCCAGCAGGACGATCAGCACGAGGAGCGGCGCGAGGGCGGTGACCTCACGCAACCCGAGGTCGCGCATGCCCACCACGGCCGCGACCGGCGGCCCGGTCATGGTGCGTTGGTACATCAGCAGGATGTAGAGCGCGGCCAGGACGATGCCCAAGGTCGCGAAGACCGCGAACCACAGGTTGTGGGCGAACGCGCCGACGAGCACCAGGAACTCCGAGACGAACGGCGACAGCCCGGGCAGCGAGAGCGACGACAGGCCGGCGACCAGGAAGATCCCGGCCAGCACCGGGGCGACCTTCTCGACGCCGCCGAAGTCGCTGATCAGCTGCGAACCGCGGCGGCGGATCAGGAAGCCCGTGACCAGGAACAGCGCGGCGGTCGAGAGCCCGTGGTTGAACATGTACAGCGTCGAGCCGACCTGGCCGTAGCTGTTCAGCACGAAGATGCCGAGCACGATGAACCCGAAGTGCGACACCGAGGTGTAGGCGATCAGGCGCGGGATGTTGTTCTGCCCGATCGCCAGCAACGCGCCGTACAGCACGGAGACCACCGCGAGGACGAGCACGACCGGCGTGGCCCACTGCGACGCCTCCGGGAACAGGCCCAGGCAGAACCGGATCATCCCGAAGGTGCCGATCTTGTCGAGGATGCTCACCAGCAGCACCGAGGTACCAGGGGTCGCGGCCGCTGTCGCGTCGGGGAGCCAGGTGTGCACCGGGAACATCGGGGCCTTGATGGCGAACGCGATGAAGAAGCCGAGGAACAGCCAGCGGCCGACGTTCTGGTCGATCGGGATCTGGCTCAGCTCGGAGAGCAGGTACGTCGGACCGAACTTGCTGTCCACCGAGACGACGTACAGCCCGATCACCGAGGCCAGCATCAGCAGACCGCCGAGCAGCGAGTAGAGCAGGAACTTGATCGCTGCGTAGGAGCGCCGGGCTCCGCCGAACCCACCGATCAGGAAGTAGATCGGGATCAGCGTGGCCTCGAACAGCACGTAGAACAAGAAGACGTCAGTGGCCGCGAAGACCCCGATCGCCAGGCCCTCGAGCGCCAACATCCAGGCGAAGAAGGAGTTGACGCTCCACCGTCCCACGTGGCCGTCCTCCCAGGAGGCGAGCATCACGACAGGGCTGAGGATCACGGTCAGCAGCACCAGCGTGAGCCCGATGCCGTCGACTCCGACGGCGTAGTGCGCGCCGAAGGCGCTGATCCAGGTGACCTCCTCGGTGTACTGGAAGCCACCGCCGACGTCGTAGCCGACGCCGATCACGGCGGCGATCGCGAGGGTGAGCACGGAGACGCCGAGCGCGACCTGCTTGGGCAGCGCCCCGCCTGCCCGCTTGGGCAACAGGGCGACCACCGCGGCGCCGACGAGCGGCACCGCGATCAGAACGGTCAACCAGGGAAAGCTCACAGCGACACCAGCCTCAGCATCTCGTCGTGTCCAGCAGAGTTCAGCTCACCTGCATCGGGGTCCCCGCGGAAGTGCGAGCGGAGCGAGCAGTCTCGTGGGGAGAAGGTCATGCGATGTTCACCGCGAGGAGTACGGCGAGCACGAGCACGGCACCCGAGAGCAGCGACAGCGCGTAGGACCGGACGAACCCGGTCTGCCAGCGGCGCAGCCGGCCGGACATGCCGCCGAACGCCGCCGCGGTGCCGTTGACGGTGCCGTCGACACCGTGTGCGTCGAAGTCGCTCAGGCCGCCCACGAACCGGTCACCGGGTCGCATGAACAGGGTCTCGTTGAGTGCGTCGCCGTACAGGTCGGCACGAGCCGCTCGGGTGAAGACAGACACGCGCGTCGGTGCCTCGCGCGGCACCTCCTGCCTGCCGACCAGGAACCACGCGGCGGCGACGCCGACCGCGACCACGGCCACCACGATCAGGCTCATCATGATCGGGGTGATCGCGAGCTCGTGCGGCTCAGCCGTGCCGGTCACCGGTTGCAGGAAGTCGACGATCCAGTCGTTGAGCAGCAGGGCGCCACCCACGACGGAGAGTGCGGCCAGGATGATCAGCGGCACCGTCATGATCTTCGGCGACTCGTGCGGGTGGACGCCCGCCGCCCACCGCTTCTCGCCGAAGAAGGTCATCAGCATGACGCGGGTCATGTAGAAGGCCGTGATGCCGGCACCGACGAGGGCCGCGAGGCCGGCGATCAGGTTGGTGCCGAACGCGGTCTCGATGATGGAGTCCTTCGACCAGAATCCGGAGAAGCCCGGGAAGCCGATGATCGCCAGGTAACCCATCGCGAAGGTCAGGAACGTCACCGGCATCGCCTTCTGCAGGGCACCGTAGTGACGCATGTCCACGTCGTCGTCCATGCCGTGCATCACCGAGCCGGCGCCGAGGAACATGTTGGCCTTGAAGAAGCCGTGCGTGAGCAGGTGGAAGATCGCGAACGCGTAGCCGGCAACGCCGAGGCCGGCGGCCAGCATCATGTAGCCGATCTGGCTCATCGTGGAACCGGCGAGCGCCTTCTTGATGTCGTCCTTCGCGCAACCGATGATCGCACCCCACAGGAGCGTGACGGCGCCGACGACGACCACCGCGACCTGCGCGGCGGGAGCCAGGTCGAAGATGAAGTTCGAGCGCACGATCAGGTACACACCCGCGGTCACCATGGTCGCGGCGTGGATCAGCGCGGAGACGGGGGTCGGGCCCTCCATCGCGTCGAGCAGCCAGGACTGCAGCGGCACCTGGGCGGACTTGCCGCAGGCAGCGAGCAGGAACAGCAGGCCGAGCGCGGTGAGCACGCCCTGGGAGGCCTGGTCCGCGGCGGCCGAGACCGGCGCGAAGGCAACGGTGCCGAACGTGACGAAGGTGAGCATGATGCCGAGCGCCATGCCGATGTCACCGACACGGTTCACCACGAAGGCCTTCTTCGCGGCGACCGCGGCAGAGGGCTTGTGCTGCCAGAAGCCGATGAGCAGGTACGACGCCAGACCCACGCCCTCCCAGCCGAGGAACAGCAGGAGGTAGTTGTCGGCGAGCACCAGCACGAGCATCGCCGCGACGAACAGGTTGAGGTAGGCGAAGAACCGGCGACGGCGCTCGTCGTGCTCCATGTAGCCCACGGAGTAGATGTGGATCAGCGAGCCCACTCCGGTGATCAGCAGCAGGAACAGCGCGGCCAACGGGTCGTACAGCAGCGACGCCTCGGCGCGGAACGAACCGGCCGAGATCCAGGTGTAGAGGTGCTGGACGATCGACCGGTCCTCCTCGCCCCGGCCCAGGAGCGTGACGAACACGGCCACGCTCAGGGCGAACGACGCGAGAGGTGTGGCGACACCGAGCAGGTGTCCCCACCTGTCGGTACGACGGCCGCCCAGGAGCAGCACCGCCGCACTCAGCGCGGGCAGGGCGATGATGAGCCACAGCAGGGAGAACACCCCGTCGGCGGCGACCGGGTGGATCACCGGTGCGCTTTCGGCGAGAGGAGTCACGACGGCAGTAGTCAACTGGGCTCCTAGTACTTCAGCAGGCTCGCGTCGTCGACCGAGGCCGAGCGACGGGTCCGGAAGATGGTCACGATGATGGCCAGGCCGACCACGACCTCAGCTGCGGCGACGACCATGACGAAGAACGCCGTGACCTGTCCCTCGAGGTTGCCGTGCACCCGCGAGAAGGTCACGAGGGCCAGGTTCGTCGCGTTGAGCATCATCTCCACGCACATGAACAGCACCAGCGCGTTGCGGCGGGTGAGCACGCCGACCGCGCCGATCGTGAACAGGATCGCGGACAGGACGAGGAACGGGGTCGCGCTCATCGAAGCTCCTCCCCGTCGTGACGGGTCTGGGTGGTCGACTCACTGGGGTCGCCCTCGATCGGGCCCTTCGGAGTGGCGTCGGGCTCGCCGGGGATGTTCGACGAGCCGTCGTCGTGCATCCCGCGGGTGAGCGCCACGATGTCGTCGGCGAGACGCGGGGCCGAGCGGACCGTGCCCCGGGCCGAGAGCACCCGCGACACTGACGCGGACGCCGCCGTGCCGTCGGGCAGCAGCGCCGGGGTGTCCACCGCGTTGTGCCGGGCGAACACACCAGGAGCCGGTAGCGGCCCGGGGTGCTTGCCGGACTCGGCGTAGTCGCGCATCCGCTGGGTGGCCATCTCCTGCTGGCTCGCCTTCGGCTGGAGACGCTCGGTGTGGGCGAGCACCATCGCGCCGATGGCCGCGGTGATCAGCAGCGCCGCGGTCGCCTCGAAGGCGAGCACGAAGCGCGAGAACAGCAGGTTCGAGAGGCCCTGGATGTTGCCGTCGGCGTTGGCCTGGGTGAGGCCCGTGACTGCGCCGACGGTGACCTGGGCGACGCCGAGCACGAGGACCGCACCGAAGAGCAGGCCGATGACGATCGCGAAGAACCGCTGGCCCTTGATCGTCTCGACCACGGAGTCCGAGGAGTCGACGCCCACGAGCATCAGCACGAACAGGAACAGCATCAAGATCGCGCCGGTGTAGACGATGATCTGCACCGCGAAGAGGAAGGGCGCGTCCTGCACGAGGTACAGGACGGCGAGCCCGGTCATCACGACCGCGAGCAGCAGCGCGGCGTGCACGGCTTTGCGCGCGAAGAGCACGCCCAGCGCGGCCGCCACCATGATCGGTGCGAGCAACCAGAAGGCGATCAACGCTCGGCCCCACTCTCGTTGTCGGCCCCGTGGCCAGACCCGTCGTGAGCGCTGTGCGGCTGGGTCTTGAACGCCCCGCGGTAGTAGTCGGTCTCGTCGCGGCCGAGGAGCATGTCGTGCGGAGGCTGCTCCATGCCGGGCAGGAGCGGCGCGAGCAGGTCCTGCTTCTCGTAGATCAGGTCCTGCCGGTTGTCGTCGGCGAGCTCGTACTCGTTCGTCATCGTCAGCGCACGGGTCGGGCACGCCTCGATGCACAGCCCGCACAGGATGCAGCGCAGGTAGTTGATCTGGTACACGCGGCCGTAGCGCTCACCCGGCGAGAACCGCTCTTCCGGGGTGTTCGAGGCGCCCTCGACGTAGATCGCGTCGGCCGGGCACGCCCAGGCGCACAGCTCGCAGCCGATGCACTTCTCGAGACCGTCCGGCCAGCGGTTGAGCTGGTGCCGCCCGTGGAACCGAGGCGCGGTGGGCCGCTTCTCGAACGGGTACTGGTACGTGACGGTCTTCTTGAACATGGTGCGGAACGTGACCCCGAAACCCGCGATCGGGTCCCAGAGCTGTTCCTTGAGGGTGGGCATTACTCCTTCTCCTCCGTGCTCGAGGTGACCGTGGCTGGCGTACGCCCTGCGGCGCGCCGGTTGGCCGGCCCGCTGGCGGGCATGGGCGGGACGGGATA
>DATGYO010000096.1:0-8389 GCA_035297905.1 Nocardioidaceae bacterium
AGCGTCCGTCGCCGCCAGCACCGAGCTGCTCGACCTGGGTGGAGCCGGCCACTACATGTTCCGCAGACTCCGGGCGTGGAACGGCTTCGCGATCTCACGCTCGCTGGAGTTCCTGGAGCAGCACGCCGACCGGTGAGGCTCGGTCGCTGGTTCTAGCAGTGCGTCCCGAGGCACGAGGCTCACTCGACACTGGGCCCCACCTCCCTGCCTCGTCCATGTCCCGGGTCTCCTAGTCGTCGCCGGCGACGAGAGTCTGCCAACCGCTGCCCTCTACGTGCTCGAAGATCAGGTTCGTCTCGGAGTGGGCGACCGCCGGGTGCGTCGCCAGATGCGTCAGCACGAAGTCGCGCAGGTCCTCCGCGTCCTCGGCCACGACATGGAGCAGGTAGTCGTCGGCACCTGCGGTGTGGAACATCGACAGCACCCCCGGCCATCCCGGCGCGGCCGAGCGGAAGCTGTCCACCGCCGCACGGTTGTGCTGGCCGAGGCGCACCGCGATCAGCGCCTGGAGCGACAGCCCCAGCACCGAGAGGTCTATGTCCGCGCGGTAGCCCCGGATCAGTCCGCTGGCGCGCAGCTTGCGCACCCGGGTGGAGACCGTGGACTCGGCGACACCCACGGCGGTGGCCAGCGCGGCGCCCGAGGCCCGGGCGTCCGAGGACAGGGCGCGCAGCAGCGCCCGGTCGATCCGGTCCAGAACCGGTTTCTTCGCCATCGTCCGTCCCCTCACCCGTCGCCTCGAAGCATCTTCGCAGACTCAGTCAGGTCGCCGCAGGTTCGTGCGAGCACGTTGCCGGAGGCCGGGGATGATGCTGCCCTGACGTCATGAGCAGCCACTTCCACCATCTCGAGACGCTCGCCGTGCACGCCGGCATGGACGGACTCAAGGAGACCGGTTCGCACGTCCCGACGATCGACCTGTCGACGACCAATCCGCTGCCCTCGGTCGAGGACGGTGGCGACGCCTACGAGTCCCTCGCCACCGGCCACACCCTTGCGGACGGCCAGACCGCGGTGTACCAGCGGCTGTGGCAGCCCGGTGTGGCACGCTTCGAGGAGGCCCTCGCACGCCTCGAGGGCACCACCCACGCCGTCGCCTTCGCCTCCGGGATGGCCGCGCTCAGCGCCTGCCTGGTCGCCTCGGTGACGCGCGGGCGCCCGCACGTGGCTGCGCTTCGTCCGTTGTACGGCGGGACCGACCACGTGCTCGCCACAGGCCTGCTGGGCACCCGGGTCACCTGGTGCGAGGGGCCCGCCGAGGTGGTCACTGCGATCGGCCCCGACACCGGCCTCGTGGTCCTGGAGACACCGGCGAACCCGACCTGCGAGCTCGTCGACATCGAGGCGGTCGTCGCCGCGGCCGGAGATGTCCCGGTCCTCGTGGACAACACGTTCGCGACCCCGGTGCTGCAGCAGCCGTCCCGTCACGGCGCCGGACTGGTGCTGCACAGCGCGACGAAGTTCCTCGGCGGTCACGGTGACGTGGTCGGCGGCGTCGTGGCGTGTGACGAGGAGTGGGCGTCGTCGTTGCGGCAGGTCCGCGCGCTGACCGGTGGGATCCTGCATCCGCTCGGCGCGTACCTGCTGCACCGCGGCCTGCGCACGCTGCCGCTGCGGGTCCGGGCGCAGCAGGCCACCGCCGCGGAGCTCGCGGGCCGGCTCGCGGCTCACGAGGCCGTCCGCGAGGTGCACTACCCCGGGCCGGGCGTGGACCCGCACGGCGTGCTCGGCCGGCAGATGCGTGGCACCGGGTCGATCCTGGCGCTCGAGCTCACCGGAGGCTACGAGGTCGCGGCAGCGTTCGTGGAGAGCTGCGAGCTCGCTACCCATGCCGTGTCGCTGGGCGGGGTGGACACGCTGGTGCAGCACCCGGCGTCGCTGACGCACCGACCGGTCGCACCCGAGGCACGACCCGGCGCGGGAGTCGTCCGGATCTCCGTCGGCCTCGAACACGTGGACGACCTGACCGTCGACCTGCTCCACGCTCTCGACATGAGCCTCAGCCGGACGCGAGGTTCCGCGCCACTCGCTCGCTGAGCTCGCAGGCCTGCCGGGCCCAGGCAGCGGAGGCTCCGGCCAACCCGCAGGACGGTGTGATGACCAGGTCCCCGAGCGCCTCGTCGGCGGGGTCCAGGCCGAGCATGTCGAGCAGCCGTTGGACCCGCTCGGTCACCGCCGAGTCGTCGGGTCGGGAGGGGTCTCCGGGCTCGGTCGTGGGCACCACCCCGAGCATCACTGTCCGCCCGCTCTCGAGCAGCTCGGCCAGCGCGTCGTAGGACGGCGCCCCCAGCGCGGACAGGTCGACCGAGACACCTTGGGCGCCCGTGCCGGTCAGAAGGCCGAAGGGCACGTCGGCGGCGCAGCAGTGCACCACCGGGGTGGCTCCGCTCTCGGCCACCGCGGCCATGGCCCACTCCAGGGCGGGCGAGGCCTCCGGGTTGTCGACCGAGCGGTGCCGGTGGAAGCCAGACGCGGTCGGCACCGTCCCGGCGAGCACAGCGGGCAGCGCAGGCTCGTCCAGCTGTACGACGAGCGACGCAGCCGGCACACGACGGCGGACGTCGGCTACGTGCTGTCGCAGGCCCTCGGCAAGCGCCTGGGCCAGCTCGCGACGTGCGCCGTGGTCGGCGAGGAGCCGGTCCCCCTTGGGGCGTTCCACGGTGGCGGCGAGGGTCCAGGGGCCGGCGACCTGGATCTTCAGCCGCCCGTCGTACCCCTGCGTCTGTTCCTCGAGGGCGTCGAGGTCCTGGGCCAGCAGGGAACGCGCACGCCGTTGGTCGATGCCGGGTGCCGCACCTGTCAGCCGCCAGCCCGCGGGCTGCAGGTCGGCGCCGAGCTCGGCCACGACGGCCAGGGCGCGACCGACCATGTTCGCCTGGGCACCGCGACCGGGCAGCTCGGGCAGGTGCGGGAAGTCGTCGAAGGTGCCGAGGACCACGCGCAGCGCCTCGTCGAAGGCGGCGGCGTCGTCGCCTGGGAGAGACCCGACTCCCGTGGCGGACAACCTCATCTGCGTCGGTTCATGCGTGGCTCGCGGCGGACGGCACGGGTGATCGTGGCCGACCCCACCACGCGCGTGCCGTCGTAGAGCACGGCGGCCTGCCCGGGCGCGATACCTTGCGCGGGCTCGTGCAGCTCGATCACGACCTCGTCCTCGCCGGCGGCCGAGTCCTCCTTGCCGGCGGTCGGGGGTGCCGAGACCGTCACCGTCGCGCGGTGCTCCTCGCCGTGCGCGCGCAGCTGCACGGTCCCGTGGAGCGGCTCGGTCGGCACCGTGCCGCACCAGCGGGGGCGGAAGGCGGTGATGTGGTCGACGGTGAGCTCGTCGCGGGGCCCGACCGTGACGGTGCCGCTGACCGGCTCGATGTCGAGCACGTAGCGTGGGTGGCCGTCAGGCGCCGGCCGGCCGATCCGCAGCCCTTTGCGCTGGCCGATCGTGAACCGGTAGCTCCCCTCGTGCGTCCCGAGCACCTCACCCGTTGCGTGGTCGCGAATCTCGCCAGAGCTCAGCGGCACCCGCTCCCCCAGCTTCTCGTGCAGCCAGCCACCGGTGTCACCGTCGGAGATGAAGCAGATGTCGTGGCTGTCCGGCTTCTTGGCTACCGACAGGCCCCTGCGTTCCGCCTCGGCCCGCACGTCGTCCTTGCGCGAGTCGCCCAGAGGGAACAGGGAGTGCGCAAGCTGCTCCTGGGTCAGGACGCCGAGCACGTAGGACTGGTCCTTGGCCATGTCGACGGCCCGGTGCATCTCGATCAGGCCGTCGGCGCCGGTGACGAGCTGTGCATAGTGGCCGGTGGCGACGGCGTCGAAACCGAGCGCCATGGCCCGCTCCAGGACGGCGGCGAACTTGATCTTCTCGTTGCAGCGCAGGCAGGGGTTCGGCGTCCGGCCCTCGGCGTACTCGGTCAGGAAGTCCTCGACCACGTCCTCGTGGAACCGGTCACTCATGTCCCAGACGTAGAAGGGGATCCCAATGACGTCGGCGGCCCGCCGGGCGTCATTGGCGTCCTCGATCGTGCAGCAGCCGCGTGCACCGGTCCGGTAGGACTTCGGGTTGCGTGACAAGGCGAGGTGGATGCCGGTCACGTCGTGGCCCATCTCCGCCGCACGGGCAGCGGCCACGGCGGAGTCGACGCCGCCGGACATGGCAGCAAGAACGCGCATGCGTCAGCCTGCCTTCGCCGCGCTGACCGGGGTGGTGCCGAGACCCGACGCGATGCCCGCGGCACGGGCCCGCTCCACCACCGGCGCGATGGCCTCGGCGAGTGCGTCGACGTCGGCCTGTGTGCTGGTATGACCGAGCGAGAACCTCAGCGCGCTGCGTGCAGCCACGTCGTCGGCCCCCATGGCGAGCAGGACGTGCGACGGCTGCGGTACTCCCGCGGAGCAGGCCGAGCCCGTGGAGCACTCGATGCCGCGAGCGTCGAGGAGCATCAGCAACGAGTCGCCCTCGCAGCCGGGGAACTGGATGTGCGCGTTGCCGGGCAGCCGGTTCGTCAGCGAGCAGTTCTCGTCGCCGTTGAGCACGGCGTCGGGCACCTGCTCGGACACGCGGCGAAGGAGGTCGTCACGCAGGGCAGCGACCCGGGCGGCGTGCTCGGGCTGGCGCGCGACGGAGAGCTCGACGGCCACCGCGAACCCGCGGATCGCCGGAGCGTCGATCGTTCCCGATCGGACGTCGCGCTCCTGGCCGCCACCGTGCAGCAGCGGAGTCAGCTCGATCTCGCGGCGCACCACGAGCGCCCCGACTCCGACGGGGCCGCCCAGCTTGTGGGCAGTGAGCGTCAGCGCATCGACACCTGACGCGGCGAAGTCGACCCGGACCTGGCCGATCGCCTGCACGGCGTCGGTGTGCACGGGGATGCCATGTGCGTGGGCGATCTCGACCACGTCGGCGATCGGCTGCACCGTGCCGACCTCGTTGTTGGCCCACATCACCGAGACCAGTGCCACCGAGTCCGGGTCACGCTCGATGGACTCGCGAAGGGCCTCGATCTCGAGCCGACCACAGCGGTTCACCGGGAGCAGCTCGACGTCGGCACCCTGGTCCTCGAGCCAGTGGAGGCTGTCGAGCACGGCGTGGTGCTCGACCGTGGTCGAGAGGACCCGGGTCCGGCGCGGGTCGGCCTGCCTTCGCGACCAGTAGATGCCCTTGACGGCGAGGTTGTCGGCCTCCGTGCCGCCGGAGGTGAAGACCACCTCTCCCGGCCGGGCGTTGATCGCACGGGCGATCGTCTCCCGCGACTCCTCCACGACGCGCCGCGCTGCGCGGCCCGAGGCGTGCAGGGACGACGGGTTGCCTGGGCGGGCGAGCTGCTCTGTCATGGCAGCCACGGCCTCGGGGTACATCGGCGTCGAGGCGGCGTGGTCGAGGTAGACCGCGCCGGGGGCCGTTCGGGGCTGGGTCATCGCGCCTACAAGGGTACGGCGTGCGCGAAGCCGTGCCGTACCACCTCCTCGTATGCTAGGCGTCCTCCGGCCAGCAGATCGCGTCGTCCGAGGCCAGCGCCCGGTTCCAGGGGTTCTCCGGATAGAGCCGGGCGACCGCCTTGCGCAGCCACTGCTTCTTCTCCGGCGCCAGAAGGGGCCAGGTGTTGGCGAGGTCGATGCGGTCCTTGGGACGGTTCTGCGACGCCTTGAAGAGCAGGGAGATCTCGGGGTTCTGGTACCGCACACCGTCGGCGTGGACCCAGGTCACCTCGTCGAGGTCGGCGACGTGCTCCTCGTCCCGCTTGGACTGCCAACGGCCGTCGACAGCCGGTGACGGGACGATGTCGACCAGCCAGGGCGCCAAGGCGTGCTCGCGCACCCAGATCTGCGCGAGGGGATGCAGCGGCTCGGGGCGCTTCTCGTCGATGATCCGGAGCGTGCCGCCGTCGTTGCTCCAGAGATGGAACCGCTCACCCAGCTGCTTCCCCAGGTCCGGGACGGCATCGACGAACAGGGACAGGTCTAGGTCCTCGTGATGGCGGCGGACGCCGGTGAAGGCCTCGATGGAGTGCCCGCCCACGAGCCACCAGGGGTGCGGGAAGCCGTCCATCAGCTCGCGCATCTGTCGCGGGGTAAGCGGCTCCCAGGGGCCGTAGACGCGGAAGAACGCGATGTCCTCCTCGTCCGGCTCCCACGCGCTGACTTCGGGTTCCTGCTGGTCGGCGGTCACGGTGCTCAGTGTGCCCTGCCTCGGGCGCTGACCCACTCCCCGGCGCGCATGACCCGGACGAGCTCGAGGTCGTCGCTGACAAGCAGGAGGTCCGCGCTGCGGCCCGGCTGCAGCGAGCCGACCTGGTCGTCGAGCGCCAGCGCCCTGGCCGGGGTCGACGACGCGGCAGCGACGGCGGCGGCGAGGTCGATCCCGGCATGCACGCAACGCCGCACGACGTCGAGGAGATGCGAGGTGCCACCGGCGAGAGGCGCTTGGCCTCCCTCGCCTAACCGTGCGACTCCGCGGGTCACGGCGACACGCTGCGGCCCCAGGTCGTAGGAGCCGTCCGGCATTCCAGCCGCGGCCATCGCGTCGGTGACCAGGACGACCCGTTCGTGGCCGAGCAGCTCGAGCACCATCCGCACGGTCTCGTCGTCGAGGTGCACCCCGTCGGCGATGAGCTCCACGAGGGCGTCGCCGGCCGCGGCGGCGCCCAGCGCCCCGGCGACCGGCCCTGGATCGCGGTGGTGGAGCTGCGGCATGCCGTTGAACAGATGCGTGACGAGGCCCGGTCGGCCCAGCTCGGCTCGGGCGGAGGCGAGCGTACGACGGACGAGGCCGGCGTCCGCCTCGGTGTGCCCGACGGCCGGGACGACACCGTCCTCGAGCAGCAGTCCCACCACGTCCTCGGCGCGGGGCAGCTCGGGGGCCAGCGTCATGGCGCGCACGTGACCGCGTCCGGCTGCCAGCAGATCATGGGCAAGTCCCGTGTCAGGGGTGCGGAGATGCCGTGGGTCCTGGGCGCCACGACACCGCCGCGACAGGAACGGGCCCTCGAGATGGATGCCGGAAAGACTCCCGTCGTCGACGGCGTCGGCGGCGGTGGCCACCGCGGCCAGCATCGCCTCGGGAGAGTCGGTGACGACGCCGGCGATGACCGAGGTCGACCCGTGCCCCAGGTGGTGACGCGCCGCTCGGTCGAGCCCCGCCCGGTCGGCGGTGAACGCGCCACCCCCGCCTCCGTGGTTGTGGATGTCCACGAGGCCGGGGAGCACGAAGCCCCTCGCGGGTGCGTGGACCTGCGCAGCCGCGTGGTCGCCCCCGTCGCCGGGGCGAAAGGCAGCCGCCCGTCCGACGTACTCGATGCGCCTCCCCGAGACCACGACGAGCCCGTCGTCGAGGACCCCCGTCGGCGTCACGACCCGGCCGCGCACTCGCATCTCTGCCACGCCGCAGACCCTAGCCGCGGCGGCTCCCGGGTCGCGTTCGGCAAAACCGGTTGCACGTCCCGCAGCGAACCCGGAGACTCTCCTCACCATGAAGAACTGACATCGGCCTCACTCGCGTCCGCGGCCGCCTCCTCTCGGAGCGCCCATGCCCGGCGAGTGCTCTCTTCGCTCACGAAGGTGTCGCTGATGTCTACCCCACTGCACTCGTCCGTGTCCTCCCTCGTCGCGCGCGATCTGGTCCGCGCCTACGGCGACCGCGTCGTCCTCGACGGTTTCGACCTGCTCGCCAACCCCGGGCAGCCGCTCGGTCTGGTCGGCGAGAACGGGGCCGGCAAGTCGACCCTGCTCCGCCTGCTCTCCGGCACCGAGCAGCCCGACAGCGGCTCCGTCGCGCTGCCGAGCGACCTGGCGTACCTCGACCAGGAGCCCTCGTTCCCGGGCGGAGCCACCGTGGGCGACGTACTGGACGAAGCGCTCGCGCCGCTGCACGACGCCGTGACGCGTCTGGAGCTGCTTGCGTCCCGGCTCGACGACGCGTCGGCAGAGGACGAGTACGCCGCGCTGCTGGACTGGGCGACCCTGCACGACGCCTGGGACGCCGACCACCGGGCCGAGGCGGCCGCGGCACGTCTGGGCCTCGGTGCCCTCCGGCGGGACCGGCTGGTGACATCGATGTCCGGTGGGCAGCGGATGCGCCTTGCACTCGCCGCCCTGATCACCCGGCAGCCGGAGTGCGTGCTGCTCGACGAGCCCACGAACCACCTTGACGACGCGGCCGTCACGTTCCTCGAGGAGTTCCTCGTCGCCCTGCCCGGCGTGGTCGTCGTCGCCAGTCACGACCGCACCTTCCTCGAGAACGTCTGCACCACCGTCGTCGACCTCGACCCGATGCACCTCGGCGTCGACGGGATCGGCGGGAACCGGTTCTCAGGCGGCTACTCGGAGTACCTGCTCGCCAAGCGGGCGTCGCGCGAGCGCTGGGAGGAGGCCTTCATCGCGCAGCAGGACGAGCTCAACG
>DATGYO010000097.1:0-2014 GCA_035297905.1 Nocardioidaceae bacterium
CGTCCGGTCCTCCGGCATGGTGGTCACCCACGAGTTCGCGTTCTCCGCGTACTGCATCTGGTACTTGCCCTGGATCTGGGTGATCGCGTCGCCGATGGTCATGTCGCCGGTGTGCAGCGCCGGCACCAGGGCCTGAGCCTCGGCGTCCGACGCGGCAGCGCGGGTGGTGACCTTCTGACCCCGGATGTTCAGCGTCTTGTCCTGCGTGATGAGCCGGCGGGCGGTGGCGTCGTAGGTGACGACCTTCGCAGCCTCAGCCTCGAGGGCGTCAGCCCTCTCGTGCAGCCGCTGAGCCGCCGAGTTGGAGCCAGCCTTGGCGCCTCGCTCGATCCGCTTGCCGGTCCGCTCGCTGTGCGCGGTGACGGAGACCTTGCTGGGGTCCAGCCAGATCTTGACCTGGTGCTTGATCCCGGCACCCTTGCCCGCGTACAGGCCGCCGGTGTGTGCGATGGCGTCGTACCGCGACGAGAGGATGTCGGCGAGGTCCATGTAGATCTCGTCCGCGACCGACGAGGGGGTCTCCCCACCCTCGGCGAGGTACCGCCGCAGTGCGAGTAGAACCTTGCTGTCCTTCACAGCCGGATCGTCGAGGAGCTTCAGCATTTCGTCGGAGCCCGCCGACCGAGAGCCCGCCCCACTCAGGAGCGATGCCGACTCAGCGTCGGAGGCGACGATGCCACGGACGAACTTCCGGATCTCTGGGTCGCGCGAGGTCTCAAGGTCGAGCACGCGGGGCGCGGCTTCGCCATTCCACTTGACCTGGTAGACGACCGGCACGCCACCCCGGCCCTTGGCCGTGTAGGAGTTTGCCACCCCACGGTCGCCCGTGGTGTAGAAGCCGTAGCCGAACAGGTTCTCCGAGCCGGAGCCCCCGTATGGGTCGGGGTTGACTGCGTCGCCGGGGAACCGCTGGGAGGTCCCGTGGAACATTGGTGTGCCGCCGGGGTACATCGCCTCCCGGGGGTCCGGGGTGATATCCGCGACGTCGACGCGGGCGGCGCCGTATCCGCTGTCCACGAGGTCAGCCTTGGCGCGGAGACCGGCCGCCTCACGGCGGAGCGTCTCCTGACGCAGCAGGTCGGAGGCAAGCGCCTCCACCTTGACGACCTGCTCACCGCTGAGCTTGTCGCCGATCTTGTGGCCGAGGCCGGCCATCGCGTTGCGGACGATCGAGCTCGCGCCCACCGTCATCGCCACGCGGGCCTGCGTGTCCAGCTGGGTGCGGACCACGAAGCCGGGGCGCGCGAGGGTCATCGTGCGCCACAGGTCGTTCGCGTTCTCCGCAGACTTCAGCGCCCACTCGCCCGACTTCTTGACCTTGTCGGAGAGGGTGCCGCCGTCCTTGGCGTGGCGGACCATGCGCTCGAGCAGGGCCACGTCCGGGATCGCCACGTTGTTCTCGATGTGGGTCTCGAACAGGGCGCGGTCGATCGAGGTCGGGGTGCCGGTCAGCGGGTCCTCGAGCACGACGCGGTTCAGGTCCTCAGAGCGGGCCTTCTCCATCTGCTTCGTCGTGTAGGTGCGGGCCGCCTCAGACCAGCCACGGTAGGACTGGATCGTCTCGTCGAGGAGCTTGCGGTCGCCCTCGAAGTGCTTCGAGGCCAGCTTGTTGAGGATGACCTCCGGCAGGGCCTGCACCATGTTGGAGCGGGCCGCCTGGTCGGGGGCCGTCCACCACTTCTCGGAGACGGCCTTGCGCTGGTCGGCCGTGAACAGCTTCGAGCGGACGAGGGTGTCCATCAGCTCGTCGTGGCCGCGCACGGCGTCATCGGTGGCGATGACCCCGCGCATCCGCTGGCCGGTCGCCCAATGCAGGACGCGCACGGTACGGGAGTGCGGGCCGGGCTGGAAGTAGAACTCCGAGGCCATGCCCGAGCGGTAGCGCGACTTCACGGCGCCGAGCACCGAGCCGCCAACCTGCTCCACCCCACCGCGCGCGCCGACAGCGGCGACGCCGGCGAGGCGGGTGTGGATGTTGTCGAGCTCCTTGGCGTACGCCTGAAGCTCCTTCTCG
>DATGYO010000098.1:0-8335 GCA_035297905.1 Nocardioidaceae bacterium
GGTGTGGGCGAGCCCGTGTGGGCGGGCCGCCGGGCTGCGGAGGTCGAGGAGGCCGAGCTGCACGAGGCGCTGTTGAACCTCGCTTTCGAGGACGGTCCCTCCTGGCGGCTGATGTGTCCCTACGACGTCTCGGAGCTCCCGGCTGACGTCATCGAGGTGGCCCTGCGCAATCACCCGGTCGCGGCCGGCCCGCCCCTCGAGGCTTCCTACGCCGGCACCGAGGAGGCCCGGGTCCGCTTCAGCACGCCACTGCCGCCGCCGCCGGCCGACGCGGACACACTCCCCTTCGGGCACGGTGACCTCGCGGGGTTGCGTGGCGTCGTCGCCCGCCTTGCCGACCAGGCCGGGGTGCGGCCGGCGGCCGTCGAGGACCTCGTACTCGCCGCGCACGAGCTGGCGACGAACAGCATCGTCCACGGCGGCGGAGAAGGTGCGATGTCCTTGTGGGCCGAACCTGGCGCCTTCGTCATCGAGGTCCGCGACTCAGGGCTGATCCACGACCCGCTCGTCGGACGTGACCTTCTTCAGGAGCTTGCCGAGAACGGCCGCGGCATCTGGATGGCCAACCAGCTCTGCGACCTCGTGCAGGTTCGCTCCGGCGAGAGCGGCACCGTCGTACGCCTCTTCTCCTGGCTCTGACTCAGGGCTGCGCCGGAAGGATCGTCCCGGTGACCTCGCCGAGCGCGATCCGGCCGCCCCGTGCCCCGGGCGCCGTCGCCCGGATCGTGACCTCGTCTCCGTCCTCGAGGAAGGTCCGCTCGTGTCCGGCGACAAGGAAGGGCTCCTTGCCGCCCCAGGACAGCTCGAGGAAGGAGCCGCGTTGGTCCCGCTCAGGGCCGCTCACGGTGCCGGACGCGAAGAGGTCGCCCACGCGGAGTGAGGCACCGTTCACGGTCATGTGCGCGAGCATCTGCGCGGGCGACCAGTACATCGTCGAGTACGGCGGGCGCGACACCGTCTCGCCGTTGAGCAGGACCTCCATCGCGATGTCGTACCCCGCGCCCGGCCCCACCCGCAGGTAGTCCAGGGGCTCCGGGTCCTGATCGGGCAGGTCGACTCGTGCTGCCTCGAGCGCCGCGATCGGGGTGACCCAGCCGCTGACCGAGGTGGCGAACGACTTGCCGAGGAAGGGACCGAGGGGGACGTACTCCCAGGCCTGGATGTCTCGGGCCGACCAGTCGTTGACCGGCAGCACGCCGAAGACATGCTCGGCGAAGGCGTCCACCGCCACCCGGTCGCCGAGCTGGGTCGGGGTGCCCACGAGGAAGCCGAGCTCGGCCTCGATGTCGAGACGTGTGGAGGGACCGTAGGTCGGGAGGTCCGCCGACGCCGGCTTCCGCTGGCCGCAGGGACGCCGGATCGGGGTCCCGGACACCACGACGGTGCCGGCACGTCCGTGGTAGCCAACGGGCAGGTGGCGCCAGTTGGGCAGCAGCGGCTCGGCGTCCGGGCGGAAGATCCGGCCGACATTGCTGGCGTGGTCGAGCGAGCAGTAGAAGTCGACGTAGTCGGCCACGACCGCCGGGAGGTGCATCGTCACTTCGGACACCGGCAGCAGCATCGGCTCGACGAGGCCCCGACGGCTCGGGTCGGTGAGGATGGAGGTGACCCAGGAGCGGACCGACTCCCAGGTCGGTCGTCCCATCGCCATGAGCGGGGTCAGGTCGGGCGCCTCGAGGACGTGTGCGACCTCGAGCATGTCGCCGGCCGCCACGGGGGCGAGGTCGAGCACGAAGTCACCGATGCGTACGCCGACCCGTGGGGGCTCGCCGTCGTGGGAGCACGCGCCGAAAGGCAGGTTGTCGATGTCGTACAGCGACCCGGCAGCCCCCTCCACCCACGTCTCGGCGGTCTGCTCAGGGCTCACTGTTGCTCCTCCAGGATGGTGCGGTCGACGAGGTGCAGGGCGGTCAGGTCCTCCAGTGGCTCGAGCACGCTGCAGGAGCCGAACGATGCGAACCAGCGGCGGGCTGAGACGAGTCCGTCGGCACCTGCCTGCCTGAGCATCTCATCGACGACCCGGAGGTCGGTCGTGTCGAGGACACGCGCGACGTCCTCGACGCTCGAGCCGTCGAGCGCCGCCCGCGTCGCGACGAGGACGTTGAGGAAGCCGTGGTGCTCGAAGCCGGTCGTTCCGTCGCGGTGGCGCACCGCGTTGTGGAGACCGGCCGTGCACTTGAACCTGAGCTCCCGGTCGAGGGCGGCGTCGATGCACGTGGCGAGCTCGTCCGCGCTGGGGAAGGCATCGGCGGTGACACCGCCCGTGCGGAACTTCAGCCGGAGGTCCAGCGCGGCCACCTCGTCGAGAGCGGTGAGCCAGGACGGTCCCGGCTCCGGCCCTGAGACTCGTGGGGGTTCGACGTACACCGGGGTGTCGTCGTCGAGATCACCGGCGGCGCGGAGCTGGTCGACGACCGTGGTCACCCGACGCGCGTTGCGGGGGAGGTCCTGCTCGTCGCGCAGCCCGAGCTCGAGGGCCGCCAGCTCCAGCTCGTCGGCGCGCGTGGCCCACCGGACCGCGGGCTCGATGGCGCCGGCCCCGCCGGTCACCACGACGGCGACCTGGAGCGGCTCGCCCGA
Organism: Nocardioidaceae bacterium; assembly: GCA_035297905.1. Lineage (GTDB taxonomy): Bacteria > Actinomycetota > Actinomycetes > Propionibacteriales > Nocardioidaceae > Nocardioides_C. The sequence goes on from DATGYO010000098.1 coordinate 2,581, forward strand.
GCCTTCTGCGTGGACGGACCGGATCAGGTCCGGGAGGGCCACGTCGGTGACCACGAACGGTCCGAGCAGGTCGGAGTACGCGGAGCGGCGGTGTGCACGATGGCCGGCGAGGGCGGTGTCGAGAGGCGCGTTGCCGGGTGGGAAGACGGCGGCGTCGTCGACCAGGGAACGGTAGGCGTCTGGGATGGTTGACACGATTCCGACACTAACGCATCGTAACTGTGACCGGACACGGGCGTTCGATAAACGAACGGTCGCCGGATGATGAGCGACGGAGACGAGCATGGCCTACTACCGCCAGGTGGGAACGATCCCCGCGAAGCGGCACACCCAGTTCCGCAACGACGACGGCGAGCTCCACTACGAGGAGCTGATGGGGGAGGAGGGGTTCTCCTCGGACTCCTCGCTGCTCTACCACCGCGGCGTCCCGTCGGCCATCGTCGACAGCCGGGTCTGGGAGCTCCCCGATCTCGCGACCACCTCGAACCACCCGCTCAGGCCGCGCCACCTCAAGCTGCACGGCCTGTTCGACGCGGCCGCCGCCAAGGAGGTCGACCCGGTCGAGGGGCGCCGCCTGGTCCTCGGGAACGCCGACGTGCGCATCTCCTACGTGGTCGCCGGCGCTGCCTCGCCGTACTACCGCAACGCCATCGGCGACGAGTGCGTGTACGTCGAGTCCGGGGCCGGCCTCGTCGAAACCGTGTTCGGCGAGCTGAACTACCGGACCGGCGACTACGTGCTCATCCCTCGGGCCACCACGCACCGATGGCTGCCCGATCTGGGCGACGGGCCCAGCCGGCTGTACGTGATCGAGGCGAACAGCCACATCGCACCGCCCAAGCGGTACCTCTCGCGCTTCGGTCAGCTCCTCGAGCACGCGCCGTACTGCGAGCGGGACCTGTACGGACCCGACGAGCCGCTCCTCGTCGAGGACACCGACGTCGAGGTCCTGGTCAAGCACCGGGGCAACGGACCGGGCGGGATCGTCGGCACCCGGATGACCTACGCGACGCACCCCTTCGACGTGGTCGGCTGGGACGGTTGCCTGTACCCCTACACGTTCAACATCGAGGACTTCGAGCCGATCACCGGGCGGGTGCACCAGCCACCGCCGGTGCACCAGGTGTTCGAGGGCCACAACTTCGTGGTCTGCAACTTCGTGCCGCGGAAGGTCGACTACCACCCGCTGTCGGTGCCGGTGCCGTACTACCACTCGAACGTCGACAGCGACGAGGTCATGTTCTACGTCGGTGGTGACTACGAGGCGCGCAAGGGGTCCGGCATCAACATCGGCTCCATCTCGCTGCACCCGGGCGGTTACGCGCACGGTCCTCAGCCCTCGGCGATCGAGGCCTCGCTCGGTGCGGAGTTCTTCGACGAGCTCGCGGTCATGGTCGACACCTTCAGGCCGCTCGACCTCGGAGAGGCCGGCGTGGCTGCCGAGGACTCGGCGTACGCCTGGACGTGGGCAGGGCGCGGGCCGGACTCGTCGGGAGCCGACGGCGGTCCCGCGGTGTACTCCAACAGCTGACCCGGCCACACTGACTCCATGCCCAGCTACGTCGCCTTCCTGCGAGCCGTGAACGTGGGCGGCCGGGTGTTCAAGATGGCCGACCTGCGGACCTGTCTGGAGGAGGCCGGTCTCGAGGACGTCGAGACCTACATCCAGACGGGCAACGTGCGTTTCACGACGTCGATGCGGTCGCGGGCGAAGGTGGAGTCGTACGTCGAGGCGACCCTCGCCGAGCGGTCCGGCTTCGAGGTGCCCGCGATCATGTTCACGCCGGCAGAGCTACGGCAGGTCCACGAAGAGGCGTTACAGCTACCCTCGCCCTTCAAGAAGTCCGAAGGGCGGCACGGCCGCTACGTCACGTTCTTCAAGGAGGCCGACGTGCCGACCGCGGACGTCGCCGAGGAGATCGCGGCCTGGGACCACCCGGGTGAGTCGGCGGCGGTGCTCGGCCGTACGGTCCACATCTGGCTGGACCATCCGACCATGCAGGCTGAGTTCTTCGGGGCCTTCAAGAAGGCGCTCTTCCCGGGCACCAACCGGAACCTGAAGGTCGTCACCACCCTGGCTGAGCGCTGGGGGAGCTGAGCCTCACCACGTCGCGAGGCATTCCCGCAACCCGGTCGGGAGGGACCGGTCGCCGCGCATCTCCCCGGGCTGGTCGTGCTCGAACAGCTCGATGCTCTGGCCGCGTCGTCGGAGCCCCTCGAGGATGAGCTCGATGAACATTCCTCGGCCGGGCGTCGCCGAGCCGGCCACGGCAGCCTCGTTCACGAGCGTGCGGTCGATCTGTGCGAGTGGGCACGAGGCGACCACCTCGCACGCCCTCGCGAGGTCCATGGTGGTGTGCACGCCACACGACGGCGACGCGGCGACGCCGACGAGGCCCACGACATCGACCTCGGCCGCCCTGTAGGACATGACGTCGCGGACGACTTTGCGGGCGAGCCGCCCGTACGCGAGGCGCGTGTATGCGTTGAACACCGCCACGACCTCGCGGCGGTGGCGGTGGAGCAGCGATCCGCGGGCGCCGTACATCGGGAGCAGGGCGAGCTTGTCGACTCCGCCCCAGGCCTGCATCTCGGGGCAGGGCAGCTGGTGCAGCCCCACGCCGTACTGCCGGGCAAGGTCCACGACCTCGTCGACCGCCCCTGACCGTGCGGATCCTCCGAGGTAGCGCACGTTCTCGTTGAGCAGGCAGTGGGACACCATCAGCACCCGGCGGCCGCGGCCGTCCGCGAGCTGCCGACGCAGCAGCGCCGCACGACTCCTCAGCCGGTTCCTCGGGCCCACATCCTGATCGTCCGCCGCTGCGGGTCGCGGGTCCCAGTGCCGAAGGGCCTCCTGCCTGTGGATCCTCCAAAACTCCGGAAATCCTCCGTTGCCGGTTTGTGAAGCTGCACAGATTTGTCACGTAACCGGGACCTTGTGCCTCTCCCGGACAAGGGGTCCAGTGAGGTACAAATGCGGCGGCGTTACCACTCGTCGCACCTTTTCGAACCAGGGAGACCCCTTGTCGCACCACGAGAACGACCCCAGCATCCAGTCCGTCAGCACCCCGGCCGAGCCCGTCCCGGGGGCCGGTCACGACGCCGGACCCACCCGTCGTACCGTCCTCACCGGAGCGGCCGCGCTCGCCGCCGTCGGCTTCGCACCGAGCGCCGCTGTTGCCGCCGGTCGGGAAGGCGCCGGGACCGGGCCCCGGGCGCGGATCACCGTGCTCGGCACCACGGACCTTCACGGCAACGTCCTCAACTGGGACTACTTCAAGAACGCGGAGTACGACGACAAGGCGCACAACGACGTCGGTCTCGCGAAGATCTCGACGCTCGTCTCGGCGGTCCGCGACAGCGTCGGACGTGACACCACGGTCATGATCGACGCCGGCGACACCATCCAGGGGACTCCGCTGGCTTACTACTACGCCAGAATCGACCCGATCACCGGTGGGGCGACCCACCCCATGGCGAAGGCCATGAACCTTATCGGCTACGACGCAGCCGCTCTCGGCAACCACGAGTTCAACTACGGCATCCCGACGCTACGGAAGTTCCAGGAGCAGCTGGACTTCCCGCTGCTCGGCGCGAACGCGATCGACCAGTCGTCGAAGCTTCCGGCCTTCCCGCCGTATGCCATCAAGAAGATCAAGTTCGCGGACGGCCGCTGGGTGAAGGTCGGCATCCTCGGGCTCACCAACCCGGGCATTGCTCTGTGGGACAAGGCCAACGTCGAGGGGAAGATGGAGTTCCCGGGCCTTGTCGACCAGGCGAAGGTGTTCGTGCCGAGGCTCAAGGCCGCCGGCGCGGACGTGGTCATCGTCGCCGCGCACTCCGGCACAAGCGGGACCTCGTCGTACGGCACCTCGCTGCCGTACATCGAGAACGCCGCGGCCGATGTCGCGGCCGAGGTCCCCGACATCGACGCGATCCTCGTGGGTCACGCCCACAAGGAGATCGCGGAGATGTTCGTGACCAACAAAGCCACAGGCCGGCAGGTGCTGCTCACCGAGCCCCTTATGTGGGGACAGCGGCTCTCGGTGATCTCGATCGACATCGAGATGTACAAGGGTCGCTGGCGCGTCGCCAAGCTCGGCTCGCAGGTGCTCAACTCCAACACCGTGGGCGCCGACCCGACGGTGGTCTCGGCGCTGACCGAGCAGCACAAGGCCGTGGTCGCCTACGTCAACCAGGTCATCGGCGAGTCGACGCAGGCGATGAGCGCGGCCCGGGCGAGGGTCGAAGACACGGCGGCCATCGATCTCGTCAACCTGGTTCAGGCGCAGAAGGTGAAGTCCCTCTTGGCGGGAACGCAGTACGCCTCCCTTCCGGTGCTGTCGATCGCCGCGCCGTTCAACAAGGACGCGGCCATCCCCGTGGGAGACGTGAGCGTGCGCGACGTCGCCGGGCTCTACATCTACGACAACACCCTGCTAGCGGTGAAGCTAACCGGGGCACAGGTCAAGGACTACCTCGAGTTCTCCGCGCAGTACTTCAAGGAGATCAGCGGGCCGGGCCCGCTCCCGATTGCCGAGGTGACCAACGCGGTGCGCAAGAACGCACCCGGCGGTACTCCGGACTACAACTACGACATCGTCGGAGGCCTCGACGCGCCGCTGAAGTACGAGATCGACCTGTCGCAGCCGGTGGGTAACAGGATCGTGAACCTCACCTATGACGGCGACGCTGTGCCCGACGGGAAGGAGTTCGCGCTCGCGATCAACAACTACCGGCAGTCCGGCGGCGGCGGGTTCCCGCACGTCTCCACGGCGCCGGTGCTCTGGGCGGAGGAGCAGATCGAGATCCGACAGGCGATCATCGACTGGGTCATTGCGAACAAGGTGATCGACCCTGACACGTTCTGGAAGGTCGACTGGCGGCTCACGTACGGCGACCAGCCGGTCACCGTGACGAGCTGAGTGCGTCGAGCAGCGGACGGTCTGGAGAGTCCCGGCCGTCCGCTGCTGTCATCCGGCGCTAGGTTGCTCCCATGACGGACGGGCTCAGCATCAGGACCGAGTCGGGCGCGCTCTGGGTCACCCTCGACCAGCCGGAGCGGCTGAACGCACTGAGCGCGGAGATGGCGGACCGGCTTGCGGAGGTCGTGGAGGAGGCAGCCGCGGACGACGACGTCCGTGTAATCGTGCTCAAAGGCACCGGGCCGGCCTTCAGCGCAGGCGCTGACCTCAGCGGGGCGGACGCACACGAGAACTTCGACGTGACCAGCCTCGACCGCGCGAACCGCATCGTCCGCGCGATCACGTCGTCTCCCAAGCCCTGTGTCGCGGCGGTCAACGGTGTCGCGGCCGGAGTGGGCTGCTCGGCAGCGATCGCCTGTGACCTCGTCGTGGCGGCTGAGTCCGCCAGCTTCCTCCTGGCCTTCGCGCGGATCGGGCTGATGCCGGACGGCGGGGCGACCGCGACGGTTGGGGCATCGGTCGGGCGGGCGCGGGCGATGCGGATGGCCTTGCTCGCGGAGGCGATGCCGGCTCGAGAGGCGTACGACGCCGGACTGGTCAGCCATGTGGTGCCCAATGCCGACTTCGACGTATTGGTCTCGCGAATCGTCGGTCGGCTCGCAGCCGGGCCGCCGCTGGCGTACGCGGCAACGAAGAGGGCGGTCAACGCCGCGACCCTCGCCGGGCTCGAGGCGGCGCTCGAGCGCGAGCGGACCGGTCAGACGGTGCTGCTGCGCACCGATGACGTCGCCGAGGGGATGCGGGCGTTCTCCGAGAAGCGCAGGCCGGTC
>DATGYO010000099.1:0-25472 GCA_035297905.1 Nocardioidaceae bacterium
GAACCAGGCCCGTATTTGACACTCCGCCACCGTCCCCGGTCTGGGGACCAGCTTCGGGCGCGGCGGCGCCACCGGGTTCACGCAGGACCTCTCCAACGCTGACTGCATCATCATCCAGGGCTCGAACATGGCCGAGGCCCATCCCGTGGGCTTCCAGTGGGTGGTGGAGGCGAAGGCGCGGGGAGCCAAGGTCATCCACATCGACCCGCGGTTCACCAGGACCAGCGCGCTCGCGGACACCTTCGTCCCGATCCGCGTGGGCACGGACATCGCGTTCCTCGGCGGCATCGTCAACTACATCCTGGAGAACGAGCTCGACTTCCGTGAGTACGTCGTGGCGTACACCAACGCCGCGACCATCGTCTCCGACGACTACCGGGACCCCGACGACCTCGGCGGGCTGTTCTCCGGCTTCGACCCGGAGACACGGACCTACGACCCCACGTCCTGGCAGTTCGCGGGGCACGAGCAGAACGGGAGCGACCGGCAGGACCACGTGCAGCAGCGCGAGACGGCCATGGCGTTGCAGCACGAGACCCACGGCATGAGCGTGCAGGGCAACCCGCCCCGCGACGAGACGCTCCAGCACCCGAACTGCGTCTACCAGATCCTCAAGCGGCACTACAGCAGTTACACCCCCGAGATGGTCGAGCAGACCTGCGGGGTCTCGAAGGAGGCGTTCCTCGAGGTCTGCGAGGCCTGGACGCAGAACTCCGGTCGCGACAGGACGACGGCGCTCGTCTACAGCGTCGGGTGGACCCAGCACAGCGTGGGGGTGCAGTACATCCGCACCGGGGCGATCCTCCAGCTCCTGCTGGGCAACATGGGCCGCCCGGGCGGCGGGATCATGGCACTGCGCGGGCACGCGAGCATCCAGGGGTCGACCGACATCCCGACGCTGTTCAACATCCTGCCCGGCTACCTTCCGATGCCCCAGGCCGACGACCACAAGACGCTCGAGGAGTGGGTCGACAGCGTCCGGCACCCGGGGTCCAAGGGCTTCTGGGCCCAGGCCGGCGCCTACAGCATCAACCTCCTGAAGGCCTACTGGGGTGATGCGGCGACGCCGGAGAACGACTTCTGCTTCGACTACATCCCCAAGATCACCGGCGACCACGGCACCTACCGCACCGTGCTGGACATGATCGACGGAAAAGTCAAGGGCTACTTCCTGCTCGGTCAGAACCCCGCTGTCGGCTCGGCGCACGGACGGGCGCAGCGGCTGGGCATGGCGAACCTCGACTGGCTCGTGGTGCGCGACCTGTTCGAGATCGAGAGCGCGACGTTCTGGAAGGACTCCCCCGAGGTCGCGACCGGCGAGATCGTGCCGGAGGAGTGCCGGACCGAGGTCTTCCTCATGCCGGCCGCCTCGCACGCCGAGAAGGAGGGCACCTTCACGCAGACCCAGCGCATGCTCCAGTGGCGTGAGAAGGCCCTGGACCCGGTCGGCGACTGCCGCTCGGAGCTGTGGTTCTTCTACCACCTCGGACGGATGGTCAGGGAGCGTCTGGCCGGCTCGGGCGAGGAGAAGGACCGTCCGGTGCTCGACCTGGCCTGGGACTACCCGGTGCACGGCCCGCACGACGAGCCGAGCGCCGAAGCCGTGCTGAAGGAGATCAACGGCTACGAGATCGCCACCGGCCGTCCGCTCTCGTCGTTCACGGAGATGAAGGACGACGGGTCGACCCTCGGAGGGTGCTGGATCTACACGGGCGTCTACAAGGACGGCGTGAACCAGGCGGCCCGGCGGAAACCCGCGAGTGAGCAGAGCTTCGTGGCTCCGGAGTGGGGCTGGGCGTGGCCGATGAACCGCCGGATCCTCTACAACCGCGCGTCGGCGGATCCCGACGGCAAGCCGTGGAGCGAGAAGAAGGCCTACGTCTGGTGGGACGAGCAGAAGGGCGAGTGGACCGGCCACGACGTGCCGGACTTCGAGAAGACCAAGGCGCCGTCGTACCGCGCACCTGAAGGCGCGAGCGGAGTCGAGGCCATCGAGGGCGTCGACCCGTTCATCATGCAGGGCGACGGGAAGGGTGCGTTGTACGTCCCGCAGGGGCTGATCGACGGACCGCTCCCGACCCACTACGAACCGGTCGAGTCCCCGTTCCGGAACCCGCTCTACCAGCAGCAGGGCAACCCGACACGCAAGGAGTACGACCGGCCCGACAACCCGATGAACCCGAGTCCTCCGGAGCTGCACGGCGAGGTGTTCCCGTTCGTGTTCACCACCAGCCGGCTCACCGAGCACCACACCGCCGGTGGCATGAGCAGGTACCTCGAGTACCTGTCCGAGCTGCAGCCCGAGATGTTCGTCGAGGTGTCTCCCGAGCTCGCCGCCGAGCGCGGTCTCGAGCACATGGGCTGGTGTCACGTGGTCACGTCGCGCGCCGCAGTGGAGGGGCGGGTGATGGTCACTGACCGGCTCACGCCGCTGAAGGTCGAGGGGAGGGTGATCCACCAGGTGTGGCTGCCCTACCACTGGGGGCAGGGCGGGCTGGTCTCCGGCGACTCCGCCAACGACCTGTTCGGGATCACGCTCGACCCCAACGTGCTGATCCAGGAGACGAAGGTCGGCACCTGCGACATCCAGCCAGGCCGACGTCCTACCGGCAAGGCACTGCTGGAGTACATCGGCGAGTACCGGCGCCGGTCCGGCACGGACGTGGACCCCGGCACGCCCATCGTCACGGTCGGCTCCGATGCTGCAGGCAGGGACCGCCGTGACCCGACCGGAGGAAGGGACGAGAGGCAGTGATCGGCAAGAACAGCCTCTTCGGACCGGTGGACCCCGCCGCCGAGACCGGATACAAGGACCACCCGCCCCGCAAAGGCTTCTTCACCGACACCTCGATCTGCATCGGGTGCAAGGCGTGTGAGGTGGCCTGCAAGGAGTGGAACGAGGTCCCTGACGACGGCTTCAACATGCTCGGGATGTCGTATGACAACACCGGGTCGCTGAACGCCAACACCTGGCGGCACGTGGCGTTCATCGAGCAGCCCAAGCAGCTCGGAGACCAGGAGCCGCGGCTCCGTGAGACCGTCGACCTCGGCATGCCCGAGATACCGAGCGAGGGGGCCCAGGTCGGCCAGGCCGGCGGGTCCGACGGCAAGCCGGACTTCCGCTGGCTCATGTCGTCCGACGTGTGCAAGCACTGCACGCACGCCGCGTGCCTCGACGTCTGCCCCACTGGCTCGCTGTTCCGGACGGAGTTCGGCACGGTCGTGGTGCAGGACGACATCTGCAACGGCTGCGGCTACTGCGTGCCGGCCTGTCCGTACGGCGTGATCGAGCGTCGCTCCGCGCCCGACGGGGCCAAGAACGTCGGCATCGCGCAGAAGTGCACGCTCTGCTACGACCGGCTCAAGGTCGGGGAGAAGCCGGCCTGCGCCAAGGCCTGCCCCACCGAGTCGATCCAGTTCGGCGACGTCGAGGAGCTCCGCGAACGCGCGAACAAGCGGGTCGAGCACCTCCACGAGGCCGGGATCATGGACGCTCGCCTCTACGGGAACGACCCGGACGACGGCGTGGGCGGCACCGGTGCGTTCTTCCTGCTGCTCGACGAGCCGGAGGTCTACGGCTTCCCGCCCGACCCCGTGGTGACCACGAGGGACCTCCCGCACATGTTCAACCGCGCCACGACGGCCGCGCTCGCGCTGTTCGCCGGCGCAGTCATCTCGTTCTTCGGGAGGCGGCCATGAGTCCCGAGGTGAACCGCTCCGGCCAGGTGGGCGAGCGCTCCCAGCGCGGGGCTGTCGTGGGCACGGAGGGCGGTCGCCGCAAGCGTCGCGGTGAACGCTCCGGCGGAGAGTTCTCCATGGTGCCGGAGGCGAAGTTCTCCTCCTACTACGGCAGGCAGATCGTCAAGCCCTCCCCGTGGGAGGCAGACATCCCGGCGTACCTCTTCTCCGGTGGCCTCGCCGCGGGAACGTCGCTGCTCGCGGCGGGAGCGGACCTCACCGGACGTCCGGGGCTGCGCCGGGTCGGGCGCCTGGGCTCCATCGGCGCGCTCACGTTCAGCATGGCTGCCCTGGTGCACGACCTCGGCAAGCCGTCCCGCTTCCTCAACATGCTCCGCACCGCGAAGCTGACCTCGCCGATGTCCGTCGGCACCTGGATCCTCTCGCTCTACGGCCCGTTCGCCGGAGCGGCTGCCGCTGCGGAGATGGTGGACATGCTTCCCGCCGGCCTCCGGGTCGGGCCGTTGCGGCTGGTGTCGCAGCTGGGAAGCCCCCTGGGTCTCATCGCGGCGGTGACCGCGCCGCCCGTCGCCGCCTACACCGCGGTGCTGCTCGCCGACACGGCTACGCCGTCGTGGCACGAGGCGTACCGCGAGCTGCCGTTCGTCTTCGTCAGCTCCGCTGCCGCCGCGTCAGGTGGGTTCGGGATGCTCGCTGCCCCGAAGGGCGAGAGTGGGCCCGCGCGCAACTTCGCGATCGGCGGCGCCGTGGTCGAGACCCTCATGGAGCGGCGCATGGAGCGGTCCATGGGCATCACCGCGGAGCCGCTGCACGAGGGGCGGGCAGGCAAGCTGATGAAGGCCGCCAAGGTTCTCACCATCGCGGGCGCTGCCACGTCCCTCCTGTCGCGCCGAAGCCGCACCATGGGCGTCCTGTCCGGCGCGGCGCTGATGGCCGGCTCGGTCTGCACCAGGTTCGGGGTGTTCGAGGCCGGCCAGGAGTCGGCGCGCGACCCGAAATACACCGTCGTTCCACAGCGTGAACGTCTCGAACGTGGGGAACCCGTCAGGTACAAGGGCTAGGTCGCACGCCCCTGGGGCGGGCTACGGAGGAGGCAGACCATGGCAAGCACAGCACGGACGCAGGACGGGTCATCGGCAAGCGCACCCTCGGGAAACCGTTGGGTCCTGGTCGCAGCAGGCCTGCTCCTGCAGTTCTCGATCGGAGCGGTCTACGCCTGGAGCGTCTTCTCCAAGGCCCTCCAGGTCGCGGAGCCCTGGCAGCTGACCAAGGTGCAGGCCTCCCTGCCCTTCACCGTCACGATCGCGATGATCTTCGTCGGCAGCTACATCGGCGGCAGGATCCAGGACAAGAAAGGCCCGCGTATCGTCGCTCTCGCCGGCGGCGTCATCTACGCCCTCGGCGTCATCCTGGCCTCCTTCACAAGCAGCTCCGACGACCTGTGGCTGCTCATCCTCGGCTATGGCGTGATCAGCGGGTTCGGCCTCGGGTTCGCCTACATCGTGCCGATCGCGATGCTCCAGAAGTGGTTCCCCGACAAGAAGGGGCTGATCACCGGTCTCGCGGTCGGTGGCTTCGGCTTCGGCGCCGTGCTCACCTCGCCGGTGGCCCAGTGGCTGATCGCGCAGGACAAGAACGACCCCACTAGTGCCTTTCTGCCGCTCGGCCTCGCCTACCTGGTGATGTCGCTGATCGGTGCCTCGTTCTTCAAGAACCCGCCGGCGGGCTACGTCGTGCCGGGCTACGAGGCGAGCGCGGCGGGCTCGGCCGAGGCTGCCCACGAGTACGACCAGGGCGAGGCCCTGCGTACCCCGCAGTGGTACCTCCTCACCGCGATCCTGACGCTGAACGTCACCGCGGGTATCGCCCTGATCTCCCAGGCCGCGGGAAGCGCGGAGGGCATCGCCGGCTACAGCGCCGCGGGGGCGGCGACCGTGGTAGGCGTGCTGGCGATCTTCAACGGCGGCGGCCGGATCGTCTGGGCTGCCGCGTCGGACTACATCGGCCGGATGCCGGCCTTCGCGGCGATGCTCGCGCTTCAAGGCGTGTGCCTGCTCGTCCTTCCGCACGCCTCCAACGCCGCGCTGTTCTTCGTCCTCGCGGCGGTCGTCTACCTCTGCTACGGCGGCGGCTTCGGGACCATGCCCGCGACTGCGGGGGACTTCTTCGGGGTCAAGAACGCCGGCGCGATCTACGGCCTCATGCTGATCGGCTGGAGCATCGGCGGCGTGATCGGCCCGATCGTGATCTCGTCCCTGCTCGGCAATTCCGACCAGCCCAACTACACCCTCGCCTACAGCACGATCGGGATCATCGCCTTGATCTCCGTAGGCCTGACCCTGGTCACGAAGCTGCCGAGCGACCGCAAGGCTGCACCAGCCGCGGCCGCCCGCGCGGAGGCCACCAGCCGCTGACGCCGGGCACCCCGGCCGCCGCTCAGCCGGCGGCCGGGAAGGTCACCGTGAACGTCGACCCGCGGCCGAGCTCCGAGTCGACCGTGATCGTGCCCCCATGGCGCTCGACGATCCGCTTCACGATGGTCAGTCCGAGCCCGGTGCCGGGGATCTCCAGGGCGGCGGGGTTCGTCGAGCGGAAGAACTCGGTGAACACCTGCGCCTGGTCGGCGACCGAGATCCCGATGCCCTGGTCGGTGCAGCGCATCACCACGGCGCCCGCGGTCTGCTCGAGGGTGAACGTCACAGTGCCGCCGGCCGGGCTGAACTTCACCGCGTTGCCGAGCAGGTTCCCCACCACCCGGTCGAGCTCCGCTGCGTTGCCGTAGGCCAGCGCCTTGCCCGTCGTACCGACGAGCTCGACGCGCACGCCCTGCTTGGCGGCCTGGGCCCGCAGCAGCTCGCTCGCGGAGGAGGCGATCTCGGACAGGTCGACCGGCGCCGGCGCCAGAGGTCGGTGCGGGTCGCCGACCGTGGAAAGCAGCAGCAGGTCCTCGACCAGGTCGGACAGTCGGGAGGCGCCGCGTCCGATGGCCGCCAGCGACCTCGGCGTGACCCCGTCGCCGGCGGACTCGACGAGCTCGAGATGGCCGATGATCGCGGTCAGCGGGCTCTTCAGCTCGTGCGCGAGCGTGGAGATCATCTCGGTCTTGTAGCCGTCGAGCTGGCGTAGCTCCTTGACCAGCCGGTGCTCGCGTTCGTAGAGCCGGGCGTGAAGCACCGCACGTCCGAGGTCACGGCCGATCTCCAGCGCGGCGGTGACCTCCTCGTCCGTCCAAGGGCTCGCACCCGGTCGGCGACCCAGGGCGAGGTAGCCAAGGCACTCCGGCCCTGCGCCCATCGGCGCGAGGAGGAGCGACCCGCAGCCACACCGGGCGGTGAAGTCGAGGAGCTGCTCGGCTTCCGCCTGCGACAGGTCCTCCGCGGTCGGCAGGATGACAGCGCGTCGGGTCGCCCAGCCGGCCTGCGCCAGTCGACCCATGAGCTCGGCGACCTCTTCAGGCACGACGACGGGACGGTCGAAGTGGAAGGCGTCGCGGCCGCCGGCTCCGTCGTCGCCTTCGAAGGCGCGGATCCACAGCGCGTCGCAACCGAGGCCCTCGATGATCGGCGCCTTCCCGGAGTCGAGCACCCTGCCGAGGTCCAAGGCGTTACCGGTCGTCTGCGCCACCTCGCGCACGGCCGTGGCGAGACGGACCTCCTCGCGCAGGCGTTCTCGCTGCTTGACGTTGCTGATCGCGATCCCGGCCTGGACGGCGTACATCTCGAGCGCCTCCCGGGCGAACTGCCCGGGCCGGCGGCCGTCCCGGGGGAGGTCGACGGAGAGCAGACCCACCATCTCGCCGGTCGGCGCGAACAGCGGGGCGAGCAGAGCGTCCTCGGGGTGCCAGGCATCCGGTACGTCGAGCGGGCGGATGTCCGGGATCCACCCGCGACCGGTCTGGCCGTCGAGCCGCTCGTGCGGGACGAACTTCAGCAGGCCCCAGTCGTCGGCGAGCTCGAACTCCTCGGCGAGCTCGTCGAGCGGGGTCCGAACACCCATCAGCTCGTCGCGGGCGGCGTCGTCACCGGCCACCGCGACCACCTCGAGCTGCCGGTCCGGGTGCAGGTAGCTCACCGCGGCCACCTCGAAGCCCGTGACGTCCGCGACGCCGTCGACGAGGGACTGGAGGAGGGAGGCCAGGTCGTCGTCTGCGTTGACGCGACACATCAGCTCATGGAGCCGGCGCAAGGTCGTCACCTCGCGTGCTTCCCCATAGGTCATCTCGCACAGCCCCCCGGTCTGCTCGATACGGGTGCGAGCCGCAGAGCCGCCCCCGCGCTCATTATCAGCAGAGAATCGGACAAAAAGGGCGTTTTTACCCAACGGGGCGCTCGGTTCATCCGCGCGTCGGACGGCTGTCGACCCCTGGAGCTACTGTGCGGTAACCTGCCGCGCGTGAAGCGAACGATCTACGACTCTGACCACGAGGCCTTCCGCGACTCGGCCCGCGAGTTCCTCGACCGCGAGGTCAAGCCGCACCTCGATGAGCACGCCGAGGCGCACGCGATGCCCAGGGAGATGTGGCTTGCCGCCGGCAAGCAGGGGTTCCTCGGGCTCGAGATCCCGGAGCAGTACGGCGGGTCGGAGGCGGGCGACTACCGCTACAACGCCGTGCTGACCGAGGAGCTCGCCAAGGTCAACATGGCGCTCGCGTCCTGCGTGGGGATCCACGCCGACATCGTTGCGCCGTACCTGGTGCATCTCACCACCGAGGAGCAGCGCGAGCGCTGGCTCCCCGGTTTCTGCACCGGTGAGATCCTCACGGCCATCGGGATGACCGAGCCCTCCGGCGGGTCCGACCTCGCCTCGCTGCGGACGACCGCGGTCCGCGACGGCGACGACTGGATCCTCAACGGGTCGAAGACGTTCATCACCAACGGCTACTCCGCCGACCTGGTGGTGGTCGCCGCACGCACCAGCCCTGAGAAGAAGGCGCGCGGCATCACGCTGTTCGCGGTCGAGGCCGGCATGGAGGGCTTCTCTCGCGGCCGCAAGCTCGACAAGGTGGGCCAGCCCGAGTCCGACACCGCCGAACTGTTCTTCGAGAACGTCCGGGTGCCGGGCGACAACGTCATCGGCGAGGTCGACGGCGGCTTCATCCACATGATGAACTGGCTGCCCCAGGAGCGCCTCGGGTCGGCGGTCACGAACATCTCGCACGCCGCGCAGATCCTCGAGGAGACGATCCAGTACGCCAAGGACCGCAAGGCCTTCGGCCAGCCGATCGGCCACTTCCAGCACAACAAGTTCCTCATGGCCGAGCTGGTCACGAAGATCGAGGTCGCCCAGGCGTTCATCGACCAGGCCGTGGTGGCGCACACCAAGGGCGAGCTGACCCCGATCGACGCCGCCAAGGCCAAGTGGTGGTCCGCCGAAGTGCAGAACGACGTCCTCGACCACTGCGTGCAGCTCTACGGCGGCTACGGCTACATGAACGAGTACCGCGTCGCCCGTGCCTGGGCGGACGCCCGGGTCACGAAGATCTGGGCCGGCTCGAACGAGATCATGAAGGAGCTCATCGGGCGCGACCTCGGGTTCTGACCCGCACGCCGCACGAAGAGCGGAAACACTTTCCCGCAGGTTGAGGAGTTTTGTCCGACTCGCCTTTTATGGGACATCTCGGGGGCCGTAGACTCGTTTAGGTGAGGGTGGGAGAGGAGACGCGGCCGCAACGACGGCGGTTCGCGCCCCGTCCCTCCAGCGTGCGAGAGGCACGCAGGATGATCCGCGACTCGCTGCTCGATGCCCACCGCGAGGATCTCGTCGAGACGGCGGAGCTCCTCGTCAGCGAGATCGTCACGAATGCCCTGGTCCACGCCGGCACCGCGATCGACGTCGCCGTGATGCTCCGCAACGGTGGCCTGCGCATCGAGGTCACCGACGGCAGCCCTCACGTCCCCTCTCCTCGGGCCTACGGTCCCAATGCCGGCACCGGTCGGGGGCTCAGGCTGCTCGAGGAGCTGGTGGACGAGTGGGGCGTCCTGCCGGACGACTCCGGCAAGACGGTCTGGTTCCAGATCGCCTGCTGCTCCTCGGATGATGACGGGCCACACGCCCAGGCGGAGACCCCCCGGGCCAAGCCGGAGACCGTGACCGTGGAGCTGCAACAGGTGCCGCTCCTCCTGCACGAGGCCTGGCGCCAGCACGCCGAGTCACTCCTGCGGGAGTACCTCCTCGCCAGCCTCGACCTCGACTCACCGGTCGACCCGATCGCTCTCCACGCCGAGGCGAGCGACGCGCTCGCGCTCCTCGCCGAGAACATCCCCGCGTCGGGCGTCTCCGAGGACCCGAGCGAGGTGCTGGTGACCGCGACCGAGCCACTGGTCACCCAGGAGCTCGTCGACCTCCCGGTGCCGGTCCGGTCGGTTCCCCACTTCGCGACGCTCGAGCGCATGATGGTCAGCGCGCTCGAGATGGTCGAGTCGGGTGACTTCCTGACCCCGCCGACCCAGCCCGAGCTCCAAGGGCTCCGCGCGTGGCTCTGCGACCAGGTCATGTCGCAGAGCCGGGGAGCGCAGCCCTCGCCGTGGTCGCCGCTGCACGAGCCGCCGCCGCAGTACCCCCACCGCCTTGCCTGGGACGCCGAACCGGTGCGGCTGGCCGAGGTAGGGATGGTCGCCGCAGACGACCAGGACCGGATCATCGCGGTCAGCCCTCGCCTGCTTCGCCTCCTCGGGTACGACGACCCCGGGGAGCTCGTGGGCCGGCGCCTCGTGGACCTCATCCCAGCGCGCTTCCGCCAGGCCCACCTCGCCGGCTTCACGATGCACTTCCTGACCGGGCGGGCGCCGTTGGTCGGCCGGGCTGTCGTCGTTCCCGCGTTGCACCGAAACGGCGCGGAGGTCGAGGTCGAGCTCACCATCGATAAGGTCCTCACCGACGACGGCCGCTGCGTGTTCGTGGCGTCGATGGAGCCCGCGCCTGCCTGAGCCAGGTGACGCGCAGCGGATCGGTGTCGAGATCCGAGACGCCTGTCCGTGATTTGGTCATTTCGCCGAGGTCGACGGCTGCGTTCTACCGTGGGCCGCATGACCTATGCCGGAGACCTCTCCCCGACCGAGGCCTGGGCGCTGCTGGAGCGGGACCCCGAGGCGGTCCTGGTCGACGTGCGTTCCGAGGCCGAGTGGATCTTCGTCGGCGTCCCCGACGTCACCGGCCTGGGCAAGAAGCTGGTCATGGTCTCGTGGAACCACTGGCCCGGCGGCACGCGGAACCGGCAGTTCCTCGAGGAGCTCGGTGCGGCCGGCGTGGGCGGTGAAGGTCCGACGCTGTTCATCTGCAGGTCCGGGGCCAGGTCCCAGGCCGCCGCGCTCGCGGCGACCCAGGCGGGCCTTGCCCCGTCGTACAACGTCAGCGAGGGCTTCGAGGGGGACCTCGACGGCTCCGGCCATCGGGGCAGCACCGGCTGGCGTGCCCGCGGCCTGCCCTGGCGACAGTCATGAGCGGCGAGCGGCCGGACCACTCCGGCTGGCGCCCGGACACCATCGCTGTCCGCGGGGGCCTGCATCGCTCCGAGTTCGAGGAGACGTCCGAGGCCCTCTACCTCACCTCCGGGTACGTCTACGCATCGGCAGCCGAGGCCGAGGCGGCCTTCAAGGGCGAGTCTGAGCACTACATGTACTCCCGGTTCAGCAACCCGACGGTCACCGGCTTCGGCGACCGGCTGCGCCTGCTCGAAGGGGCGGAGGCCTGCTTCCCCACGGCCAGCGGGATGGCGGCAGTCTTCACCGCGCTGCTCGCACTGGTCCGGGCCGGTGACCGGGTCGTCGCTGCCCGCAGCCTCTTCGGGTCGTGCTTCGCGATCCTCGACGACCTGCTCCCCAGGTGGGGGGTCACCACGGAGTTCGTGGACGGCCATGACCTGGACCAGTGGGAGAAGGCGCTGGCCACCCCCGCCAAGGCGGTCTTCTTCGAGTCGCCCTCGAACCCGATGCAGGAGCTCGTCGACGTACGCGCCGTCTGCGACCTGGCGCACGCCGCCGGCGCCACGGTGATCGTGGACAACGTCTTCGCCACGCCTGTCCTGCAGCGCCCGATCGAACTCGGGGCCGACGTGGTGGTCTACTCCGCGACCAAGCACATCGACGGACAGGGCCGCACCCTCGGCGGCGCGATCCTGGGACCTGCCGAGCTCGTCGAGGGCGAGGTGAAGACGCTCATGCGCAACACGGGGCCCTCCATGAGCCCGTTCAACGCCTGGGTGCTGACGAAGGGCCTCGAGACCCTGAGGATGCGGGTGCTGCACTCGACGGCGGGCGCAGAGCGGATCGCCTCGTGGCTCGAGCAGCAGCCGCGCGTGACACGGGTGCTCTATCCCTGGCTCGAGTCCCACCCTCAGCGCGACCTCGCCCGGCGGCAGATGAGCGGCGGCGGCACGGTCGTGACGTTCGAGGTCGAGGGTGGCAAGGAGCAGGCGTTCTCGGTGCTCGACCGCCTCGAGATCGTGGACATCTCCAACAACCTCGGGGACTCCAAGTCGCTGATCACCCACCCTGCGACGACCACTCACCACCGGATGGGCCCCGAGGGCCGCGCACGCGTGGGGATCACGGACGGGCTGGTCCGCCTCTCGGTCGGCCTCGAGGACGTCGACGACCTGCTCGAGGACCTCGACCGCGCCCTCTCCTGAGGCGGCAGATTCTGCAGGAACGTGCAGTGCACATTCATGCGGCCCGATTCCGGTGGATTCGTGACACTTCCTGAGCCATGCTCTTATCAAGCGGTTCGGGACAGCCGCACAAAACTAAAAAGCTTGAGACGAGGGCAAACGAGTCACCCCCCACTCGACAGTTTGATCCCTAGCGCCACCTCCCCCCCAGGCCCGTCTCAACACACGAAGGCCGTCCACCTCGGTGGACGGCCTTCGTGTTCGTGCTGAGCCCCCGCAGGGGCCCAGCACACGGTCAGGCGGACAGCCGCGCCCCGCTGGCGGTGTCGAACACGTGGACGTGGTTCGGGTCGGTGGTGACGTGGACCATCGAGCCCTTCTGGACGTCGCGACGCGCCTCGAGCCGAACCACGATCTGGTGCGACTCCCCGTCGACCTCGCTCGTCCCGTAGAGGTAGGCGTCGGCGCCGAGCTCCTCGATCACCGTGACGCGCACCGGGAGACCTCCCTCGCCGTCGCTCACCAGACGCCAGGACTCGGGGCGGACGCCGACAGTGATGTCGCCCTGCATCTTCGAGGCCGCCTCGCGGTCGATCGGCACGGTGTACTCGCCGATCCGGGCGCCGACGTCGTTCGGCTTGGCGTTGAGCAGGTTCATCGCCGGCGAGCCGATGAAGCCGGCCACGAAGAGGTTCGCCGGGTGGTCGTAGAGGGCGAGCGGGGTGTCGACCTGCTGGAGGATGCCGTCCTTCATCACGGCCACCCGGTCGCCCATCGTCATCGCCTCGACCTGGTCGTGGGTGACGTAGACCGTCGTGACCCCGAGTCGCTGCTGGAGGGCCGCGATCTGCGTCCGGGTGGAGACGCGGAGCTTCGCATCGAGGTTCGAGAGCGGCTCGTCCATGCAGAACACCTGCGGCTGGCGCACGATCGCGCGGCCCATGGCGACGCGCTGACGCTGGCCGCCGGAGAGCGCCTTCGGCTTGCGGTCGAGGTACTCCTCGAGGTCGAGCAGCTTGGCGGCCTCCTGCACGCGCGTCATCCGCTCCTCCTTGCCGACCTTGGCCATCTTCAACGAGAAGGCCATGTTCTCGGCGACGCTCATGTGCGGGTACAGCGCGTAGTTCTGGAAGACCATCGCGATGTCGCGGTCCTTGGGCGGCACGTTCGTGATGTCGCGGTCGCCGATCAGGATCCGGCCCTCGGTGACCTCCTCGAGGCCGGCCAGCATCCGCAGGCTGGTCGACTTGCCGCAGCCCGAGGGGCCGACGAGCACCATGAACTCGCCGTCGGCGATCTCGAGGTTGAGGTCGTCCACTGCCGGCTTGGTGCTGCCGGGGTAGAGACGCTGGGCATGGTCGTACGTGACAGAAGCCATCTCTGTTCATCCCTTCACCGGCAGGCACGTGCCGGACGATCCGTCGTAAAGGTCCCGCCGCCCGGGTGAGCGGCAGATACGAGTGACTCTAGTCCTCGTGGGGCAAATGTGGCAGAACCTGTGGCCCGTCCCGCCTGAGACCCCTACCCTTGTCTCGTGGTTGCGGAGCGAAGGCTCCGGGGGCGGGCACCTTCCACTTGCAGGTCCGACGGGACCGGGGCACGACTTGGGGAAAGCGTGCATCGGGTTCGCCGGTGAAGGAGACCCGGGCCATGGAACGCCATCGATGCACGAAGTGCCGCAACCCCATCCGCAACCTCTCCGTCTCGCGTCCGGGCGCAGGCGAGAACACGTGGTACCACCCCGACTGTTGGGCGGCGCTCTGCAGCTCTGAGCAGGAGAGGTACGAGAAGCAGGTCCGTGACACCGGACTCTCCGCGCTCCTCGCGCCGTACGTGCACGTGGCGCCGGCGGAGGCCGCCCAGAGGACGACTGTCGAGAGCATCGAGCAGCCCCAGTCCTGACCGGCTGTCGCTAGCATGCCGACATGAGCGACCCTCGTGCAGGCACCCCCGCGCAGCCTTCCGACCTCGTCGACGTGGCGCACCTCGTCACGGCCTACTACACAGGTGAGCCGGATCCCGAGAACCCTGACGAGGCGGTGGTCTTCGGCACCTCGGGACATCGGGGGAGCAGTCTGCGCAACGCGTTCAACCAGACGCACATCTGGGCCACCACCCAGGCCATCTGCGACTACCGCCGGGAGCGGGGGTACGACGGTCCGCTGTTCCTCGGCCGCGACACCCACGGGCTCTCGGAGCCGGCCTGGGCCTCGGCGCTCGAGGTCCTCGTCGCCAACGAGGTGACCGTCCTCGTCGACGACCGTGACGGCTACACCCCGACCCCGGCGGTCTCCCACGCGATCCTCGCCGTCAACCGGGGCCGCACCGAGGGATCCGGGCTGGCGGACGGCATCGTCGTCACCCCGTCGCACAACCCGCCGTCCGACGGCGGCTTCAAGTACAACCCGCCTCACGGCGGACCGGCCGACTCCGACGCGACCAAGGACATCGCCGAGCGGGCCAACGCCTACATCAGGTCGGCGCTCGACGGGGTGCGGCGCGTGCCGTTCCCGAAGGCGAGGGCGGAGGCACGGTCCTACGACTTCCTCGGGAGGTACGTCGACGACCTGCCTGCCGTGGTGGACCTCGACCGGGTCCGGGAGGCCGGTGTCCGGATCGGCGCGGACCCGCTCGGCGGCGCGAGCGTGGACTACTGGGGTGAGATCGCCGAGCGGCACCGGATCGACCTGACCGTGGTGAACCCCCTGGTCGACCCGACCTGGCGGTTCATGACGTTGGACTGGGACGGCAAGATCCGGATGGACTGCTCCTCCCCGTCGGCGATGGCCTCGCTGATCGAGCGCCGTGGGGAGTACGACCTCGCCACGGGCAACGACGCCGACGCGGACCGCCACGGCATCGTCACCCCCGACTCGGGACTGATGAACCCCAACCACTACCTGGCAGTGGCGATCCGCTATCTCGTCGGCGCCCGTCCCGGTTGGTCTCCGGACGCCGCGGTCGGCAAGACCCTGGTGTCGTCCTCGATGATCGACCGCGTCGTGGCCGGCGCCGGTCGGCGGATGACCGAGGTCCCGGTCGGGTTCAAGTGGTTCGTGCCCGGTCTGCTCGACGGCTCGGTCGTCTTCGGGGGAGAGGAGTCGGCGGGGGCGTCGTTCCTGCGCTTCGACGGCTCGGTGTGGACCACCGACAAGGACGGCATCATCCTCGCGCTGCTCGCGTCGGAGATCCTCGCCGCCACGGGGAAGACGCCGAGCGCCCACTACGCCGAGCTCACCCAGGAGTTCGGCGACCCGGCGTACGCCCGGGTGGACGCCCCGGCGACGAGGGAGCAGAAGGCCAAGCTCGCAGCCCTGGCTCCGACCGACGTGAAGGCCGAGACCCTCGCGGGTGACCCGATCACCGCTCGCCTCACCGAGGCCCCCGGCAACGGCGCCGCGATCGGCGGGCTGAAGGTGACCACCGAGCACGCCTGGTTCGCGGCGCGTCCGTCGGGGACCGAGGACGTCTACAAGATCTACGCGGAGTCCTTCAAGGGACCCGACCACCTCGCGCAGGTCCAGGCGGAGGCGCGCGAGGTGGTCACGGCCGCTCTGGGCGGCTAGGACCAGCGGCCGCCCAGCCGCACTCCCGCTCTCCCGCCCAGCCCTTGTAACGCGGGGTTATGGACGCAAGACAAGCAGCATTCCGCTTGGGAACCGTCCATAGCACCAGGTCAGTTGGGGACTCAGGCCTTCTGCTGGTCCGCGAACGGGTCGGCGAGGCCGACGTACTTGGTCTCGAGGAACTCCTCGATGCCCTCGAAGCCGCCCTCACGGCCGAGCCCGGACTGCTTCACACCGCCGAAGGGCGCCGCCGGGTTCGACACCACGCCGACGTTGAGGCCGAGCATGCCGGACTCGATGGTGTCGGCCAGGCGCAGCGACCGGCTGACGTCGCGCGTGTAGGCGTAGGCGACCAGGCCGTACTCGGTGTCGTTGGCCATCGCGACGGCGTCGTCCTCGTCGGTGAAGGTCACGATCGGGGCGACCGGGCCGAACACCTCCTCGGAGAGGATCCGGGCGTCGTGGCCGACACCGGTGAGGACCGTGGGCGGGTAGAAGTAGCCGTCGCCCTCCTGCGGCTGCCCACCTGTGCGGACCTCCGCCCCCTTGGAGACGGCGTCGTCGACCAGCTCCTGGACCTTCCCGCGGGTCTTCTCGTCGACGAGCGGGCCGATCTTGGCGTCCTCCTCGGTGCCGCGCTTGACCGGCAGCGCCGCCATCCGCTCCGCCAGCCGCTTGCCGAACTCGTCGGCGACCGACTCGTGGACGAGGAAGCGGTTCGCAGCGGTGCAGGCCTCACCCATGTTGCGCAGCTTCGCGAGCATCGCGCCCTCGATCGCCGAGTCGAGGTCGGCGTCCTCGAAGACCAGGAACGGCGCGTTGCCGCCGAGCTCCATCGACGTGCGGAGGATCTGGTCCGCGGAGTCCTTCAGCAGGTTGCGACCGACCTCGGTGGAACCGGTGAACGACAGCTTGCGCAGGCGGGGGTCCTTGATGATCGGGCCCGTGACGGCGCCGGCGTTGCTGGTCGGGATGACGTTGAGGACCCCGGCCGGCAGGCCGACCTCCTCGAGGACGGACGCGAACAGCAGGGTGGTCAGCGGGGTCAGGGTCGCCGGCTTGACGATCATGGTGCAGCCTGCGGCGATGGCCGGTGCGATCTTCCTCGTGGCCATCGCCAGGGGGAAGTTCCAAGGAGTGATGAAGAGCGACGGTCCGACCGGGCGCTTGTGGACCATCAGGCGCGCCTTGCCGTCGGGGGCTGTCGCGTAGCGGCCCGAGATCCGCGCGGCCTCCTCCGAGAACCAACGCAGGAACTCCGCGCCGTAGGTGACCTCGCCGTGTGCCTCCGGGAGCGGTTTGCCCATCTCGAGCGTCATGAGCAGGGCGAAGTCGTCGGCACGTGCTGTGACGGCCTCGAAGGCCCGCCGGAGGATCTCGGCGCGCTCCCGGGGGGCGGTCGCCCCCCACGCCTTCTGTGCCTTGTGAGCAGCCGCGAGGGCGGCCATCCCGTCGTCCGGCGTCGCGTTCGCGACGGTGGTCAGGACCTTGCCGGTGGCGGGGTCCTCGACCTCGAACGTCTCACCGTTGCCCGCATCCCGCCACGACCCGTCGATGAACAACCCGGTGCGGAGCGACTCGATCAGCTGCTTCTCGTTCTCGGCCGTCGGTGCCACGGTGACCTCGCTTCGGATCGGGAGTAGTTGCCGCAAGTCTGTCGCGCGATCAGGTCGGAGCCAACAGCGGCGGCGGGCCTGGGTGGGCACGTCGGGGGGATCCTGGGGATTGAGACGTGCAGCGTCTGAATGCTCAGGAAATGAGTGTTTGTGATTATCGAATTCGCGGATCTAGCCTGTTCCAACAGGCCGCAGTGTGAGCCGCGTCATAGAGCCCGGTCACGCCCGGCAAACCGAACCGCCGAGAGGGCAACCATGGAGCTGCGCCACCTCCGCTACTTCGCCGCTGTGGCTGGGACGCGCCACTTCGGCAAGGCGGCGCAGCAGCTGCACATGGCCCAGCCGCCGCTGTCGCAGGCGATCCGTCAGCTCGAGGCCGAGATGGGCGTGGCGCTCTTCACCCGCACCACCCGCCAGGTCGCGCTGACGCCGGCGGGGGAGTCGTTCCTCGTCGATGTACAACGGATCCTCGAGAGCCTGGAGGCGGGGATCCACAGGGCACGCCGCATCCACGGCGGGAAGACGGGCGTGCTCCGGGTGGCCTTCACCGGTGCCGCGTCGTACCGGGCGCTTCCCCGCATCGCCCAGCTCGTGAAGCGTCAGCTCCCCGATGTCGGCCTGGAGATCCACACCGACATGCTCACGCCCGCCCAGGAGGCCGGGTTGCTCGAGTCCCGCATCGACCTCGGTGTCCTCCGGCCGCCGGTGAGCGAGGAGAGCATCAGGACCCGGACGATCGCGAGTGAGGGTCTCGTGCTGGTGCTCCCCTCGGACCATCGTCTTGCAGCGGGGGGTCACCTCGAGATGGCCGACCTCAGGCCGGAGCCGTTCATCCTCTACGAAGCCGCCGGATCGGTGGTGAACGACGCCGTCGTGCGGAGCTGCCTCGCCGCTGGGTTCAGCCCCAAGGTGCAGCACGAGGTCGTGGGCACCTCGGCGCTCCTCGCCCTGGTCGCCGCGGGGCTCGGCGTGGCGTTCGTGCCGGAGTCGGTCCGGGCGGCGTCGCTCGAGGGGGTGACCTTCCGCGAGGTCGAGGGCGCGGAGACCGTCGAGCTCGCCCTCGCCTGGCGTGCCGACGACAGCTCCGCGTTGCTCCACGAGCTCCTCGCCACGCTCGATGGCGCCGACCTGTTTCCCGATGCTGCAGGGTCCGCAGTAGACGCGGACACCGCGGCGCTCGCACGGAACGAGGTGCTCTAGGTGAAGGTCACGCGGGTCGAGGCGATCCCGTTCGCCATCCCCTACAAGAAGCCCCTCCACTTCGCGAGCGGTGAGGTGCGGGTGGCCGAGCACGTGCTCGTGCGCGTCCACACCGACGACGGGCTCGTCGGCGTCGCCGAGGCGCCGGCGCGGCCGTTCACCTACGGGGAGACCCAGACCTCGATCGTGGCGGTCATCGAGCAGATCTTCGCGCCGCAGGTCGTCGGTACGTCGGTCATGGACCGGGAGGTGGTGCGCGACCGCCTGGAGCGCACGGTCGGCAACCCGACCGCCAAGGCGGCACTGGACATGGCCACGTGGGACGCCATCGGCCAGACGCTCGGCCAGCCGGTGACGACCCTGCTCGGTGGTTACACCGACCGGATGCGGGTCTCCCACATGCTCGGGTTCGCGGAGCCGGCTGCGATGGTCGCCGAGGCCGAGCGGATGCGGGACGAGCACGGCGTCACCACGTTCAAGGTGAAGGTCGGCCGGCACCCGTACTCGCTCGACGTGGCAGTCGTGCGTGCCTTGCGGGAGGGCCTCGGCGAGGAGGTCGAGCTGTACGTCGACGGCAACCGCGGCTGGACCGCGTCGGAGTCCGCGCGTGCACTCGACGAGATGGCGGACCTCGGCCTCACCCTCGCCGAGGAGCTCTGCCCGGCCGACGACGTGCTCGGACGGCGCTGGCTGGTGAGCAGGACGGCCATGCCTTTCGTCGCCGACGAGAGCGTCCCCACGCCCGCCGACGTGACCCGGGAGGTGCTCGGCGGCTCGGCGACGGCCGTCAGCATCAAGACCGCCCGGACCGGCTTCACCGACTCCACCCGTGTCCACCACCTCTGCGAGGGGCTCGGCCTCGAGGTGGTCATGGGCAACCAGATAGACGGCCAGCTCGGGTCGATGTGCTCGGTGGCGTTCGGAGCCGCATTCCGTCTCACGTCGCGCCGCGCCGGAGAGCTCTCGAACTTCCTCGACATGAGCGATGACCTCCTGACCGAACCTCTGCAGATCATCGACGGAACCCTCGCGGTCCGCGAGGGCGCCGGACTGGGCGTCGCGGTCGACGACGACAAGCTCGCCCACTACCGCCAGGACCGCTGACCCGGACCCCGTTCAGCGCCGAACACACGAAGGCTTCCCGTGACACAAAGGCGCGGGAGCAACAAAGGGAGAACCACCATGACCGACCAGCTCGCCGAGCAGGACGCAACCGCCGCCGAGTCCGGCAACAAGGCGACCCAGCGCTTCCAGGAGAAGGCCAAGCAGGGGAGCGGCATCAGCCAGGAGCGGGTCGACCAGGTCGCCACCGCAGCCCTGAAGGCGCTCCACGACGTGATCCGTGAGTACAAGGTCACCTACGAGGAGTACGACTTCCTCAAGGCCTGGCTGATCCAGGTCGGGGTCGACGGAGAGTGGCCGCTGTTCCTCGACGTCTGGCTGGAGCACGTCGTCGAGGAGGTCGCCAACGAGAACCGCAAGGGCAGCGTCGGCACCATCGAGGGCCCCTACTACGTCCCGGGCTCCCCGGAGCTCCACGGCGAGGCGACGCTTCCGATGCGTGCGGACGAGCCGGGCACGCCGCTGCTCTTCCAGGGTCAGGTCCGCGACCTCGACGGCAACCCGCTCGCGGGGGCGAAGGTCGAGATGTGGCACGCCGACGCCCTCGGCTTCTACGCGCAGTACGCCCCCGGCCTGCCGGAGTGGAACCTGAGAGGGACCGTCGTCGCCGATGAGCAGGGGAGCTTCAAGATCCACACGGTCCAGCCCGCGCCGTACCAGATCCCGACCGACGGCTCGTGCGGCAAGCTGATCGCGGCGGCCGGCTGGCACGCCTGGAGACCGGCGCACCTGCACCTGAAAGTGTCGGCGCCCGGCCACGAGCTGGTCACCACGCAGCTGTACTTCCCCGGCGACCCGCACAACGAGGACGACATCGCCTCGGCGGTGAAGCCGGAGCTGCTCCTGGACCTCGAGCCGGCAGACGACGGCGTGGGCCACCAGGTGACCTACGACTTCGTGCTCGACCCCGCGTGACCCGAGGCACCTCCCGACAGCCAGAGATGAGTCCGATGCTCTTCCACGTGCGCATGGACGTGCACCTCCCGACCGACCTGGACGGCGACGTCCGGGCCGACCTCCTCGCCCGCGAGAGGGCCTACTCGCAGAACCTGCAGCGGTCGGGCCGCTGGCCTCACCTCTGGCGGGTCGTGGGGGAGTACGCCAACGTCAGCATCTTCGACGTGCCCGACAACGACACGCTCCACGAGATCCTGTCGAACCTGCCGCTCTTCCCCTACATGGACATCGGGGTCACCCCGCTGGCGACGCATCCTTCGGACGTCGCGCTGCTGGACGGATAGGCAGCCGTACGACGAGCGCCCGACACCTCAGGGGTCGGGCGCTACGTCCCTTGAGCCGGCTGCGAGAAGCCGAGCACCATCTGGGGCAGCACGCTGCCGAGGAGCTGGTCCGGCCCGAGCGTCTGCTCGCCGAGGTGCTCCTGGGCGATGCTGTGCATGTAGAGCGCGACCGCGGTCTCCGTCACCTGCTCGAGCGGGATCGTCGGCCGCCGCTCGAGGCGGACCAGCACGTCGCCGATCACGTCGACGAGCTCGGCGCGGAACCGGCGGCTGTGCTCGACGAGCACCGTGCGGGCCTCCTCGTTGCGCAGCGCCAGCAGGACGAACTCGGTGTGGATCAGGTACCACTGCCGCCCGAACGGGTGGACGCTCTCGAGGATCGCGCCGAGCGAGTCGAGGGAGAACTCGCCCTGGGGGATCGCCTCGATGGCGCCGCGGACCGCCGTGAGCATCCGGTCGGCCTGGTCCTCGAACACCGCGAAGAACACCTCGTCGATGCTCGAGAAGTTCGAGTAGAAGGCGCCGCGCGTGAACCCGGCCGCGGCCACGAGCTCGTCCACGGTGACCCGCTTGAGTCCCCGCTCGGCGAAGACCTCCAACGCCGCCTCGAGCAGCCGGGCCCGGGTGTTCTCCCGCCGTCGCGACAGGGCTGGGCGCGGCGGCGGGGGCACGGCGCTCACCCTAGTGCGCCTGCGAGCCCTTGTGACCGAGATGACAGCCTCCCACTCGATACGTTCGTGTATTGGATACGTTACCGTATCGATTCATGTCGTCCTTTCTGTACCGTCTCGGCCGCCGGTTGGCCCGGCGGGGCAAGCTCGTGCTGGCTGCATGGCTGGTCGTCCTCGTCGGGTCGGGCGTCGTCGCGGTCGCGGCGGGAGGCCAGCTCCAGGACGACCTGACCATCCCGGGGACGGAGGCGCAGGAGGGCATCGACGTCCTCGGACGTCAGTTCCCGGAAGCGGCCGGTACCTCTGGACAGGTGCTGTTCGTCGCCCCTGAGCGGGAGGGCCTGCGCAACCATCGGGACGAGATCCGACACGTCCTGCATGGCCTGGAAGCCGTCGACCATGTCGTCCTCGTCACCGACCCGTTCGATGCCGACCAGCGGCGCGTCGCACTCTCCGACGACGGCCGGCATGCCCTCGCACAGGTGCAGCTCGACATCCCGCTCGAGCGCCTCGACCAGCAGACAATCGAGGACCTGGCCGAGGCTGCTCAGGACGTACCCCGCGGCTCGACGCTCAGGGTCCATCTCGGTGGCTCGATCTTCACCAACCACACCGTGCACCTGAGCGTCGTCGAGGGGCTCGGGGTGCTGGTCGCGCTGGTCGTCCTCGCGGTGACCTTCGGGTCGTTCCTGGCCGCGGGCATGCCGATCGTCACCGCGATCCTCGGCGTGGGCGTCGCGATGGCCGGAGTCCTCACCGTTGCCTCGGTCACCGACATCAGCAGCTCGACCCCGACTCTCGCGTTGATGATCGGTCTCGCCGTCGGGATCGACTACGCGCTGTTCATCGTCTCCCGCCACCGAGGGCAGCTCGTGAGCGACATGGGCGTCGAGGAGTCCATCGCCCGTTCGCTCGCCACCGCGGGAAGTGCCGTGATCTTCGCGGGAGCCACGGTCGTCATCGCGCTCTGCGGGCTCGTCGTCGCCCGGATCCCGTTCCTCGCGGTGATGGGCTTCGCAGCCGCTACGGCCGTGGCCGTCGCAGTGCTGATCGCCCTGACCGCCGTACCCGCCATGCTCGGTGTGCTCGGTGAGCGGCTGCGTCCGCGGCCGGGCTCACGTGCCGCGCGCCACGCCGTCGTCGAGGCCGGCGACACCCACACCATCGGAGCTCGATGGGTCTCACTCGTCACCCGCGTGCCGCTCCTGACCGTCGTACTCGTCGTCGCCGGCCTCTCGGTCGTCGCGGTGCCCGCCAAGGACCTGGCCCTCGGCCTCCCGGACAACGGCACTGCTCCTCCGGGCAGCACGGAGCGGGTCACGTACGACCTGATCTCCAAGGCCTACGGCGCCGGCTACAACGCCCCACTGCTCGTCACCGTCGACATCATCCGTACGACGGACCCGGTCGGTGTCATGAACCGGCTCGGTCGCGACCTGGGCCGGATCGAGGGGGTCGAGGCAGTCGCCCTCTCCACGCCGAACCCGAAGGCCGACCTCGGCATCGTCCAGATCATCCCCGAGACCGCCCAGGCCGACCCCGCCACCGCCGACCTCGTGCGCGAGATCCGCAGCCGCGCGAACGGCCTCGAGAAGAAGTACGACGTCGACGACCTGCTCGTGACCGGCCACACGGCGGTGACCATCGACGTGTCCGACCGCCTCGCGGGCGCGCTCCTGCCGTTTGGGGTCGTGGTCGTCGGGCTCTCGCTGCTCCTGCTGAGCGCTGTCTTCCGGTCGATCGCCGTGCCCGTCAAGGCCACCCTCGGCTACCTGCTCTCCGTGGCCGCCTCGTTCGGCGTCGTCGCCGCTGTCTTCCAGTGGGGCTGGCTGGCCGAGGCGATGAACGTCTCGCGGGTGGGCCCGGTCATCTCGTTCATGCCGATCATCTTGATGGGGGTGCTGTTCGGGCTCGCGATGGACTACGAGGTCTTCCTGGTGTCGCGGATGCGCGAGGAGTACGTCCACACCGGGGACGCGCAGCGGGCAGTGCACAAGGGCTTCACCTCGAGCGCGCGGGTGGTGACCGCGGCAGCCGTGATCATGATCAGCGTCTTCGCCGCGTTCGTGCCGAACGGCGACGCCTCGGTCAAGCCCATCGCGCTCGGTCTCGCCGTCGGTGTCTTCGTCGACGCGTTCCTGGTCCGGATGACCCTGGTCCCCGCCGTCCTGGCCCTGCTGGGTGATCGCGCGTGGTGGCTCCCGTCGTGGCTCGACCGGCGCCTTCCCTCCCTCGACGTCGAGGGCGCCGGCCTCGAGCGCCACCTGGAGCATGAAGCGTGGACCCGGGAGCACGGCCACGCCGTCGTACGCGCCCACGGGGTCCGCCTCCTCGACGAGCGCGGCACCCCGGTCCTCGCCGGCGTCGACTGCGTCGCCCGTCCCGGGTCGCTCCTGCTCGTGCGCACCGACGACCGGGTCGCTCGCCGCGCGCTCATGGCCGCAGTCGCCGGCCGGCTGCCGATCACGGACGGGCGACTCGTCGTGCTCGACCGCGTGCTGCCCGAAGAGGCGGCAGCCGTACGACGCCGGGTGCACCTGTTCGAGGCCTTCCCGAGGATCGAGCGACTCTCCCGGTTCGGCCGACGGCATATGACCGAGCCGGAGCTCGTCGTGGTCGACGACGTCGACGTCTTCGTCAGCGAGGACGAGCTTGCGCGCCGTTGGGAGCTGCTCGCGACCCTGACTGCCCGCGGCGTGACCGTGGTCGCGGGCGCGTCGAGTGAGCCCGTCGGCCTGTCCGGCCTGTCGTGGACGACCCTGACCCTGCCCGCCGAGGGCGCTTCCCGTCCTGCCACCGAGGGGGCCTCGCTGTGAAAAGTCTGCTCAGGAACCGGATCCTGGTCGCGACCGTCCTCCTGCCGATGCTCTTCGGCTCGCTCGTCCTGTGGTCGCTCAGCGACCGCGTGGACCGGATCGACGCGGTGCCGGCCGCCGTGGTCAACCTCGACGAGCCGGTGCAGACGGGGAGCGGTGACCAGCAGCAGACGATCGCCGCAGGTCGGCTGCTCGCCGCGGGGCTGACCGCCCCCGCGCAGGGGGAGGAGCGGTCGCTCGCGTGGCAGCTGACCAGCTCCGAGGACGCCTCGAAGGGGCTGCGTGAGGGCGACTACTACGCGGTCATCACGATCCCGCGGGACTTCTCCAAGACAGTCGCCGGCCTCACGCACAACGACCCGGACACCGCGCGGATCACCGTGCGCAGCAACGACTCCGCCAGCGCGCTGGTCGGTGTGGTGAGCGACCAGATCGGCGACGTCGCCGCCGCCCGGCTCAACCAGCGGATCACCGCGACCTTCGTGGAGGGCATCTATGCCCAGACCGGTGAGCTGAAGAAGTCGCTGGGCACAGCCGAGCACGGGGCGGACCGTCTGGCCAAGGGGGTCGTCAGGCTCGGCGAGGGCACGACGAAGCTCAGCGACGGCGCGGGCGCACTCGCAGGCGGCCTCGGCTCGTTGTCCGGTGGCGCCCGGGAGCTCTCCGACGGTGCGTCCCGGCTCTCCGCCGGGGCCGGGCGTCTCGCGGGCGGCACGGGTCGGCTGAGCGCCGGCGCGAGCCGGCTCGGCGGCGGTGCCCATGACCTCGCCGGCGGACTCCACCGGCTGCACTCGCGGACCCGCCCGCTGCCCGGTCAGACCCGCGACCTCGCCGACGGGGCCGGGCAGGTGGCTGACGGCGTCGCCGGCTGGTCGAGGGTGCTGCTGGCGTGGAAGAAGGCGTGCCAGTCACACCCCGTGGTGGCCGCCAGTCAGC
>DATGYO010000100.1:0-12652 GCA_035297905.1 Nocardioidaceae bacterium
TCCGAGTCGCCGGCGTTCGACCTGCACCACCCGGAGATCGCTGCGCTCGAGATGGCCGAGAGCGACGCGCTGCGCCGCGAGGAGGACGTCGCCGACGCTCCCAACGTGAGCGGGCGCCGCGGCCACCTGGAGCAGCAGATGGGTGGCACGACCATCGAAGAAGCCGTCCGCGAGGACGACCACCGTGACGAGGATGGCCGCTGATGAAGATCGAGACCTACCTCTTCGGGATCAACTGCGTCTTCTTCGCGGTCGTCGCGCCGGCGTACTGGTTCCTCAGCTACGACCCGACCGGCACCGCCGCGTTGACGATGACGGCGCTGTTGACCGGCCTGGTGACCTTCTACCTGTGGTTCCACGCCTCGAAGATGGAGCCCCGTCCTGAGGACACCCAGACCGCCGAGATCGCGGACGGCGCTGGCGAGCTCGGGTTCTTCCCGCCGTACAGCTGGTGGCCCTTATGGGCGGCCGCCACGGCGGCGGTCTCGGTCTACGCCCTGGCGTACGCCGCCTGGTGGCTGCTCGTGATCGGCCTCGGGCTCGGCTCTGTCGCTCTGTCCGGGTGGATCTTTGAGTACTACCGTGGGGAGCACGCCCACTGAGGGCCTGGTTCCACACCCGTCGCGACGCGGTGGCGACTCTCTCATGTGGGGAGCGCCACCGCGTCCGTTTTCGACTCTGAGGCGTCTCGTTGTTACGGTTGAGGTTGAAGACCACGCTCTCGACCCGGGGGATCCCACGTATGACCAGGCCAGCTTCGCCTGCCCGAGCACGTCGCGCGGGCGTTGCCATCCTCGCGCTGTCCGCCGTTCTGACGGCGGGCTGTACGGCGGACGCCGGCGAGCCGAGGGGGCACGACGGTGACCCGGTCGCAGCATCGGAGTCGCCCAAGCCGAAGCCGGCAGCGCGGATCTCGGCGAACGTCGACAGGGCGAAGGGACCGGTAGCGGTCGACAAGACCCTGGAGGTCAAGGCCGTGGACGGCACGCTGAAGCAGGTGACCGTGCGCGCGAAGGACCAGCAAGTCGGCGGCCGGATCAGCCACGGGGGAGCGCTGTGGCGATCGACGGACCGGCTCGAGCCGGGCCTCCGCTACCAGGTCAAGGCAGTCGCCGTCGACGACAAGGGCCTGCGGACCGTGCGGAACTCGTCGTTCCAGACCGAGAACCTGCCGCTCGACCGCCAGACGTACCCCTCCATCGCGCCGCTGCAGGGCGAGACCGTCGGGGTCGGTATGCCGGTGATCGTGAAGTTCGACGTGCCCGTCGCCGACAAGGCGAGCATCGAGCGTCACCTCTCGGTCACGAACACCTCCCACCAGAAGGGTGCCTGGCACTGGATCTCCAGCAACGAGGTCCACTGGCGGCCCGTGACGTACTGGAAGCCCGGGACCGACGTCACCGTCAAGGCTGACATCAACTCGATTCCCGCCGGTGACGGTGTCTATGGCCAGGTCAGCCGCAGCGCGACGTTCCACGTCGGTGACTCGGTGATCAGCAAGGTCGACGTCGCCGCGCACCAGATGAAGGTCTTCATCAACGGGGGCCTGGCCCGCACGATGCCGATCAGCGCGGGGAAGCCGGGCTTCATCACGCGCTCGGGCACCAAGGTCATCATCGAGAAGATCCGTCACAAGGTCATGGACTCCGAGACGGTCGGCATCCCCAAGGGAGACCCGGAGTACTACAAGATCGACG
The DNA here is from genome assembly GCA_035297905.1 of Nocardioidaceae bacterium. GTDB lineage: Bacteria > Actinomycetota > Actinomycetes > Propionibacteriales > Nocardioidaceae > Nocardioides_C. Next base: position 1,698 of record DATGYO010000100.1, read on the forward strand.
TCGACTATGCGATGCGGGTCACCTACTCAGGTGAGTTCCTGCACGCGGCGCCGTGGTCAACGGGCTCGCAGGGAGTTGCCAACGTCAGTCACGGCTGCGTCGGCATGACCACCGACAACGCGGCCTGGCTGTTCAACATCACCAAGCGCGGTGACGTCGTCGAGGTGACCGGTAGCGACCGGCACATGACGCTGACCAACGGCTACGGCGACTGGAACGAGAGCTTCCAGGAGTACGCCGCGGGCTCGGCCCTCTGATCAGCCGGCTTCGGCGTCTGCCTCGGCGCCCAACGCCTGCCGTGGGAAGACCAGCCGCACCGTCGTACCAGGGCCGGGGCCACTGGAGATCTCCAGTCGTCCGCCGTTCGCACGAGCCGTCGTACTGACCACGGAGAGGCCCTGGCCGGTGCCGTGCTCGATCTCGCCGAAGCCCGGACCGTCGTCGACGACCTCGACCCAAGCCTCGTCCGCTGCCGCACCCACCTGGACGACTACGTCGCCGGACTCACCCGCGGCCCGGCCGGCGTTGTCGATCATGTTGTCCAGGGCACGATGCACCAGAACGGGATCCCCGAAGACGAGCGGACGGTGCGACGCCTCGCTGACGAACCGGACCTTGTGCCCGAACTCGGCGACACTGACACAGTCCTGGGCGATCTCGGACAGGTCGATCATCCACTGTCGTGGGACGAAGTCGGCCGTAGCCATGTCCAGGAGCTGTGCCGCGTGGCTGAGCGTCTGTCGGATCAGGTCGAACCGCCGTCGGGTCTCGCCGTCGACGCGGTCGGTGTCAGGAAGCTGCGCCAGCAGGAGCCCCGCTGTCACGCACTGACGTAGGTCGTGGCAGAGAGTTGCGAACTCCTTCTCGCGCGCCCCCCCGGACCGCCTCTGCCTTGGTACTTGTGCTTGTGCCATCTTCTGCATCCCCCCGGAGGTCCTACTCGTCCGTCGCTGGGAGTGTGATCGGCTCTCTGTCCGAGCCTTGTGCGCGGCGACCCGAGGCACCGCTCGGAGCATTCCCCCAAATGCACCTTGGCCGCATTCCCCCAAATGCGCCCTGTTCTGGAACCGTACCCGGTCGGCTCCGGGCGCATGCGCCCTTTCGCCTTGCCTGACTGCTGATTGGCCTGATCGGGCCACCATTCCCGCGGGCAGCGCCGTCCCCCGAGCGGCACGGACTAGGCCCTTGAGGTCCTTGACGTGATCGACAAACTTGGGTACGGCGGCGTACGGGTTCGTGTGCGTCCGTCGCTATCGTCAACCTAGGGGAAGAAGTAAGCCGTTCGGGCGGTCGAACATTGGACCGACGGGTCGTCCCAGCGGCCCGCTTCACGGCTCGCCAGTCGCATCCGACGTGTCGGGAGGGAGCATCGAGCGTCTTGTCGCTCATCAAAGCCTCACCTCACACCTGGTAACGCTGCGTCCGTAGCCCCCCACTTCCGGACCAGCTGCTCCAGGAGGAGCGGCTGGCGAGTCGGTGCGAGGCCGGGGTCTACTGGCCCGTGCTGACGGAGGATCCCCAACCGGCATCACGCGCCAGGGCCACGGCGGCCAGCTGAGACGTCACGCCGAGCTTGGCGAGGATCGACTTCACCTGCGTCCGAACCGTCGCCTCCGACACATAGGCCTCGAGTGCCACCTCTCGGACCCGCTTGCCGTGCACCAGCTCACCGAGGACGTGGGCCTCGCGCGGGGTCAGGCGGTTGAGACGCTTGCGCCGCTCGTCCTCGTCGGTGCTGCGTGCAAGCCACATCTGCACGAGCTCGTCGCGCTGGCTGCGGGGCATCACCGGGAGACCCTGGTTCACCCTCTCGATGACGTCCACGATGACCTGGAGCGGCACTGTCTTCGCCAGGACGGTGAGCGCGCCACGGGCGAGGCACGCACCCCAGCGCACCGGGTCTGTGTTGCCGGTGAGCACGACGACCCGCTGGCCTGCCCTGGTCAGTGGCTGGATCAGGCGCCCGCCGTCCCCGGCCGGCCCGAGATCGAGGTCGAGCAGGACCACACTCGGATTCGCGCCCAGGATGCCCGCCAACAGCGCCCCAGGGGCGGCTCCTGCCGGTGGTAGCCGGATGCCGACCACCTGGAAGCCCTTGAGTGACAGTGAGACGTGCATGGCCTCAGCCAGCAGAGCATGGTCCTCCACCAGCGCAACGCGTGTTCCTGGGCTCATGAAGCTCCTCCAAGTCGGTTCGGTCCAACGTCGGAGGTCAGGACCCGCGGAACCGCGGGACTGCCCGAGGCCGGTGCCGGCACGTCGCCGGCGTTCGGCCTCGGGCAGGCCGGGAAGTGCCTATGACTTCCCCCGAAGTCCTCGACCGGACGCACGCGAGCCCATCCCCCGAAGGGTCGCTGATCCGTTCGCCGAGGACCGAACGTCGGTGCGCGCAGCAGCGCACGCACCGACTCCTGCTGATTCTCCAGATGGTCTGGAGCCCTCCCCTGCAACCCCCACATATAGCGACCGTACGTCCGTTCGACCCGCAGATGTGGGAAACCGAATTGCTATACCGAAAACTAGGGGAGGGGGGTCACTCGTCCTAGGGACGGTCCGAACACAGGGCCGTTCCACGTCAACGAACCTATGCCGCAGGACCTGGAGCGACATCGCCCGAACTGGGCAAAGCCCCCTGCCGCAAAGAGATCGGGCCCCGAACCACGCGGTTCGGGGCCCGATCATGACGGAGTCGTCAGTGCTTGCGCAGTTCCTCACCCTGCACGTCGTGCCGGCCGTCGAACTGGTGGCCGTCAGCGGAGTGCGCCTCACCGGCGTGGATCGCCAGCTCATGCTCGGCGTGGTGCTGTGCCTCGTCGTACTCCTCACGAGTCGGCTTCTGGATGTTGTCCGCGAACCAGAACTTCGACAGCTTCGAGCGGAGCTTGTCCGAGCGACGGTGCGGCGCGGGGACCCCGTTCGCGTCCTCACCTGAGGGCAGAGCGAAGACCTCGTCCCGGTCACGCGCGGTGAGCGTGTAGGCCTCCGTGCGGCTGATCGGCAGGTGACGCTCGGTGTACTCGCCCTCGGGGGAGCGCATGATCACGCCGGTCTCGTAGCCGTGCAGCAGCCTGGCCTCGTCCGCCCGCTGGAGCGAGATCGCCCAACGACGCGCCACGATGAACGCCACCACCGGCAGGACGAAGATCGCACCCCGCATGAAGTAGGTGATGTAGTTCAGGTTCAGGTTGAAGATCACGGCGAGGATGTCGTTGCCGCCGGCCGCCCAGAGCAGGCCGTAGAGCGTCATCATCGCGACCAGGAACGCCGTGCGGTTCGGCGCGTTGCGCGGTCGCTGGAGCAGGTGGTGCTCGCGCTTGTCACCGGTGATCCACGACTCGATGAACGGGTACAGCAGCACGGCCGTGAAGATGACGCCCGGAGCCACCACGCCTGGAATCAGGATGTTCCAGCTGATCGTGAAGCCGAAGATGTGCGACTCCCAACCGGGCATGATGCGGAGCAGACCTTCAGCCACACCCATGTACCAGTCGGGCTGTGAGCCCGCGGTCACCTCGGCCGGGTTGTAGGGGCCGTACTTCCACACCGGGTTGATCTCCATCAGCGCGCCCATGAGAGCGGTGCCGCCGAAGACGATGAAGAAGAAGCCGCCAGCCTTCGCGGCGTACACCGGCATCATCGGGAACCCGACGACGTTCTCCTCGGTGCGTCCGGGGCCAGCCCACTGGGTGTGCTTGTGGTACACGAGCAGCAGCATGTGCGCGCCGATCAGGGCGAGCAGCAGACCGGGGATGAGCAGCACGTGGACCGTGAAGAGCCTCGGGATGATGTAGTCGCCCGGGAACTCGCCACCGAACGCGAAGAAGGAGACGTAGGTGCCGAGGACGGGGATGGACTTCATCAGGCCGTCCGCGATCCGCAGACCCGTGCCGGAGAGCAGGTCGTCCGGCAGCGAGTAGCCGGCGAAGCCCTCCAGGATGCCGAGCATCAGCAGCAGGCCGCCGATGACCCAGTTCAGCTCACGCGGCTTGCGGAACGCGCCGGTGAAGAACACGCGCATCATGTGCACGAACATCGCCGCGATGAACAGCATCGCCGCCCAGTGGTGGATCTGCCGCATGAGCAGACCGCCGCGGATGTCGAACGAGATGTGCAGCGTCGAGGCGTAGGCCTCGGACATCTCCAGGCCACGCAGCTGGTCGTAGGACCCCATGTAGGTGACCTCGCCCATGCTGGGCTTGAACCACAGCGTGAGGAAGACACCGGTCAGGAGCAGTACGACGAAGCTCCACAGCGCGATCTCGCCGAGCATGAAGGACCAGTGGTCCGGGAAGACCTTCCGGATCTGCTTCTTGGTCGCCGTTGCGAGGCCGAGCCGGTCGTCGAACCAGGTGACCACCCCACCGACCTTGGAGGGCTTCTCAGCCTGTGCGGCCGTTTTGCCGTTCGTCCTAATCGCCATCATGACTCACCCACGTTCCCAGAAGCTCGGGCCCACCGGCTCGGTGAAGTCGCTCATGGCGACGAGGTAGCCCTGGTCGTCCAGACCAATCGGAAGCTGGGGAAGCGACCGGGCCGCGGGGCCGAAGATGACCTTGCCGTTGTCGGCGAGGTCGAAGGTTGACTGGTGGCAGGGGCAGAGCAGGTGGTGGCTCTGCTGCTCCCACAGCGAGATCGGACACCCGACATGGGTGCAGATCTTGGAGTAGCAAAGGATGCCCTCGACGCCCCAGTTGTCCCGCGACGGGAGAGGGGTGATGTCCTTGGGCTGCATGCGGACCACGATCACGGCCGCCTTGGCCTTTTCCTGCTGGAGCTCGACCCCTTCGTAGACGGGGTCGCCCTCCTTGTTGGTGGCGAAGAAGACCGCGGGCTCGGCGTTGATCAGCTGACCGATCTCGATCTCGTCAGGCTTCAGCGGCTCGCCCGAGACGTCGTTGACGATCCGCATGCCCTTCTTCCACACGGTCCGTTCGAGGCTGTCGCCCGGTAGCGGACCGAGGTCGCGCAGGGCGACGACCGCGGGAAGGCCGAGCAGGGCGACCGCGCCGATGAGCGAGTTGCGGATCAGCGGACGGCGGCCGATGCCGGAGTCGTCGGCGCCCTGCGTGAGCGCGGCGAGGGCGTCCCTGCGGTCCTGCTCCGAAGAGGCGACCGGGTGGCGCATCTCGATGATCTCGACGTCGCTCATGAGCTTGCGGGCCAGCTGGATCGCACCGATGCCGAGCAGCAGCAGGGCGAAGCCGAGCGACAGGCCGAGCGTCAGGTTCGAGGTGCTGAAGCCGAGGAAGGTGTCGGTGCTCTCGCCGATGTCGAAGGCGAAGTACGACACGACGAAGAGCACGGTGCACAGCGCAGACAGCATGAACAGGGTTGCGACCTGGCGCTCCGCGCGGCGTTCCGCGTGCTTGTCCACGTCGGTCGGACGCGGCTCGTGCGGTGCCAGACCGGGGTCTGCGATCGGGTCCGCCGGGGCGGGAGTGCCCCTGTGGGCGGCGGCTTCGTCGTTGCCCGGGACGGGCATGGAGGAGTCGTTCTCGTGGCTCACGCCTTGCTGCCCTTCTTGGATCGAGTGGTGTGGGCGGCGATCCACACCGCGAAGGCCACCATGCCGCCGATGCCGACGACCCAGGCGAACAAGCCTTCGGAGACGGGGCCGAAGGCGCCCATGCCGAAGCCGCCGTAGCTCGGGGCCGACTCGAGGCTCTTGAGGTAGGCGATGATGTCGCGCTTCTCGTCGGGCTTCAGCACGTCGTCGGAGAAGACCGGCATCTGCTGCGGGCCGGTGAGCATGGCTTCGTACATGTGCTTCGGGGTCACGCCCTTGAGCGGGGGAGCGTACTTGCCGCCCGGCAGCGCGCCGCCGGAGCCCGCGAAGTTGTGGCACGCGGTGCAGTTGGTGCGGAAGAACTCACCACCCCGGACGACGGCCTCGTTGTCGACGTCCGAGATGTTGTACTTCGACTCCTCGGGGATCGCCGGGCCGGGGCCCAGGGAGGCGACGTAGGCAGCGAGCGCGCGGGTCTCCTCGTCCGTGTAGACGGGGGCCTTCTTCTGCGCCTGCACGCCGGGGCGGGCCATCGGCATGCGGCCCGTGCCGACCTGGAAGTCGACCGCTGCAGCGCCGACCCCTACGAGGGAGGGGCCGTACTGCGTGCCGGCCTTGGTCACGACACCCTCGGCGTTGCGGCCGTGGCAGGACGCGCAGCCGACAAGGAACAGCTCGCGTCCCTTGGTGACGAGAGCCTGGTCCGAGGCGAGGTCGTCGGTGGCGGAGGCGGGCGACAGTACGGCGTACGCGCCACCGGTGAACAACAGACCCATCAGCAGCACCGCAACCCCGGCAAGGGGACTGCGACGCTTGGCTGAGAGTCGAGCGCTGAGAAATCGCACGAAGTGTCCTCGTCTACTGGATCAGGTAGATGGTCGCGAACAGGCCGATCCACACGACATCGACGAAGTGCCAGTAGTAGGACACGACGATGGCGCTCACGGCCTGCTCGTGGGTGAACTTGCGGGCCATGAACGTCCGGCCCAGGACAAAGAGGAAGGCGATCAGACCGCCGGTGACGTGGAGGCCGTGGAAGCCCGTCGTCAGGTAGAACATCGAGCCATAGGCCGAGGAAGGCATGGTCACGTTCTCCTGGATGAGGGCGGCGTACTCGGTCGCCTGGCCGCCGATGAAGATCGCGCCCATGACGTAGGTGAGCACGAACCACTCCCGCAGTCCCCAGCCCTTGACGTTGAACACGCTTCCGCTGCGGCCGACCTGGCCGCGCTCCGCCGCGAACACGCCGAGCTGGCATGTCACCGACGACAGCACGAGGATCGTGGTGTTGACCGTCGCGAACGGGATGTTCAGCTTCTCGGTCTCCATCGCCCACAGGTCCGGCGAGACCGCGCGGATCGTGAAGTAGGCAGCGAAGAGGGCCGCGAAGAACATCAGCTCGCTGGAGAGCCAGACGATCGTTCCGACGCTGACCATGCTCGGACGGTCATGGTGCCCGTGCAGACGGGATGCAGGAATCACAGTTGCTGTCGCCACGCGGACATTATGTCGGTAACTCGATCCGATGGACACGCGACCCCCTCCCGATCCGGCGTCGTCTGTTTCACATTCGCCGCGGTCCGCCGTGGGGATTGCCCGTAACCGTGCCTAATCTGGGTTGGTGCATGCACTCGCCGGTGTGGAGAACGTCTCAGATCTGCCACCCTTCTCCGCCGCCTCGGTGTTCACCGAGTGGGGTATCGACCCCTTCTTGTTCGTCGTGACGGTGTGGATCGCCGGCCTGTACCTCTTCGGGGTCTGGACGCTGCGGTCGCGCGGCGACTCGTGGCCCGTCGGGAGGACGGTCAGCTTCGTCGTCCTCGGCATGGGCAGCTTCTACTTCGCCACCTCGTCGGGGCTCGCCGCCTACGACACCGTGCTGCTGAGCGCCCACATGGTGCAGCACATGGTGCTCTCGATGATGGTGCCGCTGTTCCTCGCGCTCGGTGCCCCGGTGACGCTCGCGTTGCGCACCCTCCACGGGCGTCCGCGGCGCTGGCTGTTGTCCGTGCTCCACGCGAGGCTCGCGCGGGTGCTCACGTTCGCGCCGCTGACGTTCCTGCTGTTCGTGGTCAGCCCCTGGGCGCTCTACTTCTCGGGCTGGTACGACGCCTCGCTGCGGTCGACGTACGTCCACGAGATGATGCACCTCCACCTGGTGCTGGTCGGCACGCTCTTCTTCTGGCCGCTCGTAGGGATCGACCCCATCCCGGGGCGGGTCGCCTACCCGTTCCGGCTGCTGCTGATCCTGCTGACGCTCCCGTTCCACGCGTTCCTGGGCGTCACGATCATGGGGCAGCAGGAGCTGATCGCTGGGGAGTGGTACCTCGCCCTTCACCGGTTGCCCGGTCTCGGGTGGCTGCCGAGCCCAGCGAGTGACCAGCACCTGGCCGGCGGGATCCTCTGGGGGTCCGGCGACCTGATCGGCCTGACCTTCTTCGGCGTGCTGTTCGTGCAGTGGGCCCGCCAGTCCATGCAGGAGGCGCGCCGCGAGGACAGGAGGCTGGACCGGCTCGAGGCACAGGCGGCCCGTCGTACCGCCACCGAGGGCGCGGGAGCCGAGCCGCAAGGCGGCTGAGCGAACCTGCCCGGTGGGTGGGTCTGTCGAATCCGCGCCCGGTAGCATCAGGCGCGTGACCGATGCCACCTCCACACACTCCGACGGCTCCGCTGCAGCACGCCCGCTGAGGGTCCTCGTGTACAGCGACGACGCCAACGTCCGCCAGGACGTGATCCTGGCCCTGGGCAAGCGTCCCCACCCCGACCTGCCCGAGTTCGAGTACGTCGAGGTGGCGACCGAGCCGGTCGCGGTGCAGCAGTTCGACGCGGGTCACCTCGACCTGGCGATCCTCGACGGTGAGGCCGTCCCGGCGGGCGGCATGGGCATCGCGAAGCAGATGAAGGACGAGATCTACTCGTGCCCGCCCATCCTCGTGCTCACCGGACGTCCTCAGGACGCCTGGCTGGCCACCTGGTCGAGGGCGGACGCGGCGGTGCCGCACCCGATCGACCCGATCCAGCTCGCCGAGTCCGTGACGCGTCTGCTGAGGCAGCGCGTCGCTGTCGCACGCTGACCTCCCGGCTCGGCTGATGACCGCCGCGCACACCTGGCCGGAGGTCCTCTCCGCTCTGATCTCGCGCAACGACCTCTCCGGCGACCAGACCGCGTGGGCGATGGGCGAGATCCTGGCCGGTGAGGCGACCCCGGTCCAGATCGCCGGTTTCGCGGTGGCGCTGCGGGCCAAGGGCGAGACCGTCGACGAGGTCGAGGGCCTGGTGGAGGCGATGTACGCCCACGCCACGCCGCTCACGGTGACCGGCCGGGTGCTCGACGTCGTCGGCACGGGCGGGGACCGCTCCATGTCGGTCAACATCTCCTCGATGGCCGCGATCGTCGCCGCCGGTGCGGGCGTCCCCGTGGTGAAGCACGGCAACCGGTCGGCGTCCTCGAAGGCCGGGAGCGCGGACGTGCTCGAGGCGCTGGGCGTCCGCCTGGACCTACCCGCGACGGCGGTGGCCAGGGTGGGCGAGGAGGTCGGGATCACCTTCTGCTTCGCCGCGGCCTTCCACCCTGCTCTGAGGCACGCCGCGGTCGCGCGCCGCGAGCTCGGGGTCGGCACCACCTTCAACTTCCTGGGTCCGCTCGCGCACCCCGCGAAGCCGGAGGCTCAGGCGATCGGGTGCGCCGACGCCGCGATGGCTCCGGTGATGGCCGGTGTGTTCGCCAAGCGAGGCGTCGACGCCTGGGTCTTCCGCGGAGACGACGGGCTCGACGAGCTCACCACGACCACCACCTCGCACGTCTGGGCCGTGAGCGGCGGTCGGGTGACCGAGCACCTGGTGGAGCCGCTCGACCTCGGCATCCCCAGGGGTACGGCGGAGGGCCTGCGTGGCCAGGACGTGACCTACAACGCGGACGTCGTACGCCGGGTCGTGGCGGGCGATGCGGGACAGGTCCGCGACGCCGTCGTACTCAATGCCGGAGCGGCGCTGGCCATCCACGCCGCCGAGCCCGGCACCCTCGAGGAACGGCTGGCAGCGGGGATCGCGCGGGCCGAGGAGGCCATCGACTCCGGCAGCGCGAAGGCCGTCCTGGAGAAGTGGGTCGAGGTCAGCGCTCGCGCCTGAGGGCGATTAGATGCGGCATCCCCTGATGGGGAAGGATGTGGCCGTGACTGGACTCAGCAACGAGCTGCTCGAGCTCGCGCACGCCCGGGGTGTTGCCACCGACTACTGGGACTGGCGTGGCAACCACGTGCAGGTTCCCGAGGCGACGATAGTGGCGGTGCTCGCCGCCATGGACCTCGACGCCTCCACCCCATCTGCCGCCGCGGCCGCGCTGGAGGCGGAGTCCGAAGCTCGTTGGCGCAGGCCGCTTCCGCCCACTGTGATCACGCGCCAGGGCGAGTCCGCGTCCTTCTGGGTGCACGTGCCGCACGGTGCCGGGGTGGAGGTGTGGATGGAGCTGGAGACCGGCACGGTGCGACGCGGGGTCGAGCAGATCGACAACCCCGAGCAGCCCCGGGAGGTCGACGGCCGCCTGACCGGTGAGGCGTCCTTCCGGCTGCCGACCGGGCTCCCGCTGGGCTACCACCGGCTGTGCGCGCGGTCCGAGGGTGTCGAAGCCTCGTGCACGCTGATCGTCACGCCCGACTTCCTCGGGCTTCCCGAGCAGTTCGGCGACCGAAGGGGATGGGGATTCGCGGCCCAGCTGTACAGCGTCCGCTCCGCCGAGTCGTGGGGCGTCGGCGACCTCGTCGACATGACCGACCTCGCGGTGTGGTCCGCGTCCGAGCTCGGCGCCGACTACCTCCTGGTCAACCCCCTCCACGCCGGCGAGCCGGTCCCGCCGATGGAGCCCTCGCCGTACCTCCCGAAGTCCCGTCGCTTCTTCAACCCCCTCTACCTGCGCGTCGAGCGGATCCCCGAGTTCGCCGGCCTTCCCGACAAGAAGCGGGCCGAGGTGAACCGGATCGGCAAGGGCCTCCGCAAGTCGCTCACCGACGTCGACGCGATCGACCGCAACGAGTCGTGGACCGCGAAGCTGGAGGCGCTGCGCATCGTCCATGCCGCACCTCGGAGCGCGGGACGTGAGGTGGACTACCGGGCCTTCTGCCGTCGCGAGGGCCAGGGTCTGGTCGACTTCGCGCGGTGGAGCGCCCTGGCGGAGACGCACGGCAACGACTACCGGGCCTGGCCTTCGGAGCTGCAGGACCCGCGGTCCGCCGAGGTCGAGGAGTTCGCCGCGGCGAACGCGAAGCTCGTGGACTTCCACATGTGGCTGCAGTGGGTCGTCGACGAGCAGCTGCAGTCGGCGCAGGCCAAGGCGGTCGGGGCAGGCATGCGCCTCGGGGTCATGCACGACCTTGCCGTGGGCGTCTATCCGGGCGGTGCCGACGCGTGGCGGCTCCAAGACACCTATGCGACGGGCATGCAGGTCGGTGCTCCG
>DATGYO010000101.1:0-21288 GCA_035297905.1 Nocardioidaceae bacterium
CACGAAGCAGAGATCGGGACAGACGATGTCGCAGATGCCGCAGTGTGCGCACGACTCGACGTCGTAGGCGGGCACGAAGCCCTGTCGTGACGTGCTCAGGTTCTTGAGGACGCTGTTGCCCGAGTCGAGGATGACGCCGCCGATCGGCGCGTCGAGGTAGCCGAAAGCGGGGGCCGCCCGTTGCACGGGACGATCCGGGTCGCCGGGCTCGGCGGGCCAGGTCTCGAGCCGCAGCTCCTGGTAGCCGCGGTCGAACGTGCGCAGGTTCGCCTCGACCAGGTGCGCGTAGCGGGCCGAAAGGCTCCCGCGGATCGTCTCCTTGATGGCTTCGGGGTCGAGGAACGGGCAGATGCGGGCGACTGCGCCGAGCATCGCGGTGTTCACGCGTGTCTTCTCCTCGAGCGCGATGCCGAGCGCGTCGAGCACTGCCACCGTGCCGGAGCGGAGGCCGAGCGACTCCCGGATCTCGCCGGGCGTCGAGCGTGTGTTGACGATCAGCGTCCCCGTCGCGCTCAGGCCGGCGGCCACGTCGATCGAGCGGGCCAGGGCCTCGTGGAAGACGGCGACGACCTGCGGGTTCTCGACCGGGCTGCTCGTGCGGACCTCGTGGTCGGCTGGGCAGAAGCGCACGAAGGATTTCACCGGCGTGCCCTTCTTCTCCGAGCCGTAGGACGAGAAGTGCGCACCGTTCAGGCCCTGCCGCAGGACGCCGGCCTCGGCGAGAATCTTCCCCGCGAGGTGGGCACCGAGCCCGCCGATCGACTCGAAGCGGATTCCGAAGAAGCCGTCCTCACCGGCGCCGGGGAGCACGTCGGCCCCAGTGGCGGCTGGACCTGCACCCAGCACTGACATCGCACACCTCCGAGATTCGAATAGTGGCCCGCCCGGACCTCGTGCGGTCCTGCGCCTCATCTCGTGATGTCTACGCTGCGCCGTACAGACCACGGCGCCTAGGGCCGTAGTGATGCTGCCTAGCGGGCCGAAAGTCCCGCGTCTTCCGAGGGCGGCGTCGGTGCCGTTCACCATTGCCCTGTCGAGCCGGTGGTCGCCGCCTGCACCGCCGGACTGCGCCGGGGTAAACGGGTGCGGAAGACTGGAGCCCGCACCCGCGGAGAGAAGGAAGCGCTTTGATCACCGGCCTCATCGTCCTGTTCGTGTGCCAGCTCGTCGGTGAGGTGGTGGTACGCACGCTCGACCTGTCGTTGCCCGGGCCGATCCTCGGCATGGTGCTCTTGCTGGTCGTGCTCCAGGTCCGGAGGCCGCATGCCAAGTCCGGCCTGGTCCGCGCTCCGTCGACGTTGCTGAAGTACCTGCCGCTGCTCTACGTGCCCGCCGGGGTCGGCGTGATCGCGCACCTCTCCCGGCTCCGGGCAGACGCGTTGCCGATCGTGGGCGGTCTGCTGCTGTCTTGGGCGGCGGCCCTGGTCGCCACAGCCGGAGTGGCCGCGCTGACGCTGCGGCTCACAGGGGCGCGGAAGGTGCTCCGATGACCTTGCACGTTCAGGAGACCTGGACCTGGCTGACCTCCTCGCCGCTGTTCGGCGTCACGCTCACCCTGGTGGCCTACAAGGCGGCGCGAATGCTGTTCGACCGCACCGGGCGGCATGCCCTTCTGAACCCCGTGCTGGTCGCCATCGCCCTCACCGCCGTGACGTTGTTGCTTCTCGGTGTGGACTACGCGGACTACATGGAGGGTGGCCAGTACATCGCCTTTCTCCTGGGTCCCGCGACCGTCTCGCTCGCCCTGCCCCTGCACTACGAGGCCCGGCTGGTCCGAAAGGCCGCAGGTCCGATCCTGCTCGGGCTGGTGGCCGGGTCGGCGGTGTCGATCGCCGTCGCGTTCTGGGTCACCGAGGCGCTCGGTGGTAGCGAGGACCTCGCGCTCTCGATGGCGCCCAAGTCGGCCACCACGCCCGTGTCCATCGCGCTCTCGGAGGCCTTCGGCGGCATCCCCGCCCTGACCGCGGTCTTCACGATCGTCGCGGGTGTCGTGGGAGCGGTCGCCGGGCCCGCCGTACTCTCGCTGCTCCGGTTCCGGGACCTGCGGGTGCGCGGCCTCGCGATCGGCGCGGCCTCACACGGCATCGGCACGTCACGCGCTCTCGAGGAGCACCCGACCGAGGGGGCGTTCTCCGGGCTGGGGATGGGCCTGAACGCGCTGATCACGGCTGTGCTGCTGCCCCTCCTGCTCGGCCTCCTGCGCTGACAATACGTCCCGCGAGCTTCGTCCCCTTTGACCCTTACTGTCAGGACCTTGGCCCCTTTGGGGGACATGCCGCGTCGGGAGATGGTTGACCTGTCAACGAGACACGGCCGGGGTCCACAAGGCCCCACCCGACCAAGGAGCACAACCATCATGCGACGCAGGACTTTCGACGCACTTCTCACCGTCGGCGGCCTCATCGTGGCGACAGTCCTCGTCGCCGCGGGCGGCCTCCTGATGTGGGCCCACAACTTCGTGAGCGACCAGGTCACCACCCAGCTCTCGGCCCAGCAGATCTACTTCCCGAAGGCCGGCGACGAGGGTCTCAAGGACCCGAAGGTCGGCCCGTACATCAGCCAGTACGCCGGCCAGAAGCTGACCACCGGCGCCCAGGCGCAGGCCTACGCCGACCACTACATCGCCGTCCACATCGAGGAGATGACCGGCGGCAAGACCTACTCGGAGCTCAGCACCGCGTCGCGGGCGAACCCCGACGACGAGAAGCTGGCCGGCCTCGTGGCGACCACCTTCAAGGGTGAGACCCTCCGTGGTCTGCTGCTCAACGCCTACGCCTTCTGGCAGATGGGCCAGATCGCTCTCTACGGTGCGATCGCGGCCTTCGTCGGAGCGGCTCTGATGGCCCTCCTCAGCATCCTCGGGATGGTTCACCTTCGCCGCGTGCCCGCCGAGCAGGAGGTTCGCCTCGGGGCCGGCGTCCGCACCGCCACCGCCTGACAACCCGTCGCACCGAGCAGGGCCCGGACCACCACGGTCCGGGCCCTGCTGCATGGTCGGGTCGTGGGCTCAGGCGGCCCGGCCGAGGAAGGCGAGCAGCCGCTCGCCCGGGGTGGCACCCGGCGGCGGGGAGATCGCGGGCCCGAACCGGGTGCCACGGTCCTCGCGCCTCACGAGTACCGGCGCCACCCGAAGCAGGTCGGCGGCGAGCCCGTCGGGGAGTGGCCGAGCCGCCTCGCACGCCACCCCCACGTCCCAGCCGTGCACCGCGATCTCCAGGGCGCCGGCGCTGGTCAGGACCGAGGGGCTGATCGGCCGGTCGTCGACCAGAACGTCCTTTCCCCGGCCGGTCCCGGTGGTGCTCCAGTCCGCGCTCCAGTCCGCGAGGAGCTCGCAGGCACGCCACCGGAGGGCTTCGACCAGGTCGGTGGAGGCCGCCGCCGGTACGTCGACCCGGACCCGGCGTACCGAGCCTGCCTCGTGCAACGACACCAGGGAGTCCTCCATGTGGGCCAAGAGGCTCCGGAGGTCCCAGCCGGCGCACGGGGTCGGCGCCGACATCCGGTCGGGAGTGACCTGGGTCAGGCTGCCGCGCGTGTAGCCGATGGCGCGTTCGAGAAGCTCGACACCTCGCCAGGGCGATGCGGCGTTCACCCCGGGTGGACCTCGGGCAGCCCGAAGGCCTTGAAGAGCCCCGTGTCGAAGAAGCAGCCGACGTGGGAGACGCCACCCTCGGTCACCGTGAGGACCTGGATCTGGAAGGCATGGTGCAGCCCGTCCACGTCGCGCATGTACAGCGCGAAGCCCGGCTGACCGTTGGCGTCCGCCCGGAGCATCCGCATGTCGGCGGGACCGCTCGCCGGGCACTGGGTCGAGATGAGGTTCCCGATCGAGCGAGCGCCCTTGTACCAACCCGTGAAGGGCGGCATCTCCCAGATCGCGTCCTCGGTGAAGAGACTGACGATCGCCTCCACGTCGTAGTTCTCGAAGGCGGCGACGTACCTGTCGAGGAGCTCGCGGTGCTCCTGGTCGGTCGGCTCGACGACGTCGTCGCGGGTGAGCTGCGCCTGATCGAGCTGCGCACGGGCGCGCTGGAGCATGCTGTTGACCGCGGCGGTGCTGGTGCCGAGCAGCTCGGCCACCTCAGCGGCCTTCCATGCGAGTACCTCGCGGAGGACGAGGACCGCTCGTTGGCGCGGCGGCAGGTGCTGGAGCGCAGCCACGAACGCCAGGCGGATGCTCTCGCGCGAGGTCACCACGGACGCCGGGTCGTCCGGGAGGTCCGAGACCAGGGCGTCCGGCACTGGCTCGAGCCACGGCACCTCGGGCTGCTGCACCAGGGTCGCGTAGGGGTCGGACGCCTCCTGTCCCAGCCCGGTGGGGAGCGGCCGGCGGCCCCTGCTCTGCAGGGCGGTCAGGCAGGCGTTCGTGGCGATCCGGTAGAGCCAGGTGCGCATCGAGGAGCGCCCTTCGAACGTGCTCTGGGAGCGCCACGCCCGCAGGTAGGTCTCCTGGACGAGGTCCTCGGCGTCATGCACCGAGCCGAGCATCCGATAGCAGTGCGCGAGCAGCTCGGGGCGGTAGCGGTCGAGGCCGGCGAGATCCGCTGCCTGGGCGGGGTCGGGCTGCGGCCGCTCGGGCCTCACGGTGGGCTTGTCGACGGTCGCCATGGATCAGGCCCGCTGTTCCACGGGCTGCTGTTCCAGTGCTGAGGGGTCCATGTAGAGAACCTCCCACAGGTGGCCGTCAGGGTCCTGGAAACTGCGGGAGTACATGAAGCCCTCGTCCTGGGGGTCGTTGGACGCCGAGCCACCACTCGCGAGTGCTGTGTCGGTGAGTCGGTCGACCTCCTCGCGGCTCTCGCTGGAGAGCGCCATGATCGCCTCGGTGCTCGTGGCGGTGTCGGCGACCTCTTTCTTGGTGAAGGTCGAGAAGAAGCTCTGGCTGAGCAACATGACGCAGGCCAGGTCGCTGACCACCATGCACGCAGCCTTGTCGTCGGTGAACTGCGGGTTGAAGTCGAAACCCAGTCCTCTCCAGAAGTCGACCGACCGCTGGAGGTCGCTGACTGGGAGGTTCACGAAGATCATCCGGCTCATGGCAGTGCTCCTCACGGGTGGGTGGAGACGGTTCGGGAGTTGGACCGGATGAGTCGGTAAAACTCATCGGCCCGTCCGGCTTCGGGGCGACCCTCCCTCTGGTCTACACCTGCACGGGCATACTCGGGAACACGTCTACCGAGAAGGAGCTGTGCCCATGTCGGTTGCCGATGAACTCCTCGTCGACGCGTTCGGACGCGTGAAGGAGGCGGTCCACGGGGTGGTCGAGGGCCTCACCGGTGAGGAGCTGACCTACCGCGTCGACCCCGACGCGAACACGATCGCCTGGCTGGTCTGGCACCTCACCCGGATCCAGGACGACCACGTCGCAGCGCTGGCCGGGACGGAGCAGACATGGCTTCGGGACGGGTGGGTGGATCGCTTCGCGCTGCCGTTCTCCCGGAAGGCCCACGGCTACGGCCACAGCTCCCATGACGTGGCAGCTGTCGACGTAGCCGGGGATCTCCTGCTCGGCTACCACGACGCGGTCCACGACCAGACCCTGGCGTACGTCAAGGGGCTGGGCGACGAGGAGTACGCCGAGATCATCGACAGACGCTGGGACCCACCCGTCACCCGCGCCGTACGCCTCGTCAGCGTCGTCGAGGACGACCTGCAGCACGTGGGTCAGGCGGCCTTCGTCCGTGGCGTCGTGAAGCGGCGTCCGAAGTGAGTGGGTCTGTGGCCTCGACGGCTCCCGGCAGAGCCGCCGGCTGAGTCAGCGCCGGCGCGATGCGCAGCCCACGCAGGTGCGCGCGACCGGCCTGGCCTCGAGCCGCTCGGGCGGGATCGGCTGCCCGCAGCGCTCGCAGGTGCCGTAGGTCCCCGCCGCCACCCGCGCCTCCGCGGCGTCGAGCTCGGCAAGATGCTCACGTGCCTGGGTGATGAGGGCGCCCACCTGTGAGCGCTCGAACGCGATCGTGGCCCCCTCCGGGTCGTGCTCGTCGTCGGCGTTCGACGACTCGGACGCGCGCACCATCTCGGTGAACGTCCCGGTCAGACCGGCCAGCCGCTGCTCGGTCTCGCGTCGTTGCGCGGAGAGCAGCGCCAGCGCGTCGGAGTACACGTCAGGGTCCATGTCCACAAGAATCACCCAGCCGCGGAGGTCAGCCGCGGAAGTCGACGGACAGCACGCCCTGCACCGAGCCGGCGACGACCTCCGCGACCCGCCGATAGTGCGGCTCGGACGGCCCCTCGAGGACACAGCGGCCGTCCTCGACCTCGACCAGGTACTCCAGCCCGGCGCTGCGCAGCAGCTCGTCGATCTCGGCACAGATCCGGTCGTCGCTCCGCGCGAGGAGGTGCACGATGTCGCTGCGGCTCACGATGCCCACGACCTGCCCGTCGTCCACGACCGGAAGGCTCTTCACCGCGGTCGAGGTCATCAGCTCCACCGCGTCGCTGAGGTCGCTGTCGGGGCTGACGGTCATCGACAGCATCGACATCACGTCCTCGACGCTGCGCGGCTGGCTGTGCGTGTGCTCGTGGGGGATCAGGGAGGTGCGCTCGTCGTGCCGGACCGCGTCTCGCAGCAGGTCGGCCTCGCTGACGATGCCGAGCAGGCGGCCGTCGGGGGTCACCACCGGCATGGCCGTGACCCGGTGCTGGTCGAGCAATCGCAGGCCGTCCTTGACCGAGGCCCCTGCCGACACAGTGATCGCGGGGCGGGTCATCACGTCGCGTACCAGCATCGCAGCCACCCCCTTGTCCTCCTGCAAGTCCAACCTGTGACCACATCGTGCAGCGGGACGTACATGTCCATACAGGGCCGAACGTCCCTCGGGCGGGGTGACTGCCGGCACTCCCGTCCTGCCTGCTCGCGGCGCAGTCTGGAGGTGAGGGAACAGGAGGCCTGAGATGGTCAAGGAGACAACCCTGCCCATCGTCGTCGGCGTCGACGGCAGCGAGCAGAGCGACCGGGCGGTGCGTTACGCCGTGGTCGAGGCCCGTCGTCGAGGCTGCGGAATCACCCTCGTGCACGCGATCCACGAGACCGCGCCCATGGCGGCGATGCTGCCGCTGTACAGCGTCGAGGCGTTCACCGAGGTGGGGCGCCGCCTGGTCGAGGACGCCGAGAAGCTGGCGCAGGAGCTCGACCCCGAGGTCGACGTGGGTACGTCGGTCAAGGCGGGCAGCCGGGTCGGCGTGCTGGTCGACGCGGGGGAGAAGGCATCGCTGATCGTCCTCGGTCATCGGTCCCGGACCTTCACCGGACGGATCCTCACCAGCTCCACCACCACAGGCACCGCCGCCCGGGCACACTGCCCCGTGATCAGCGTCCCGGACACGTGGAAGCGGGGTGACGAGCGGGGTCGGATCCTCGTCGGTGTGGACGAGTCCGACGCTTCCCACGACGCACTGGACCTCGCCTTCCGTGAGGCACGCCTTCGGGACGCCAGACTAGTCGTCCTGCACGCCTGGCGGCTTCCCACGGCCTACGACGACATCAGCTTCTCCCAGGTCACGGTCGAGGACTGGATGGCCTCTGCCCAGGACCAGATGGAGAAGACGATCGCGCCGTTCCGTGAGGTCTACCCCGAGGTCGAGGTCGAGATCGACCTTCGTCACGAGTTCGTGGGTCCGGCCCTGGTCGCCGCCACCGAGACCGCCGACCTGATCGTGGTGGGTCGGCGCGGTCACGGAGCGCCGCTCGGCGTGTACCTGGGTTCTCTCGCCCGGATGCTGATCCGCGAGGGCAAGTGCGCCGTCGAGATCGCGCCGCAGCACGGACGCCACGCGCCGAAGGTGGAGGAGCGCCTCCTCTCCGAGGAAGAGGTCCTGCCACAGCTGTGAGCCGGGCGGGGACAATGGGGCGTTGTGCGCACCCTCGACATCCCCGCTCTGCATGCCCGCAACGCCGTCGCGACCGTCTTCGCGCTCAACGGTTTCGCGTTCGCGTCCTGGGTGTCGCGCATCCCGGAGGCTCGCGCCGCGTTGGGGCTGAGCCCGGGGCAGCTCGGGGTCCTGCTGCTCGCGCTCTCGCTGGGGTCCGTGGTCGCTCTCCCGACGGCGGGCATCTGGGTGCACCGCTTCGGTGCCGGGCGGGTCGTCGGCGCGGCCGCCGTCCTCGACGCCGTGGGGCTCGCCCTGACCGGCGCCGGTGCGGGCCTGCTGGACCTGGTGTGGGTCACCGCGGCCGGTCTGCTGATGCTCGGGTTCGGCTCCGGGACCTGGGACGTCGCCATGAACGTGGAGGGAGCGGCGGTCGAGCACCGGCTCGGGCGGACGATCATGCCCCGGTTCCACGCGGCATTCAGCCTCGGCACGGTGGCCGGTGCGGCGGCGGGTGCGGCGGCGGCCGCGTTCGACGTACCGATGCAGTGGCATCTCGGCCTAGCTGCGCTCCTCGTCGCGGTCGTGCCGCCGGTCGCCGTACGCCGGTTCCTGCCGGTAGCCGAGGAGCACCAGGAGACCGAGCGGCGCAGCCCCTGGCGAGCCTGGCTCGAGCCACGCACGCTCGCGATCGGGCTGATGGTGCTGGCGATGGCGCTCACCGAGGGCGTCGCCAACGACTGGCTGGCGGTTGCGCTCGTGGACGGGTACGACGTGCCGGCCTACGTCGGCGCGAGCGGTTTCGCGCTGTTCGTGACTGCGATGACGGCGGGACGTGTCGGCGGGGTCGGGGCCCTGGACCGCTTCGGCCGGCTGCCGGTGCTGTGGACGAGCATGGCAATCGCAGCGGCCGGGATTCTCCTCGTCGTCCTCGGACAGGTGGCGGGCCTTGTCGTCCTGGGCATCGTGCTGTGGGGGCTCGGGGCCTCCCTCGGGTTCCCGGTGGGCATGAGCGCCGCGGCCGACGAGCCGGTGCACGCCGCAGCCCGGGTCAGCGTCGTCTCCACCATCGGGTACACCGCCTTCCTGGCGGGGCCGCCGGTCCTCGGCTTCCTGGGCGACCAGGTCGGCGTGCTCAACGCTCTCCTGCTGGTCGCGGTCCTGCTCGTGCCTTCCGCCCTCGTCGTACCCGCGGCCCGTCCGCCGCGCGCCGCCACGGGCGCCGCCCCGGATCGGCGCCCGACATCAGCGGGGTGAGCCAGGTCAACCTGGGGTCGGAGTCGACGAGCAGCGCCTTGGCGAAGAGGGTCAGCGGCACCGCCATGAGCGCGCCCATGGCGCCCATCGTGTAGGCCCAGAAGACCAGCGACACCATCGTGATCGTGCTCGACAGACCCACCGCGTCGCCGACGATCTTCGGCTGGATCACGCTCTGGATGACGACGTTGAGCACGCAGTAGACCACGATCACGTAGATCATGAGGCGCGGACCGCCCTCGAGCAGGCCGATCACCGCCGGCGGGATCAGGCCGATCAGGAAGCCGACGTTGGGGATGTAGTTGGTGATGAACGCCAGCAGGCCCCACAGCAGCGCCACCGGCACCCCCAGCCACACGAGCGCGACGGTGTCCAGCACGGCGACCACCAGGCCGAACACGGTGGAGACGACGAGGTAGCGACGTGTTGCCACGCCGAAGGAGGACAGTGCCGCGGTGAGCCGCGCATGTCCCGGGGGCAGCCTGCGCAACCGCGCCGCGAATGTCGCCGAGTCGGCCACCATGAAGAGGATCAGCGTGATCACGAGGAAGAGACTGGTGAGCAGACCGAGCAGCCCAGTTGCGAGGCTGCCGGCAAGCTCGACCAGCCGGCCGAGGTCGAAGCCGCCCACCAGCTGCTGGATCTGGGCGTCACCGACGCCCTGGTCGGCGAGCCAGGACACGACGGTGTCGACCAGCCGGTTCGCCTGGGCCTCGTAGGACGGCAGGAGGGTGGCGAAGCGCGCGACCGCCACGGTCATGGCCAGGGTGAGGGCGACGAGACCGGCGTAGATGGTGATGATCGCCGCCGAGCTTCCGAGCCAGCCTGGGAGGCCGTGACGCTCCGCTGCGTCGCGCATGGGCTGGGTCGCGATGACCAGCACGAAGGCGAGGAAGATCGGCCCCACCAGGTCCGAGAGGTTGCGCAGCCCGGCGACGACGAGGAACCCTGCGGCGAGACCGACCAGGAGGATGACCGCCCTGGGCACTTCAGGTCCGGGCACTTCAGGTCCGGGCACTTCAGGTCTGGGCACTTCGGGGCCGGTCTGCGGGGCGGTGTCGCGCGCAGAGCTCATCGGGGATCAGCTGCTTCGTCGCACCAGGAAGTCGACGCATCCCGCGGTGGTGGCGAGCTCGGGGTAGTCGTCCTCGTCGATGCGCACGCCGCTGTCCTTGACGAGGAGCTCGACGAAGCTGAGGAAGTCGAGCGAGTCGAGCTCGAAGGTACGGCGAAGGTCGGCGTCGGGCGAGACGGCTCCGACGTCGGCGTCGGGGACGATCTCACGCACCGCTCGGGCGACCATGTCCCGCCCCTCGTCCTGGGTGATGCTCATAGCTCCTCCGGTTGCTGCAACAGGCCTTCGAGGTAGTTGAGGAACCGCGCGCCTGTCGCCCCGTCGGTGGCGCGGTGGTCTCCGGAGAGGGTCAGCCGCACGGTGGGCCGGACACCGATCAGCCCGTCCACCGCCCAGGGCCGGTCGGTGATGCGACCGACGCCGAGCAACGCGACCTGCGGCGGGTAGATCACGCCGATCACCTCCTCGACGCCCTGGTCCCCGAGGTCGGTCACCGTCAGCGTCGGGTCGGCCAGCTCAGCGCGACGCAGCCGGCCGGCACGGGCCCGTTTGACCAGGTCGCGGAGGGCGGCCATCAGCTCGGGGAGCTCGAGGTCAGCGGTGTGGTGGATCGCCGGGGCGACGAGGGCGCCGTCCCGGACGGCGACAGCGACCCCGAGGTGTACGTCGTCGCCGGGCACGAACCGGTCGTCGACCCAGAACCCGTTGAGCTCGGGGTGAGCCCGGGCCGCGAGTGCAGTGGCTTTCAGGAGCGCAGCGGCGGGCACGAGGCGGTCGCTCACTGCCCGCTCGCGGTTGGTCCTTCGCAGCCATCCCGTGAGGGCCGCGAGGTCCACGGTCGTGGCCACGTAGTAGTGCGGGATCTCCCGCTTCGCGCGGGACATCAACGCAGCGATCGTGGCGCGTGACGAGCCGGTGCGCGGCGTGAGCGCGGCGACGGACGGCGCAGGGGCGGCTGCTGCTGCGGCGGCCGGTGGAGCCTCGCCCCGAGATGTCGCGGTCTCCTCCACAGCCCTTTCTTCGGGGGCTGATGTCCTGGCCCGGGCCGCCACCGCTCCGAGGACGTCGTCAGCCCGGATCGAGCCGCCTCTCCCGGAGCCGGCCAGCTCGGTGAGGTCCACGCCCAGCTCGCCCGCGAGGCGCCTCGCGTAGGGGGAGACCCGGCGGGCGCGTCCGGCCGCCGCCCGGTCGACGTCGCGCCGGGTGACCTCCCCGTGGGCGCCCGACCCGGTCACCTGCGCCAGGTCGACCCCGAGCTCGGCGGCGTGGTGCCGCAGCGGGGGAGCCCCGATCCGCCGCGGCTTCTTCGTCTCGGCCACCACGGTCGGCGCAGGCGCCGCCGCGTGTTCTGTGCCGGCAGTAGCGGGAGCGGGTACGGGTACGGCGGGAGCGGGTGCGGCGGCCGTAGCACCGAGGGCAGTCAGCGAGGCGAGCGGCGTACCGACAGCCACCCGCGTCCCGGGCTCGACCAGGAACGACTCGACCACCCCGTCGTCGAACGACTCCACCTCGATCGCCGACTTGTCGGTGTCCACGACGGCCATCGGGTCCCCGCGGTGGATGGTGTCGCCTGGCTTGACGAGCCACTCGACGAGCGTGCCGGAGTCCATGTCGGCGCCGAGCGAGGGCATCTTGAACTCGGGCACCTCACCCCACCACCTTGCGACCGGCGGCGGCGATCGTCTCCGGCTGCGGCAGCGCTGCGTCCTCGAGGTGCTTGGCGTACGGCATCGGTACCTCGGCCGAGCACACCCTCTCGACCGGGCTGTCGAGGTCGTAGAAGCACTGCTCCGTCAGCCGCGCGCTGATCTCGGCCGAGAGGCCTCCGCTGCGCCATCCCTCGTCGACGATGACCGCCCGGTGCGTCCGGCGTACCGAGTCGGTGATCGTCTCGTCGTCCAACGGCCGCAGGACCCGCAGGTCCAGCACCTCGGCCTCGATGCCGTCCGCGGCGAGCGACTCGGCGGCCGCGAGGGTCTTGGGCAGCGAGCCGCCGTAGCTGACCAGGGTCAGGTCACGGCCCGGCCGTCGTACGACGGCCCGCTGGATGTCCACGGGACCGGCATCCTCGGCCAGCGTCCCACTCATGTTGTAGAGGGACCCGTGCTCGAACAGCAGCACCGGGTCCGGGTCCTGGAGTGCCGTCCACAGCATGCCGCGGGCGTCCTCGAGGGTCGCGGGCGCGACCACCTTGATCCCGGGGATGTGGGCATACCAGCCCTCGAAGCTGTGCGAGTGCTGTGCCGCGAGCTGGCGGCCGGCGCCAGTGGTCATCCGGATCACCAGCGGCACGTGCACCTGGCCGCCTGACATGTGCAGCAGGGTGGCTGCGTTGTTGAGGATCTGGTCGAGGGCGAGCAGGCTGAAGTTGACCGTCATGATCTCGACGATCGGCCGCATCCCAGCGATCGCGGCGCCGATGCCCGCCCCGACGAAGCCTGACTCCGAGAGCGGTGTGTCCCGGATGCGTTCGGGTCCGAACTCCTCGAGGAGGCCCAGGCTGACGGCGAAGCAGCCGCCGTACATGCCCACGTCCTCACCCATCAAGAAGACCCGGTCGTCCTTCTGCATGGCCTCCCGGATCGCCTCACGCAGCGCCTCGCGGTAGGTGGTCTCGACAGTCCCCGCCTTCGCGGCAGTCGCCGGGATGGTCGTGGGCATCGTGGTCGCGGCGGTCATCGTGCCACCTCCTCGACCGGCTCCGAGTAGACGAAGCGGGTCAGGTCCTCGACCGGTTCGAACGGCGCAGCCTCGGCGGCCTGGACGGCCTGATCCACCTCCGCGTTGACCTGCACGGTCATGTTCTCGCGGTCACCGGGGGTGAGCGTCCCGTCGTCGCTCAGGCGCCGAGCGAGGAGCTCGAGCGGGTCGCGCTCCTTCCAGCGCGCGATCTCTGCCTTGTCGCGGTAGCGGTCCGGGTCGTACATCGAGTGCGCCCGGAACCGGTAGGTCCGCAGCTCGAGGAAGCAGGGTCCGCCGCCGTTGCGGATCCGGTCCACGGCTTTGCGGGAGGCCTCCTCGACGGCGAGGACGTCCATGCCGTCCACGGCCCAGGAGGCGATGCCGTACGACGCCGCCCGGAGGGCCAGATCGGTCTGGGCCTGTGCGCGCGCGATCGCGGTGCCCATCGCGTAGAAATTGTTCTCGCAGGCGAAGAGCACCGGTAGGCGCCACAGGGCGGCGAGGTTCACGCACTCGTGGAACTCGCCCTCGGCGAACGCGCCGTCACCGAAGAAGCAGGCGGTCACGGCAGGACGGCCCTGCATCTTGTCGGCGAGGGCGAGCCCGATGGCCAGTGGCAGACCCCCGCCGACGATCGCGTTCCCACCGTAGAACCGCCTGCCCACGTCGAACAGGTGCATCGACCCGCCACGTCCGCGGCTGCAACCGGTGACCTTGCCGTACATCTCGGCCATCACCGTGTCCATCGGCACCCCGCGCGCCAAGGCGTGCCCGTGCTCGCGGTAGGTCGAGACCACGGCATCCTCGGCGGTCAGCGTCTGCATGACACCGACTGCGACGGCCTCCTCGCCGATCGCGACGTGGAGGAACCCCCGGATGTTCCCGGAGCTGTACAGCTCCACGCAGCGCTCCTCGAACAGCCGGATCCGGGTCATCTCCCGAAGCAGCGACACATGATGACTCCGGTCCCGGCTCGCCGACTCGTCGAGCGTCGCCGTGGGGGAGGGCGCCTGGGCTTGGGAGCGGTTCGTCACCGCTGCTGGCCGTCTGCTCATCAGTCACGCTCCAACGTGGAGAGGTCGCCCTCGGGCAGGCCGAGCTCACGTGCCTTGAGCAGGCGCCGCATGACCTTGCCGCTGCGGGTGTGGGGGAGGTGCTGGTCGAAGACGACCTCGCGCGGCGCCACCGAGCCGAGGCGGCGCCGGCCGAAGGCGACGAGCTGCATCCGCAGGTCCTCGCTCGGCTCGACACCGTCGCGCAGCGTGACGAACGCCTTGACCACCTCACCGGCGACCGGGTCGGGCTTTCCGATGACCCCGGCCTCGGCGACCGCTGGGTGTTCCATCAGGGCGCTCTCGACCTCGAACGGCCCGATCAGGTGGCCGGCGGACTTGATCACGTCGTCGCCGCGGCCGACGAACCAGAAGTAGCCGTCCTCGTCGCGGCGCGCGAGGTCGCCGGTCAGGTACCAGCCGCCGACGAAGCAGCGCTGGTAGCGCTCCTCCTCGCCGAGGTAGGTCCGGAACATCGACGGCCATCCCGGCCGGAGCGCGAGCTCGCCGGTGCCGCCCGGACCGAGCTCGGTGACCTCGCAGTCCTCGACGATGACGCGACCGTTCTCGTCGCGCGCGAGGATGGTCGCCTCGACGCCCGGGCACGGATGGCCCATCGAGCCGGGCCGGACGGGGACCTCGGGCCGGTTGCTGATCATGATCGCGCCGGTCTCGGTCTGCCACCAGTTGTCGAGCACGGGCCGCGAGAAGGTCTCCTGGGCCCAGACGACCACCTCGGGGTTCAGCGGCTCGCCCACGCTGGCGATGTGCCGCAGCGCGGAGAGGTCGTAGTCGGCGACGAGCTCGGCGCCGGCCCGCATCAGCATCCGCAGGGCCGTAGGGGCGGTGTACCAGACCGTGACCTTCTGGTCCTGGAGGATCCGGTACCACCGGCGCGCGCCGAACTCACCGGCGTCGACCACGACGGTCGCCCCGTGGGTCAGCGGCGCGATGATCCCGTACGACGTCCCGGTGACCCAGCCCGGGTCTGCGGTGCACCAGAACACGTCGTCCCAGCGGAGGCCCAGGGCAGAGGCGGCCGTGGCGTGGTGGGCGACCACCGCCTCGTGCACGTGGAGAGCGCCCTTGGGCGTGCCCGTCGTACCACTGGTGAAGTGCAGCAGAGCCGGTGTGTCGGGCTCGGTGGGAGGGATGTCGTAGAAGCTGAAGGCGTGGTCGAGCAACGCGTGCAGCGACAACGTGTCGTCGGGGCGGTCGGTGTCGGCGTCCACGAGCAGCACGTGCTCGAGCTCCGGGAGCTCCTTGCGCAGCTGCGCGATCCGTCGTTGGTAGAGCTCCGTCGTGGTGACGAGGACGCGGCCGTGCCCGAGCTGGAGCCGCTGACGGATCGGCTCGGGGCCGAAGGCGGTGAAGAGCGGGCAGAAGACGGAGGTGTGCTTCAACGTGCCGAGTGCTGTGACGCAGATGTCGAGCCCGCGGCCGAGCAAGGAGAAGACAGCCTCGCCGGGCTTGACGCCAAGGGTGTCCAGGACGTTGGCGAAAGTAGCGGTGAGCAGGGCCAGCTCCGAGTAGGTGGTCTCCGTGGCCGACTCGTCGGCACCGATGACGCGAAGAGCGGTCCTGCCGCCGTGGCCGTGGACGACATGACGGTCCACGGCCTCGTACGCGATGTTCAGCCCACGCCCGTCGGGGAGCCCGTCGAGCTCACGGCGGGCCGCGGCCCATGCGCCGGTGACCGAGGCCTCAGTGGCCGCGGTCATCACGGCCTCCGCCGGTCCTGGTCCTCCGTCTTCTTCTCGGAGGCGGCGCCCTTGCGTGCGTGCAGCGCCTCCGCGGAGAGGTACCTCGTGAGGCCTTCCCAGATGCGTTCGCGCGTCGACCGGTCCGAGCGACCGAGGGTCTCCCGCTTGGCCTCTTGCTGTGCGTCGAATCCTTCCCGCTCGTTCATGGCGCTCTCCTTGGGTCTGCTTCCCCATTCATCACGCTCCTCCAAGCGGAAGGCGACCCGTAGGGCCGTTGGGCCCGAAACCTTGTGACGCAGGCCTCGTCGAGCAGGGATCGCTGGAGAGGTTAGGCTTACCTTAGGAAATTGTTGTCGTCCCGAGCCTCGAGTGCTCGTGAGGAGAGGCCCGATGCGCCGACGCCCCCTGCTCGCCCTGTCCGGTGCTGTAGCCGCGCTGGCTGCCGCGCTCTCCGGGTGCGGCGTCCTCGGGGTCGGGGACCAACCGGCCGACATCCAGGTGTACTCCGCCCGGCACTACGACCTCGAGGAGGCGTTCAAGGAGTTCACCAAGGAGACCGGCCTCACCGTGGACTTCCTCTACGGCGACGATGCCGAGCTGCTCCAACGACTGAAGGCCGAGGGCGACGGCACGCCCGCCGACGTGTACATGACCGTGGACGCCGGCAACCTGTGGAACGCGGCCAAGGAGGGCGTCCTGGCACCGCTGGACTCCCCACAGCTGGACACCGCCGTACCCGCGGATCTCCGTGACCCGCGAGGCCGTTGGTACGGCCTGGCGTTGCGAGCCCGGACCGTCGCCTACAACCCCGACGCCGTGGATCCGTCGGAGTTCGACCCGAAGGACACCTATGCCGGCCTCACCGACCCGAAGTGGGAGGGCCGGCTGTGCATGCGCGACGAGACCGAGGCCTACACCCAGTCCCTCGTCGCCAGCCTGATCGACCTCTACGGACGCGGAAAGGCGCTCGAGATCGTCAAGGGCTGGGTCGCCAACGACGTGCAGGTCATGAGCAACGACATCCTGCTGCTCGAGGCGGTCGACTCGGGGGCCTGTGACGTGGCGCTGGTCAACCACTATTACTACGCGCGCAAGCTGACCGAGCAACCGGACCTCGACGTCAAGCTCTACTGGGCAAGCCAGGAGGGCGCGGGAGCTCATGTCAACATCTCCGGCGCGGGGGTCGTGAAGGCCTCCGACAACCCGAAGCAGGCCCAGCAGCTCATCGAGTGGCTCGGCACGAAGGGACAGAGCGACTTCGTCGACGGGAACCACGAGTACCCGGTGAACGCCGAGGTGAAGCCGGAGCAGATGATCGCCGACTTCGGGACCTTCAAGCGGATGCCTCTGGACCCGGAGGCGTACGGCACGCTCAACGCCGAGGCCACCGACCTCCTCGCGGAGGCCGGCTACAAGTGACCGAGTCCTGGGCCCTCGTGGACCCACGCACCGCCCCCGATGGGGGAAGACCACGTCGGGCGACCAGCACCGGCCGCGCGACGTGGTCGCTCCTCGTGCTGGTGATCGCCGCCCTGGTGGCGACGCCCGTGGTCGCTGTGGTCGTGGACGCCGTCGCAGCCTCCGGTTCGGCCTCCCTCCCGCGGGGGCTCGGCGGGATGGTCGTCACGACCCTCCTCCTCATGCTCGGCGTCGGGCTGGGGACGCTGGTCGTCGGTGCGGGGCTGGCTTGGCTGGTGACCGCCTACCGGTTCCCGCTCCGCGACGTGCTGGTGTGGCTGCTCGTGCTGCCGCTTGCGATGCCGGCGTACATCCTCGGCTTCGTCTTCCTCTCCACCTTCGACATCTCCGGCCCGGTGCAAGGAGCGGTGCGTTCGCTGTTCGGGTCGGACGTGTGGACCCCCGACGTCCGATCGCTGCCCGGCGCGATCGTGGTCATGTCGCTCACGCTCTACCCCTACGTCTACCTGCTCGTCCGGGCCGCTCTCGCGGAGCAGGGCAGGAGCACGTACGACGCGGCGCGGACCCTCGGCGCGAGCCGGGCCCGGGCGTTCCGGAAGGTGCTGCTTCCCCTGGCCCGGCCGTCGATCGCGGCGGGTCTGGCGCTGGTGATGATGGAGGTCCTCACCGACTTCGCCACCGTGCAGTACTTCGGCGTGAAGACCGTGTCGGTCGGGGTCTACCTCGTGTGGAAGGGCACCTTCGACTTCCACTCCGCGACCCAGCTCTCGGGTCTGGTGCTCCTCTTCGCCGTTGCCGTCCTCGCGGGCGAACGCCTGATGCGAGGCCGTGCCCGCTACCACCAGAAGGGCGGCCGCGGCCAAGGCCTGGAGACACGGTCGCTCGCTGGTTGGCGCGGCTGGGGCGCCGCCCTGCTGGGCGTGCTCGCGCTCGGCGCCGGCTTCGTGCTACCTGTCCTGCGGCTGCTGGCCTGGGCGGTCGGCGACGCCCTGAGCGACCCGGACGGCTTGCTCGACCCTCGTTCCGTGGAGTACCTCGTGAACAGCATGGTCGTGGCGAGCATCGCCGCCGCGTGCTGCGTCCTTCTCTCGCTGGGCATGGGACACGCGCTGCGCCTCGGCGGGGGCCGCGTCGTGCGATCGGCCGCGCAGCTCACCACCTTCGGTTACGCCGTCCCTGGTGCCGTCATCGGCATCGGCGTGCTCATCGCCTTCGCCGGCCTCGACACGGCGCTGAAGAACCTCGGGGTGCCCGGCGGCACCGGCCTGGTCGTCACCGGGTCGGTGATCGGCATCCTCTACGCCTATGTCGTGCGCTTCCTCGCCCCCGCCTACCAGGCCGTGGACGCCAGCTTCGCGAAGGTCTCCCCGAACATGACGCTCTCCGCGATGAGCCTCGGCGCGAGCCCCCGGCGGATCCTGGCCCGGGTGCACCTGCCCCTGGTCCGGTCGGGTGTGGCCGTCGCACTCGTGCTCGTGATGATCGACGCGGTCAAGGAGCTGCCCATCGTGCTGCTCCTGCGTCCGTTCGGTTTCACGACCGTCTCCGTGTGGGTCTACGAGCTGGCGTCGGAGAACTTCTGGCAGCAGGCGGCGCTGCCGGCTCTGCTGATCGTCGCGGTCGCGGTGGTCCCCGTCTTCCTCCTGTTCCGCCAGGTCCGGGTGGCGGACGCGCCGAGAAGGGTGCACTGAGATGGGAGTCGACGACCTGATGACCGCCGTTCCCGGTCACGGCCATGCCCATGTGACACCGGCGCTGGTGCTCGACGGCATCTCGAAGCGCTACGGCTCCGTCGTCGCGGCGGAGTCCGTCGACCTGCGGGCGGCTCCGGGCGAGCTCATCACGCTGATCGGTCCCTCGGGTTGCGGCAAGTCCACGACCTTGCGCCTGGTCGCAGGCCTCGAACGGCCCGACGAGGGCACGATCCGGATCGCCGGCGAGGTGGTGGCCGACCGACGCCACTTCCAGCAGCCCGAGCATCGGCGGGTCGGCCTGGTCTTCCAGGACCACGCGCTCTTCCCTCACCTCACCGTGACCCAGAACGTCGCCTTCGGGCTGGACAGGCTGTCGCGCTCGGAGCGCCAGGCCCGCGTGGGGGAGGTCCTCGACCTGGTGCGGCTGGGCCACCTCGCCGGCAGGTACCCGCACGAGCTCTCCGGCGGCGAGCAGCAGCGCGTCGCCCTCGCCCGGGCCCTTGCGCCCCGGCCGGCCGTCGTGCTGCTCGACGAGCCCTTCTCCAGCCTCGACGAGAGCCTGCGGGCGCAGGTGCGCGCCGACACGGTCGAGGTGCTCAGGGAGACGGGCACGACCGGCATGCTCGTGACCCACGACCAGACCGAGGCGCTGTCCGTCGGCGACCGCGTCGTGGTGATGCGGGGCGGACGCGTCGAGCAGGCCGACACCCCGGAGCGGGTGTTCGAGCATCCTGCCTCGCGTTTCGTCGCCTCCTTCATGGGCGACGCGGACTTCCTGCCGGCACACGTCCGCGACGCGCTGCTCACCTGCGAGATCGGTGTGGTGTCCACGGTCCCGGGCTGGGCCAACACCGACTGTGACGTCGACGTGGTGCTTCGCCCGCACGAGGTGGCGCTGACCATCGACCCGGCCTCGCCCGCGCACGTCGTCGCCGTGGAGTACCACGGTGCGTTCGTGCTGCACACGGTCAGGCTGGCGTCGGGGCGCACGCTCCGGTCCTGGCAGCCCCACGCGGTCCGGCATCCTGTCGGTACGGCGGTCGCGGTGAGCGTCGTACCCGGCATCACGCCGACGCTGCTCGTGGGGGATGACGCGGTCACCGCCCCTCCGTCGACGTGAGACGACGCGTAGTACGTTCGGGCGCGTGACGACGACCCCGACCCTCGACCTCGGCGCCGACCCCGCACTCGACGAGAACCGCCGGGTCGCGCTGCGGCGGATGCGCACCCTCGCCGTGTCGCTGCTCCTGTTCGCCGCCGCCGTCTACCTGCTCACGCTCGGCCAGGAGGGCTTTCTCGGGTTCGTGAACGCCGGCGCGGAGGCGTCGATGGTCGGCGCGATGGCGGACTGGTTCGCGGTGACGGCTCTGTTCAAGCACCCGCTGGGCCTGCCGGTTCCCCACACGGCGCTCGTGCCCAACCGCAAGGACGAGCTGGGCCGCAGCCTCCAGGAGTTCGTCGGCGCCAACTTCCTGCAAGAGACGGTGATCCGCGACCGGATCGCGCTGGCGAGGATCAGCGAACGTGTCGGCCACTGGCTCGTGGAACCCGAGAACAGCAAGCGGGTCGTCGACGAGGTGGCGAGCGTGCTGCAGGTCGGCTTGCGGCGGGTCCGCGACGAGGACATGGCGGCGCTGGTGTCCGACGTGCTGCTGCCGCGGTTCAAGGAGGAGCCGATCAGCCCGATCGCCGGCAGCCTCCTGGAGGAGGTGCTCGCGGACGGTGCCCACCACGGCCTGGTCGACCTCGCCCTCGAGGAGGCCCACCGCTGGCTGGTGGAGAACGAGGAGACGTTCTCGGAGATCGTCGGGGAGCGGGCGCCCTGGTGGTCCCCCCAGGCGATCAACGAGCGGGTCACCCACCGGCTCCACGTCGAGCTCGTCGCCTGGGTCGAGGACATCCGCAAGGACCCGTACCACCATGCGCGCACGGCCCTCGACAGCCTGCTCGCCCAGCTCGCGCACGACCTGCTGCACGACGAGGCGACGCAGGAGCGCGCCGAGCGGCTCAAGGAGAGGGTCCTCGACCACCCGCAGGTCGTGGTCACCGCGACGTCGCTGTGGAACGCCTTCCGCACCGCACTCCTGAAGTCGCTCGAGGACGACGAGGGACCGCTGCGTCACCGTGGCGTGCTCGAGCTCACCCGGTTCGGCGCACGGCTGGTCACCGAGGAGAAGCTGCGGGAGCGGCTCGACGGTCATGCCGCGGACCTCGCGGTCTTCGTGGTCGGCCGCTACGGCGACGAGCTCACCGCCGTCATCACCCACACCATCGACCGCTGGGACGGCAAGGAGGCGGCTCGGCGCATCGAGCTGTACGTCGGCCGGGACCTCCAGTTCATCCGCATCAACGGCACCATCGTCGGTGGCCTGGTCGGTGTGCTCATCCATGCCGTGACCGTGCTGGTCCGCTGAGGGAGGCAGAACGGCTCAGGTGTGCCGTTGTGACGCCCCGGACCGGCCCGAGGGTGTCAGAACAGCACACATGTGCCGTTGTCCACGCAGGGGGGCGTCGCCGTCGCCCGGCAACGGGGGGAGAATGCGAACCGTGCCTGAGCCCCGCGACGTGCCGATCCGCGACGAGTCGATCCGGCTCGG
>DATGYO010000102.1:0-82289 GCA_035297905.1 Nocardioidaceae bacterium
GGAACGACGACGCGGCTTCTTCGGCTCGGCCGGCTCCGCGGTCGCACCGGCTGAGCGCTCCGCGTGCTCGGCGGCCTTCTCGGCCTCCCGCTCTGCAGCCTTCTCCGCCTTCTCTGCCTTGACCTCTGCCTTGGCCTCGGACTTCTTCTTGTGCGGCCCGAGCACCATGATCATGTTGCGACCGTCCTGCTTGGGTGCCGACTCCACGAACCCCAGGTCGCCCACGTCCTCCGCGAGGCGCTGCAGCAGCCGGAACCCGAGCTCGGGACGGTGCTGTTCACGACCGCGGAACATGATCGTGATCTTCACCTTGTCCCCGGCCTTGAGGAACCGCACGACGTGACCCTTCTTGGTCTCGTAGTCGTGCGCGTCGATCTTCGGCCGGAGCTTCATCTCCTTGATGACCACGTTCGTCTGGTTACGACGTGCCTCGCGTGCCTTCTGCGCGTTCTCGTACTTGAACTTGCCGTAGTCCATGAGCTTGCAGACGGGCGGACGCGCCGTCGGGGCAACCTCGACCAGGTCGAGGTCTGCCTCCTGCGCGAGTCGAAGGGCATCGTCGATCCGGACGATGCCGACGGTCTCGCCGTTCGGGCCGACGAGCCGGACCTCGGGTACCCGGATCCGGTCGTTGATGCGCAGCTCTGTGCTGATGGGTCCTCCTGGGGTGGGTCTACGGTGGCTGACCAGTCACGCAGAACCCTTGTCGATCGTGGCCCGGATGTTCACCGGACAACGAAAAAAGGCCTCCGCCTGACAAACAAGCGGAAGCCAGCCTCGACACCTGACCGGTCGTGACGGTGGTGCACCGCACGGCCAAAAGGCGCCTGGCGAGAGTCACCGAGCGGGGCATACGCCGTCGCACTGCGCTTCTCGCGACCGGACCCGACGACTCGTGTCGATGCGGGTGGGAGAGTGTCTCCGCTTGTCAGATCTCGTGCTGATCAACCATCTGCACGCTCCGGTTGTTCCATCCGGACCACACAGACAGCCGATCCGTGAGATCGGTCGCGGCCATGTTAGCAAGAGACTGCCGCCGCACGCACATCGTCGCGGACGTGACACCCTTGCCCGCATGACCGACATGCCCGCCGACGGGAGCGCCCCGTCCTCCCGCGACATCGCCGACGTCCCCGCGATCGAGATCGTCTCAACCGCCGCACTGCACCTGATGAGCTCCGCCGCCGTGAACCTCGGCCTCGCGGAGGACCTGCCCGACCACGTCGACCTCGACGAGGCCAGGACCCTGATCGAGGCGCTGGCCGGTCTGGTCACGGCAGCCGCTCCGCGCATGGGCCACCATCACGCCGCACCGCTGCGTGACGGGCTGCGAAGCCTCCAGCTCGCCTTCCGGGAGGCCTCGGACATCGAGGACTCCCCTGGCGAGGGGCCGGGCGAGAAACTCACCGGCCCGGTTCGTCCCCTTCGGCGTCGCTGACCCGCGCCCAGGCCCAGCCGTCCCCGGCCCGCACGAGGCGGTAGCCCTCGGCCAGCGAGCGCAGGTCCTCCCCCTCGACCACCAGCATCACCGGCCCGGCGACGTCGACCAGCAGCGCGGCCGCGTCGTCGTGTACGGCGGCCTCTGCTGCCTGACGCGCCGAGACGGGCACGGGACGCGCCTCGGCGTTCCACCGGTGCAGGGACTCGCTTCCCGTGAAGGCGAGCAGCGCCATACGGCCGTCACGCCCTCGCATCAGGACCGTCGCCATGTCAGAGGTCTTGTCGTGCGCGAGCCCCTGGTCGTCGTACTCCACGTCCCCGAGCACCGCGACGACCGGCACGAGGAGACGGCTGTCCTGGAGCACCGCCAGCGTGCGGTGGTGCAGTCCGTCGGGGTCGGCGTCGTAGGCAGCCAGCGCAGCGGCCACCTCCGCGTCGACCGAACCGTCGTCCCCGGCGAAGCCCGGGTCTGGGATCGTGCGCATCAGGACAGTCTGACAACGCCTGGCCTTGCAGGTGACCTCGGGTGTGACAGGCTGGGGACGTGGCCTCGTTCGACAGCATCACCTGGCAGGCACTGACCCTGATCCTGACCCTCGCAGGTCTGGTCGGCACGGTCGCGTTCTGGCGCCTCCGAGGGCCGGTCGCAGGCCTCCGCATGCTCGCGGTCACGCTTCTGCCGGCGGCCGCGTACCTCACGGGGACCCTCCGCCTGATCTGGGAGATCGGCGACGCCCTCGTCTCGTGGGCGACGCGCCTCGCGTTCAGCCCGATGGTCTGGCTGGGTGTGATCCTGGCGGCCGCCTCGATGGCGCTCTTCTTCCTGGCCGGCGTCCTGCGGCGCCGGGGCGTGACCCGAGCACCGAAGGGCTCGGCTCAGGCGCTGCCCGGCAAGACCACGCGGAGTCCGGCCAAGCCGACGGGTACGACGGGCACCGCGGCCGGCGACGACGACATGGCCGACATCGAGGCGATCCTCAAGCGACACGGCATCTCGTGAGCCACAGCACGCTCGAGCACGACGCAGCCAACCCGTGGCATGCACGTGTCGTCGAGGTCGCGCGAGTCGTGCTGCAACGGGCACGCAGCACCGAGCCCACCCTCGGCGCCGGCCGGCTCATCTGCATCGATGGCCCCGCCGGGTCGGGGAAGTCCACGCTCGGCCGGGCGGTCCTCGCGGCGGCATCGGCGTTCGGCAGCGCGCACCTGATCCACCTCGACGACCTGCTGGAGGGCTGGGGCGGCCTTGCGCGGGTCGGCGAGACGCTCGACCGGGACGTGCTCGCTCCTCTGGGCGACGGCAGGCCGGGGCGGTATCGCCGCTACGACTGGGAGCTCGACCGCTTCGCCGAGGAGCGCGTCGTGCCGCCCGCGGACTTCCTCGTCGTCGACGGCGTCGGTTCCGGCGCGTCGTCCTACTCCTCGTCGATCACCACGCTCGTGTGGGTCGAGGCACCGAGGGACCTGCGTCTGGCTCGAGGCATCGCCAGGGACGGCGAGCAGGTCCGTCCCCAGTGGCGGCAGTGGATGCTCGACGAGGACGCGCTCTTCCGCCGCGAGCGCACCAGGGAGCGGGCAGACGTGCTCGTCGACGGCACAGGCACCGGCGAGCAGTCAGTGCTGGTCTGACACCTGCCCCGGTAGGTCACCCGCCCGTCAGCTCATGGGGCGACCTTCGCGGCGTAGTCGGTCCAGCGGCTCTCCACCTCGAAGCCGGCCCGCTCGTAGATCCCGAGAGCGCCGGTCGGGTTTTCGGAGTCGACGTCGAGCGAGGCCTCGTCGTAGCCGGCTGACCGGTACTCGGCGAGCGCGCGCGACAGCAGGGTGCTCGCCAGCCCCCGGCCGCGGTACTCACGACGGGTGCCGACCTTGGCGACGTAGGCCTCGCGCTTCCCGGTCATCGCGTAGTAGGCGTCGTACTCGTTGGTCTGGACGTAGGCGACGACCTCGTCGGATCCGGCCGGGTCGACGACTACGAAGCTCAGCTGCGGGCGGAAGTTCCGGCTGTCCGTGACCCACTGCTTCCACATCGAGCCCGTCCACGGCGTGAAGTTCGGGTGGTCGACGAAAGCGGCGTTGTGCGCCTCGTGCATGGCGGCGTCGAGCGACTCGTCGTACCTGCGCAGCTCGAGCCCCTCCGTGACCAGCGCGGGCGCTTTGGCTTCGCGCGAGAGGTCCGCACGCATGACGAAGCTCCAGCGCTCCGGCAGGAGGCCGATGTCCGCCATGAGCTGCCGCTGGGCCGTGTTGCCGGAGAGTCCGCGCGACATGAGCAGCGCGGTGAGGTCGGGGTGGCGCTCGGCGTGGATCTCGAGCGCACGGCGTCGCATCGCGGTGGCGAGCAGCGTCCCGATCCCTCGACCGCGCATGTCGGGGCGGACGTTGCCGTCCATGCCGACCTTGTGGAGCTCCCCCGCCGCCGTCCGCGGGTACACCGTGAAGTGGCCGACGAGGTCGTCGCCGACGAAGGCACCGACGATGTCCTTCCCGATCTCGACGTCGGGATTGGCCATCTCCTCGGCCAGGTCGGCCTCGTTGTAGTGCTCGCCTGTCTGGTCGACCTTCTCGACCTCCGCGAGGAGCCGGTTCCAGGCTGGGATGTCGGTAGTGGTCAGGGGGCGCAGCTGCGGCTGGGTACTCACGGCGACGAGGCTAGGGGCGCCGCCGACTCGGACGCACCCGAATTTCAGCTCGCGCGGCCGCCTTGGCGCGAACGCATGATCGCGCGCAGCTCCTTCACCTGTGCTACGGCGCGGGAGCCGTCGGAGCC
This sequence comes from Nocardioidaceae bacterium, assembly GCA_035297905.1. Lineage (GTDB taxonomy): Bacteria > Actinomycetota > Actinomycetes > Propionibacteriales > Nocardioidaceae > Nocardioides_C. Next base: position 4,211 of record DATGYO010000102.1, read on the forward strand.
CTGGATGCCCATCGCAGCCGCGGTCGACCCGTCAGCGAGCTCGAGGATCGCCCAGGGGCCACCCGCGCGAAGGGTCACGCCGGCGATCTGGTCCCAGGGGTAGGCATGAGAGCGGTAGCCGTTGACGGCGAGGACCCCCTCGGCGCTCGCCACGACGCGGGACCTGGCCAAGGCGTAACCACTTGCAGCCGCAGCAACGCCGAAGGCGAGGAGGGTGAGCCGCTGGAAGACCGTGAACTGGTCACGGACGTGCTGGGGGAAGGCGAACCAGATACCAGCGCAGACGGCCACCAGGAGCGCGCCGAGCACGAGCACCGCGATCCGAACGCCGAGAGGGCGGAAGGTCACGGGCAGGGCCTGCGGGTCAGAGCCGGCAGGCATGGATGTCCGTGACGAGGATGCCTCGCGCGCCGATCTCCCACAGCTCGTCCATGAGCCGCTGGGCACCGTCCCGCGGGACCATCGAACGTACGGCGACCCAGCCCTCGCGGTGCAGCGCCGAGATCGTCGGGCTCTCGATGCCGGGCGTGAGCGCAACGGCCTTCTCGACCCGCTCGGTGCGGATGTCGTAGTCCATCATCACGTAGGACCGCGCCACCAGGACGCCCTCGAGCCGCCGCTGGAAGACCTCGAGCCCGGCCGGCGTCTCGGCTCCCGCCCGGGTGATCAGCACGGCCTCGGACTCCAAGATGGTGTCGAGCACGATCTCGAGGCCGGCCTGGCGCAGCGTCGAGCCGGTCTCCACGACGTCGGCGATGACGTCGGCCACGCCGAGCTGGATGCTCGTCTCCACCGCGCCGTCGAGCCTCGTGACCGTCGCCTCGACGCCCTGCTCCTCCAGGAACCGGCGCACCACACCGTCGTACGACGTGGCGATCCGCTTGCCGTTCAGGTCTTCCACCGTGCTGACCGTGCCCGGGCGTGCGGCGAACCGGAACCGGGACCTCCCGAAGCCGAGGGTCAGGACCTCCTCGGCCTTGGCGCCGGAGTCGAGAAGGAGGTCACGCCCCGTGATGCCGATGTCGAGCGTGCCCTCGCCGACGTAGAGGGCGATGTCCCTTGGCCGCAGGTAGAAGAACTCAACATCGTTCTCCGGGTCAGTGAGCGTGAGCTCCTTGGAGTCGCTGCGCTGGCGGTAGCCTGCCTCGCGCAGCATCTCCGACGCGGCCTGGGACAGCGACCCCTTGTTCGGGATCGCGACCCTGAGCGTGCTGTTCGTGGACATGTCGGGCCTCTCTGGCTGGCTCACAGGTGGGCGTACACGTCGTCGAGCGAGAGGCCGCAGGCGATCATCAGAACCTGTGCGTGGTACAGCAGCTGGCTGATCTCCTCCGCGGCACGCTCGGACCCCTCATGCTCCGCCGCCATCCACGACTCCGCGGCCTCCTCGACCAGCTTCTTGCCGATCGCGTGGACGCCGGCGTCGAGCTCCTTGACCGTGCCGGAGCCTGCAGGCCGGGTCCGGGCCTTCTCGCTGAGCTCCGCCCAGAGCTCGTCGAACGTCTTCATCGGGGCCTTTCCATGACGGCGTGCCGATCCCGCGGCGTGCGGGCGGGCGGCACAAGCCTACGGCGTACGGCGCCCGGCCCACCTGCCGCGCCCCACGCACGAGACGTCGGTCACGCCGGCGTCTCGACGAGCGTCCGGACCTCCGGCTCGGCTCGACGAGCTCGACGAGACGGTAGCCAGCGCACGAGCGGGGCGGTCCGCGCGTCCGCGCCGTAGACGAGGAGAGCAAGGAAGACGCCGTACACCGGCAGGTGGCCGACGAGCTCGGTCTGGCCGAACAGCGCCAGGGTGGCGTTGAAGGGCACCATCGCGACCAGCACCGCCACCTGCGGCAGCGCCCCGGAGATGACCAGCAGGCCGAACAGCAGCTCCACGGCTCCCGCGACCGCCACGAAGGTCGCCGGGGCGAGGTGGATCCCGGCCAGGCCGAACACATCGAGTGCGGGGTACTCCGCCAACGTGTGCGTGGCCATCGCCGGGTTGGTGAACTTCTCCGAGAAGGCTAGTGAGACCAGGGCCACGCCGACACCGAGCCTGAGCACGAGCAGCGCCGCGCGGAGTCGCTCCGACCCGGCGTCGACGCGGCCGTGGGCGTCCTCGCCCGGAGGCAGGACGACGAGGAAGGCCGCGACCGCAGCGAGGTTGGCACACTCCAGCAGGGCGACCGGGCCCGCGAAGAGCGCGAGAGCGGGACCGAGGGCCAGGGTCAGAGCGGCTGCCGGCCGGACCCGGAAGCCGGTCACGAGCCACACCCCGAGGGCGGCCTCGGCGAGCAGGAGGGCCGGACCGGTGACTCCGCCGAGGTCATGCACCGACGGGGTGACGAACGCCCCGGAAGCCGCCAGCGCGAGCAGCGTGACGCCGAGGTGGATGCCGAGGAGGCGCGGGACCCAGGGCGAGAGCCGGCCCAGGGGCGCGAGGACGGCCAGCTCGGGGCTGGGCAGCCGGAACGCCGCCCACCGCCACACCACAGTGACGACCACCATCAGTGCGGTGAGCCCGAGCGGAAGCGGCGAGAAGAAGAAGGACCAGTCGTTGCCGGGGGTCTGCTCGACGAACCAGCGTTCGTGCAGGGACGGGTGGGCCAGGGTTGCGATCAAGGGTTTGCCTCTGTCGTGCGTGCAGTCGGACGTCGTCCGGTCGGACAACGTCCCCTACCCTCGCCGCCCCGCGATGGGGCCGCACCGGTCCTGCGGCACGTCTCGGGCGGGACCTACGTCCCTTTCGTCCCCTCCTGGTCAGCTCGCGTAGCCGCGCCGGATCTCCCGCAGCGTGGTCGCGGTCTGCAGCGCGGCTGCCGTCGCCTCGTAGCCCTTGTCCTCCCGCGAGCCATCGAGCCCGGCCCTGTCGATCGCCTGCTCCTCGGTGTCACAGGTGAGCAGGCCGAACCCCACGGCGGCGCCTGTGTCGAGCGCCACCCTGTTGAGCCCGTCGGTGGCCGACGAGCAGACGTACTCGAAGTGCGGCGTGCCGCCTCGGATCACGACACCGAGCGCGACGACGGCCTCGTAGCCCTTCTCCGCGAGCGCGGCAGCCACGACCGGGAGCTCGAAGGAGCCCGGCACGCGTACCACCGTTGCGGCCTCGACCTTGTGGTCCGCGAGCGCCCGCTGGGCGCCGGCGAGCAGACCGTCCATGACCTGCTCGTGCCAGCTCGCCGCCACGACCGCGACCCGCAGGTCGTGGCAGTCGACGGGAGTGACGTTCGGTGAGCCCTCGCCGCTCATGCCAGCTCTCCTTCGCTCTCGGCCGCGCCCAGGTGGGGCAGGTCGTGGCCCATCCTGTCGCGCTTGGTCAGCAGGTACGCCAGGTTGTGGTCGTTCGGATGCGGCGTGAGCCGGACCCGCTCGGTGACGGCGACGCCGTAGTCCTCCAGCCCGGTCGTCTTCGCCGGGTTGTTGGTGAGCAGGCGGACCGAGCGGACACCCAGGTCGCGCAGGATCTGGGTCGCGGCACCGTAGTGTCGCGCGTCCGCGGGCAGACCCAGGTCGAGGTTCGCGTCCACGGTGTCGCGGCCGCCGTCCTGGAGCTGGTACGCCTGCAGCTTCGCGACCAGGCCGATCCCCCGGCCCTCGTGGCCGCGCAGGTAGACCACCACGCCGCGGCCCTCCGTCACGATCCGTTCCAGCGCCTCCTCGAGCTGGGGTCCGCAGTCGCAGCGACGCGAGCCGAAGACGTCACCGGTCAGGCACTCGGAGTGCACCCGGGTGAGCACGTCCGTCCCGTCGCCGAGGTCGCCGTACACGAGAGCGATGTGCTCGGAGTCGTCGATCGTGATCTTGTACCCGAAGGCGGTGAAGTCCCCGTGGGCGGTCGGGAGCCTGGTCTCCGCGACCCGCTCGACGTGGCTCTCGTGCCGCCGCCGGTAGTGGATGAGGTCCTCGATGGAGATCATCTTCAGGCCGTGCTCGTCGGCGAACTCACGCAGCTCGCGACCGCGCTTCATCGTGCCGTCGTCGTTGACGATCTCCGAGATCACGCCGGCCGGTGACAGTCCGGCCATCCGTGCGAGGTCGACGGCCGCCTCGGTGTGTCCCGGGCGGACCAGGACACCCCCTTCCTCGTAGCGCAGAGGGAAGACGTGCCCGGGCTGGGTGATCTCGAACGGCTCGGTGGCCGAGTCGTTGAGCACCCGGACCGTGCGCGACCGGTCCGCCGCCGAGATGCCGGTCGTCACGCCGTCCCGGGCGTCCACGGACACGGTGTAGGCCGTGCGATGCCGGTCCCGGTTGTGCGGCGTCATCAGGGGGATGCCGAGCCGGTCCAGTGTCGCCGCCGTCATGGGCGCGCAGATGACGCCGGAGGAGTACCGGATCGTGAACGCCATCAGCTCCGGCGTGGACTTGCTCGCGGCGAAGACGAGGTCGCCCTCGTTCTCGCGGTCCTCGTCGTCGACGACCACCACGGCCTTTCCGGCCGCGATGTCGGCGACCGCGTCCTCGATGGTGTCGAGCCTGACGTTGGGCGCCGCGCTCATGCGGGCACCTCCTCCGGTACGTCGATGGGGTCGGTCTCGAGAGTCCGGCGCACCCGGAGCCACGTCGAGAAGCCCCAGGCGCAGAACACTCCGTACAACAGGTAGAGGGCGGCCGACGGGTAGTAGCCCGACTGCAGCAGCAGCGGTACGCCGACGAGGTCCACGGCGATCCAGATCAGCCAGAACTCGGTCCAGCCGCGGGCCATGCCGTAGGTGGCGAGGATCGACCCGGTGAGGATCCAGGCGTCGGGCAGCGGCCCCCATGACCCGAGGGCCTTCAGCACCACGTAGAAGACGGCGGTGCCGACGACTGCGAGGCCGGCCAGCTGGGCCCAGCCCCGGGGACCCGCCCACGACGGTGTGATCGCGCCTCCGTCGGCGCTCTCGCCCTCCCGGCGGCTCCGACGCCAGCGCAACCACCCGTACACCGACACGGCGAGGAAGAACACCTGCCGTCCGGCCTGGCCCCACAGGTCGTGCACCTGGGGCTTGTCGAGAATTCCGCCGACGAAGACGGTGAAGAGCACCAGGTTGCCGACGATGCCGACCGGCCACGCCCACACCCTGCGACGCATCCCCCCGACAGCGCTCGCCAGTCCGAAGAGGTTCCCGACGACCTCGCGCACGAGGATCGCCGAGGAACCGACGGTGATGCTGCCCTCCAGCAGCCAGCTCAGGAGGCTCACGCGGGGTCCTTCCGGGTGGTGGGGTCGAGCAGCCGCTCGACGTACTTGGCGATCACGTCGACCTCGAGGTTCACCCGGTCCCCGGGCCTCTTGAGGCCGAGGGTGGTGCGGGCGAGCGTCTCGGGGATCAACGAGACGGTGAACGAGTCGGCGCCGACCTCGACGACGGTGAGCGAGATGCCGTCGACGGTGATCGAGCCTTTCTGCACGAGGTACCGGGCGATGTCGCTGGGGAGGCTGATCTCGACGACCTCCCAGTGCTCGCTGGGGGTCCGGCGGACGATCTCGCCGGTGCCGTCGACGTGCCCCTGGACGATGTGCCCGCCTAGTCGCGTCTGCGGGGTGACGGCACGCTCGAGGTTCACCCGGTCGCCGGGCGCGAGACCGCCGAGCGAGGTCTTGAGGAGGGTCTCGCGCATCACGTCCGCGGTGAACGTCTCCCGGTCGCGCTCGGCGACGGTCAGGCAGCAGCCGTTGACGGCGATGGAGTCGCCGAGCCCGGCGTCCAGGGTCACATGTGGGCCACGGACCGTCAGGCGGACCGCGTCGTGCTGGTCGACCACCCCCTCGACGACTCCGAGCTCCTCGACGATTCCGGTGAACATCAGTGCTCCTTGCTCGTGATGGGGGTCAGCGTGAAGCGGGCGTTGGCCTCGTTTCCCTCGCCCACGACCGAGATGTCGACGACGTCGAACCGAACGGCGTCGGCGATGGTGGTGATCCCCAGGTCGGCGACCGCGCTCGTGCCGTTGCCGAGCAGCATCGGGGCGACGTAGGCGACGACCTCGTCGACCAGCCCTGCTCGGAGGAACGCCGTGCCGAGCGTGGGACCGCCCTCGAGGAAGACGTGCCGGCGATCCCGCTCGTGCAGCTGCCGGAGCGCCTCGGCCGGGTCGCGGGTCGGGAGCACGACGGTCTCGGCGACGTCGTTCAGGACGCGGCGGTCGGCCGGGATGCCTCGGAGGCCCATCACCGCTCGCAGCGGCTGGTGTGGCAACGGCCGGTTGTCGGCGTCGCGGACGGTGAGCTCCGGGTCGTCGTCGAGCACGGTGCCCGTGCCGGCGAGGATCACGTCGCTCAGGGCACGGAGCCGGTGCGTGTCGAGGCGCGCCGCCGGAGAGCTCACCCAGCGGCTGGTGCCGTCGGCGGCGGCGCTTCGCCCGTCGAGGGTGGCGGCGAACTTCCAGGTCACGAACGGCCGTCCGTGCTGGATCGCGAAGATCCAGGCCCGGTTGACCGCCCGCGCCTCGTCGGCCATGAGTCCGTGAGCGACGTCGATGCCCGCACCCCGGAGGGTGTCCGCGCCGCCTTCGGCAAGCGGGTTGGGGTCTGTCTGGGCGAAGACGACGCGGGTGACCCCTGCGGCGACGAGCGCCTGCGCGCATGGTCCGGTGCGGCCGGTGTGGTTGCACGGCTCGAGAGTCACCACGGCCGTCGTACCCCTGGCGCGGCCGCCGGCCTTCTCGAGCGCGTCGACCTCGGCGTGAGGCGTGCCGGCACCGCGGTGGAAGCCCTCCGCGACAAGCGTGCCTTCAGGGGTGAGGAGGACGCAGCCGACCCGCGGGTTGGGGCCGGTCGGGACCCCGGGGGTCCGGGCCAGCTCGAGGGCGCGCGACATCGCGCGGCGCTCTGCCGGGCTGAACGTCACCGCTGCCCCTCTCGTCCAGTGCGGACTCCGGGGCCATAGAACGGCTGCCACCCACGCGGTGGACTCGAGCGGTCGCTCGGTCGTCACGGCGTACGGCGGACAGCTGCGTGCGCTTCCCATCCGGACTTTCACCGTCGGTCCAGGAGTTCCACCTGGTCAACCGGCCGCTGGATGCGGACGGGTCGCGGACTTTCACCGCCGGCTCGGAATTACACCGACCCCAGAGCACGCGAGCTCTTCACTCGTCACGCAAAGGGTGCCACATCCGCCTCGGCCGGGCCATGTGACCTCCCCCACCGAGACGCGGGCGGGGTGGTCCGGCCAGACCGGCCTCGTACACCGACAGGACAAAGTCCCGACCGAGCACCGGAGCCCCGCCTGGCGCCGGCCCAGGTGCCGACTTCTGCCCGCCGGTGTACGACGGGCAGCGCGGCGGCGTGGGTCAGAGGCAGGCGGCCGCCGCGGCGCGGAGCTGCTCGACCATCTTGTTGGGGTCGTCGGCGCGGAAGACCGAGGAGCCGGCGACGAAGACGTCCGCACCGGCCTCGGCACACCGCTCGATCGTCTCGAGCGAGATCCCGCCGTCGACCTGAAGCCACATCTCGAGGCCGTGCTTGTCCATCAGCTCCCGGGTGCGCCGGATCTTCGGCACGCACAGGTCGAGGAACGCCTGGCCGCCGAAGCCCGGCTCCACCGTCATCACGAGCAGCAGGTCGAGCTCGGGAAGCAGGTCCTCGTAGGGCTCGATCGGGGTCGCGGGCCGCAGGCCCATGCCGGCCCTGGCGCCCTTGGCCCGCAGCTCACGGGCCAGCCGGACCGGCGCGGTGGCCGCCTCGACGTGGAAGGTCACCGAGGACGCCCCGGCCTCGACGTAGCCAGGCGCCCACCGGTCGGGGTCCTCGATCATCAGGTGGCAGTCGAGCGGGGTCTGCGTGGCCTTGGCCAGCGCCTCCACGACCGGCAGTCCGAGGGTGAGGTTCGGGACGAAGTGGTTGTCCATCACGTCGACGTGGAGCCAGTCCGCGTTGGAGACGCGCTGTGCTTCTGCGGCGAGGTTGGCGAAGTCGGAGGCGAGCATGCTCGGCGAGATCTGGATACCCATGGCGGGCACGATCCTAGGCGTCGGGACCAGCCGGCGGCTCTGCGCCCTCCCGCTCGTCGCGCTCCGCCCACTCCAGCAGCTGGCTCAGGTCGAAGACGGCATCGTCGATGCCCGCGTGGAGGTCGCCGAGCTGGGTGTACCGCTTCGGGACGGTGGCGATCGTGAGCTCCCGCGGGTCGACGTCGTCGACCTCGTCCCAGCGGATCGGGGTCGAGACCGTCGCCTCCGGGTTCCCGCGCACGGAGTACGCGCACGCGATGGTGTGGTCGCGCGTGTTCTGGTTGTAGTCCACGAACAGCTTCCGGGGGTCGCGGTCCTTGCGCCACCACGTGGTGGTGACCAGGTCCGGTGCACGGCGCTCCACCTCGCGTGCGAACGCCAGCGCTGCCCGTCGTACGTCCGGGAACCCGTACTCCGGCTTGGTTCGCACGTAGACGTGCAGGCCGTTACCACCGGAGGTCTTCGGCCAACCGACTGCGCCGAGATCGTCGAGCACCTCGTGTGCGACGTGGGCGACCCGGCGGACGTCCTCGAACGGGCACTCCGGCATCGGGTCGAGGTCGATCCGCCACTCGTCGGGCTTCTCGGTGTCGGTGCGGCGGGAGTTCCAGGGGTGGAACTCGACCGTCGACATCTGGACCGCCCAGATCACGTGCGCGAGCTCGGTGACGCAGAGCTCGTCGGCGTACCTGTCGTAGCGAGGGAACTTCACCCGCACCGTCTCGAGCCATGGCGGTGCGCCGCGCGGGACGCGCTTCTGGTGCACCTTCTCCCCCGCCACCCCCTCGGGGAACCGGTGCAGCATGCAGGGGCGCTCGCGGAGGGCGTTGACGATGCCGTCACCGACCGAGAGGTAGTACTCGACGAGGTCGAGCTTGGTCTCTCCACGTGCCGGGAAGTACACCCGATCGGGGTTGGAGATCCGCACGACCTTGTCGTCGACCTCGACTTCGACTGCGGGTGACCCCGATGACTTGGCGGACATGCCGCCGACGCTACCGCTCCGGACGCCTGCGGAGCAGCGCGAAGAACATCGCGTCGGTGCCGTGCCGGTGTGGCCACAGCTGCACCGTGCCGGGCAGGCGGGCCTCGTCGGCCTGGAGGTCGGGGACACCGCTGAACAACGGCACGGCGTCCTCGAGCGTGACGTCAGACCGGTCCGCCAGCACCCGCTCGACGACCTCGGAGGTCTCGGCCACGACCGGTGAGCAGGTCACGTAGGCCACGACTCCCCCGGGCCGGACCGCCTCGATCGCCGAGCGCAGCAGGCTCTCCTGCAACGGCACGAGAACCTCGAGGTCCGAGGGAGTACGGCGCCAGCGCGACTCGGGCCGACGGCGCAGGGCGCCGAGCCCCGAGCAGGGTGCGTCGACGAGCACCCTGTCGAAGGTGCCGGGCCGCCAGGCAGGCATGGTGCCGTCGGCGGCGATGACGCCGGTGAGACCCGCCGAGGCAGCGGCCGTCGACCGTCGGACCAGGCCGGCGCGGTGCACCTGGCGTTCGGAGGCGAGGACGTGCGCCCCGCGTCCCGCGGCGACGGACGCGAGCAGCGCCGACTTCCCGCCGGGGCCGGCGCACATGTCGAGCCACCGCTCGTCGCGGCCTTCGATCTCTGCGGCCGCCAGAGCGAGTGCGACGAGCTGCGAGCCTTCGTCCTGGACCCCGGCCCGCCCTTCGGCCACCGCCGCAACCAACGCCGGATCGCCTCCGGGGAGCTCGACGGCGTAGGGCGACACCGCCGATGCGGTTCCCCCGGCTTCGACGAGCTCCTCGACGGTCGACAGGCCCGGGCGGGCGACCAGGGTCACCTTCGGCGAGGCGTTGTCGGCGGTGAGCAGCGCCTCGAGGTCGGACGCGGAGCGCGCCGGGCCCAGCGCTGCGTCGAGCGCTGTGTCGAGCGCCTGGACCACCCAAGGGGGGTGCGAGTACGCCACGGAGGCGAAGCCGACGGGGTCTGTGGCCGGGTCCGGAGCGACCCTCCGCACCCATCCCTCCAGGTCGTGGGCGGCGACCTTGCGCAGGACCGCGTTGACGAAGCCCGCGGGCCCATGACCCACCCGCTGCCGCACCAGGTCGACGGTCGTCGACACCGCCGCATGGGTCGGGACACGCATCGCCAGGAGCTGGTGGGAGCCGAGCCGGAGAGCGTCGAGCACCGCCGGGTCGACCTTCGACAGCGGCCGGTCGACACAGGCGGCGAGCACGGCGTCGTAGGTGCCCCGCCGTCTCACCGTCGCCGAGACCAGTTCGGTCGCGAACGCCGCGTCGCGACCGGTGATGCCGCGCTCGCGGAGCATCGCGGCCAGCAGCAGGTTCGTGTAGGCGTCCTGCTCGCGGACGGCCACGAGCACGTCGAAGGCGAGCAGCCGGGCGGCGTCGGCCTTGGCGCCGGTCGCCGCCTTCCCGGGCCGGGGCTTGCCGGACCGGGGCTTACCAGGCCGGGGCCTGCCGGACCTCGGGCTGCGTCGCGGGTCAGCCACCGATCGTCTCGCCGGAGCCCACGCGGACTCCCCTCGCCCAGTCGGCGGCCTGCATCTGCTTCTTGCCGAACGCCTTGACCTCGCCCAGCTGCACGGGGTCGGTGGCGGTGCCGACGAACACGGCGTTCTTCGTGACCTCGAGGAGGCCCGGCTCGAGGCGGTCGTGGCCCTCGGTGATGGTGACGGGAGCGATCTTGATCCGTTCGCCGGAGTACGTCGACCACGCCCCCGGCCCCGGGGTACACGCCCGGATGCGGCGGTCCACCGCGACCGCCGGCTCGGCCCAGTCGATCTGCGCGTCCTCCACCAGGATCTTCGGGGCGAAGCTCACTCCCTCGGCAGGCTGTTCCCGGGCCTCGAGGGAGCCATCCTCGATCCCGTCGAGGGTCGCCACCAGGAGGCCGGCGCCGCTGTGGGCAAGGCGGGTCAGCAGGTCGCCGGCCGTGTCCGTGGGACGCACCCTCTCGGTGACCATGCCGAAGGTCGGCCCGGCGTCGAGCTCCTTCACGATCCGGAACGTCGTCGCGCCGGTGATCTCTTCGCCGGCCCAGATGGCGTGCTGCACCGGCGCCGCCCCACGCCAGGCGGGCAGGAGCGAGAAGTGCAGATTGACCCAGCCGTGCACGGGGATGTCGAGTGCGCTCTGCGGCAGCAGCGCCCCGTAGGCGACCACCGGGCAGCAGTCCGGCGCGAGCTCCTTCAGGCGGGCCTGGAACTCCGGTTCCTTGGGGTGGCCGGGCTTGAGCACCGGGACCCCGAGCTCCTCGGCACGCTGGGCCACCGGCGACGCCACGAGCTTGCGCCCTCGCCCGGCCGGTGCATCGGGTCGGGTCACCACACCGACCAGCTCGTGCGAGCTCTTCGCAATCGCGTCGAGTGCCGGGACGGCGACCTCCGGCGTACCCGCGAACACGACCCGCATCAGAGACCGAACCCCTTCATCGCGTGCGGCGAGACCTTGACGGCGGGCGCTGTCTCGCCGAACCACTCCGCCTCGCGGATCGCCTTCATCGCCAGCTTGCGGGTCTCGCGGTCGAGACGGTCGATGAACAGGACGCCGTCGAGGTGGTCGGTCTCGTGCTGGATCGCTCGCGCGAGCATCTCGGAGCCCTCGACGGTCACCGGGTCGCCGTACATGTTCCAGCCCTTGGCCACCACGGACATCGCCCGCTTGCAGTCGAAGGTCAGCTCGGGGATGGAGAGGCAGCCCTCGGGGCCGTCCTGCTCCTCGTCGGACAGGGAGAGGTCCGGGTTGACCAGGTGGCCGAGCTCGCCGTCGACGTACCAGGTGAACACCCGGAGCCCCACCCCGATCTGGGGAGCGGCGAGTCCCGCCCCTGGGGCGTCGCGCATGGTGTCGGTCAGGTCCTCGACGAGGCGGCGCAGCTCCTTGTCGAAGTCGACGACCTCGGTGGCCCGGCTTCGGAGTACCGGGTCCCCGAAGAGGCGGATCGGCTGGACGGCCACGTGGTCTCCTTGCATGCGTGGGGCGGCGGACCGCCGCGGTGCGGGCGGCTGCCCAGTCTACGGACCCGCCTATGGCCGGCGCTCATCCCAGCCCGACGGGGTCCACCTGGACGCGCACTGCCTCCAGCTTCTTCGCGTCGCGCACCCCCTGAAGCTCCACGAGCGCGCGGGAGAGCGCGGCCCCCTGCGACCGCGGGACCCTCACGACGAGGCGGACCTGCGGCTCCTCCAGCGCGGGGTGGCCTCCCGGCCGTTCCTCGACCGCCACCGGCCCGAGCACCTCCGCTCCCTCCGGCAGCGCGAGCCCGACGAGGGCCTCCTCGACAGCCTCGGCAGTGCCGGTCAGGGTGACGAGCCGCGAGGCAGGGGGAAGATGGGCCGACTGGCGGTCGGCCAGCTCGCGCTGGGCGAACCCTCCCGGGTCCCACCGGAGGAGCGCCTGCAGCACGGGCTCGGTGCTCTCACCGACGGCGACCACGCGGCCACCGGCTCCGGCGGGCCGGGCCATCGCGGCAGCGTTCATCCAGCGGCGAAGGGACTCCTCGGTCGTGCGCAGGTCGGTGCGGGCGAGCATCAGCCAGGTGTCGAGGAGCACCACGCAGGAGTAGCCGCCCTCGGCGACCGGCTCGGCGCCCGGCGTCGCGACGACCAGGGACGGCTTCGGCGGCACGGTCGCCATAACTCTGTCGCCGGAGGAGGTCCGGACCGGAACGGAGGGGAAGGCACGTCCGATCTCCTCCGCCGTGCGGGCGTCACCGCGCACCGGTGCACGCAGGCCGCGACCGCCGCACTCGGCGCATGACCAGGCGCGTTCCTCGTGCGCGCACCATGCGCAGGTCGGGGGTCGTTGCGCGGCTGTCAGGCGCAGCGGCCCTGCGCAGGCGCTGCACCGCGCGGGCGTCCTGCAGCGGTCGCAGGCGAGACTCGTGGCGTACCCGTGTCTCGGTGTCTGCAGCAGCACGGGGCCGTGCTCCAGTCCCGCGCGGATCGCGTCGAAGGCGGTCTTGGGCAGCCGGGCGGACCGTGCCATCGGGTCCCGCTCGAGCTCGACGTCCGTGGCTCCGGTGACGGCCGTGTGCGCGGAGCGCTCCCGGATCACGTCACGGGGGGCTGCGATCTCCTGCGCCCACCTCGTCCGCAGCAGGAACTCGGTCTCGACCGTCCGCGCGAAGCCGCCGACCAGCGCGCCACAGGACTCTTCGTGCGCGCGGAGCAGCAGCACCTCGCGGGTGTGGGGGTACGGCGCCCTCGGCTCCGCGTAGAGGTCGTCACCGTCGTCCCACAGGGCGACCAGGCCGAGGTCATGAACCGGCGCGAACGCGGCCGCACGAGTCCCGACGGCGACCTTCACCACTCCTCGTGACAGTGCCAGGAAGGAGCGGTAGCGCTCCGCCGGGCCGAGGTCGGCGGTGAGCACGACATGGTGCCCGGAGCCCAGGACGGCCCTGAGGGCCGCGTCGACACGCTCGACGTCGCGGTGGTCGGGCACACACAGCAGGACTCCGCGACCCGAGGCGTACGTCGCAGCGGCCGCCTGCGCCAGCATGGTCGGCCAGTCCTCCCCCGGCGCGGCCGACCACACCGCCCGCGGCTTCCCCCCGTCCGCGAGGTGACGCACGTAGGCGGCCCCGCCGACGTACGGCGCCCATGCCTTCTCGGCCGCCGCGACGTCCACGGTCGGCGCGGGTGCGGGCGTCGAGGGCTGCTTCTCCACCGTCGCATGGCGGGCAGGAACAGCGAGGCGGAGGACGTCGGAACGGGTGCCCGCGTAACGGGCGGCGACCGACGCCGACAGCGACGCGACGGCCGGTGAGAGCACCGGCTCGGCACTGACCGCACGGCGCAGCGGCGTCAGCCGCCCCTTGTGGGTGCTCTCCGCCACCCGTGCCAGGACGAAGCCGTCGACGTCCTGCCCGGCGAAGCGCACCTTGACCCTGGCACCTGGCACGGCGTCCTCAGCCATCTTCTCCGGCACCAGGTAGTCGAAGGGACGGTCGAGGTGGGCCAGGGGCACGTCGACCAGCACCTGGGCGACCGGATCCTGGGCGGCAGGCTCCAGGGGACGCCTCGATGCACCCTTGGCCTGGTGCTGCGACTGCTTCTTGACAGCGCGAGCCGTGGCCCGGGCCCGGGCGAGCTCGGGGATGAGCGCGGGCTGCCCGGCGTCGCTCTCAGCCGCCGTGCCGGCGGTGTCGGGGGCCTCGGGCTCGGTCACGCGGACATCCTTCCACCCGCCGCCCACGCTCCGCCCCACCCCGGTCGGCGGCTGTGGATGGGTCACCCCGCAAGGGCGACCGTGGACCGGTCAGACTCCGGCGGCCTTCTTGAGCAGGTCGACGCGGTCGGTGCGCTCCCAGGTGAACTCGGGCAGCTCGCGACCGAAGTGACCATAGGCGGCGGTCTTCGCGTAGATCGGCCGGAGCAGGTCGAGGTCGCGGATGATCGCAGCCGGTCGGAGGTCGAACACCTCGAGTACCGCCTTGCGGATCGTGTCGACCGGGACGTTCTCGGTGCCGAAGCAGTCGACGTAGAAGCCGACCGGGTGCGCCTTGCCGATCGCGTACGCGACCTGCACCTCGCAGCGACGGGCGAGCCCGGCGGCGACGACGTTCTTGGCGACCCAGCGCATGGCGTACGCAGCGGACCGGTCGACCTTCGACGGATCCTTGCCCGAGAAAGCGCCGCCGCCGTGGCGAGCCATGCCGCCGTAGGTGTCGATGATGATCTTGCGCCCGGTCAGGCCGGCGTCGCCCATGGGGCCACCGATCTCGAACCGGCCGGTCGGGTTGACCAGCAGCCGGTAGTCCTCGGCGGGGAGGTCGAACTGCGCGAGCACCGGGTCGACGACGTGCCGCTTGATGTCCGGGGTGAGCATCTCCTCGAGGTGGATGTCCGCGGCGTGCTGCGTGGACACCACGACGGTGTCGATGCGCACGGGACGGTCGTTCTCGTCGTACTCGATCGTGACCTGCGTCTTGCCGTCGGGGCGGAGGTAGGACATGGTGCCGTTCTTTCGCACCTCTGCAAGGCGCTGCGAGAGCCGGTGCGCGATCGTGATCGGCAGCGGCATCAGCTCGGGCGTGTCGTCACAGGCGTACCCGAACATCAGGCCCTGGTCGCCGGCGCCCTGTCGGTCGAGCGGGTCCATCGAGTGACCGTGCCGCTCCTCGTAGGCATCGTCGACACCCTGCGCGATGTCGACGGACTGGCCGCCTATGGCCACCTGAACGCCGCAGGACCAGCCGTCGAACCCCTTGAGCGACGAGTCGTAGCCGATCGAGATGACCTTCTTGCGGACCAGCTCGGCGATCGGGGCGTACGTCGTGGTGGTGACCTCACCGGCGACGACGACGAGACCCGTGGTGACCAGGGTCTCGACCGCCACGCGGCTCATCGGGTCGTCTGCCAGGAGTGCGTCCAGGATCGTGTCGCTGATCTGGTCGGCAATCTTGTCCGGGTGTCCCTCGGTCACGGACTCGGAGGTGAAAAGGCGTCCTGCCACTGCTGTTGTCCCCTGTCCGCGTCGCGTCGCGACGCATCCTTCGCTTACAACTTCGGGTGAGCTTCGTCTCTGTGCTGCGCAGTGAACGATAACCCGTGTCGCCCCAGACTCTCAGGCGGTCTCGACCCGCGTCAGCACCTGGTCCCAGATGACGTGGGCGAGAGCGGTCTTGGAGCCGTGCGGCACCGGCGTGGATGAGCCGTCCGACCCGAGGACGACCGCCTCGTTGTCGTCGGAGCCGAACACCTTGCCGCCGCTGACGTCGTTGACGACGAGCAGGTCGCAGCCCTTGCGCGCGAGCTTGGCCCGGGCGTGCTCGAGGACCGAGGCTGTGGCGTCCCCCGTCTCTGCCGCGAAGCCGACCACCACGGTGTTCGGCGCCGGAGGGTTCCGCGAGAGCTCGGCCAAGATGTCGGGGTTCTGGGTCAGCTCGACCACCGGCGAGGAGCCGTCCTCAGCCTTCTTGATCTTCGAGTCGCTGACGTTGGTCGGCCGGTAGTCGGCCGGCGCGGCGGCCATCACGACGGCGTCGGCGTTGGCGGCAGCGGCGAGCACAGCCTCTCTGAGCTCCGCGGTGGTCTCGACCCTCACCACCTTGACGCCCGCCGGGTCGGGGAGCGTCACGTTGGCCGCGACCAGCGTCACCTCGGCACCGCGCGCGACAGCCGCACGGGCCAGGGCGAAGCCCATGAGGCCCGACGACCGGTTGCCGAGGAACCGCACCGGGTCGAGGTACTCCCGGGTGCCGCCGGCGGAGACGACCACGTGGAGCCCGGCCAGGTCGTCGAGCTCGGCGGCGTCGCCCCGCGCGAGCACGCCCGTGCAGATCTCGAAGATCTCTCCCGGCTCGGGCAGACGGCCCTTGCCGGTGTCGGCCCCCGTCAACCGGCCCTCGGCCGGCTCGATCACCAGCGCACCACGCGTCCGCAGCGTCGCCACGTTGGCCTGCGTCGCGGCGTGCTCCCACATCTCCGTGTGCATCGCCGGGGCGAAGACGACCGGGCAACGGGCCGTCAGCAGGGTGTTCGTGAGGAGGTCGTCGGCGAGACCATGAGCCGCCTTGGCGAGCAGGTCGGCGGTAGCCGGGGCGACGACGACGAGGTCCGCGCTCTGCCCGATGCGGACGTGCGGCACCTGGTGGACGTCGGACCAGACGTCGGTCGCGACCGGCTTGCCGGAGAGGGCGGCCCAGGTCGGAGCACCGACGAAATCCAGGGCGGATGCGGTGGGGACGACGGTCACGTCGTGCCCCGACTCGGTGAACCGGCGAAGCAGCTCACAGGCCTTGTATGCAGCAATGCCGCCACTCACGCCGAGTACGACGTGGGGGCGGCGCTTGCCGTCAACCGGTGACCCGGCCGAGGTCATGCTCAGGCCTCGGGGGTCTCAGCGGTCTCTGCGTCGGGGTCGATGTCCTCGCAGGTGAGCAGGTCGGCGTTGATCTCCCGAAGGGCGATCGACAGCGGCTTCTCCTGGACGTGCGTGTCGACGAGGGGGCCGACGTACTCGAGCAGGCCCTCACCGAGCTGGGAGTAGTAGGCGTTGATCTGCCGCGCACGCTTAGCGCTGTAAAGGACCAGCTTGTACTTGGAGTCGGTCTTCGTCAGGAGCTCGTCGATGGACGGGTTGGTGATGCCCTCGGCAACGGGCAGGGAGCCAGACACGCTTGTAGGCCTCACAGAGTCAGTTAGGTGGATCCGAGTCAGGAATGAGTCGGGACGTTCTTGATCAAGGCTACCAACTCTTCGCTGGCAGCGTGAATCTCGTGGTTGACGACCGTGACGTCGAACTCCGCCTCTGCCTCGAGCTCCTCTCGGGCGGTCTCCAGCCGCCGCTCCCGCTCCTCCGGCGTCTCGGTGCCGCGCCCGACGAGCCTGCGGACCAGCTCCTCCCAGGACGGGGGGGCGAGGAAGACGAACAACGCCTCGGGCATCGACTCCCGGACCTGCCGGGCGCCCTGCAGGTCGATCTCGAGCAGCGCGGGTCGGCCCTCGGCGAGCGCCTGCTCGACCGGCTTGCGTGGCGTGCCGTACCTTGCGCCCTTGTGCACGACCGCCCACTCCAGCAGCTGGTTCGACGCGACCAGCTCGTCGAACTCCTCCTCGCTGACGAACCAGTAGTGGCGGCCGTGGACCTCGCCGGGACGCGGTTTCCGGGTGGTGGCCGAGACCGAGATCCACACCTCGGGATGGTGCTTGCGGATGTGGGCCGCGACCGTGCCCTTGCCGACGGCGGTCGGCCCGGCCAGGACGGTGAGCCGGCCTGCTGGGGCGTTCCTTACGGGTTTGTCGGAAGTCACTCGGTGGAGCCGAACTCGCGCTCGAGCGCGGCGATCTGGTTCGCCCCGAGACCGCGCACCCGACGGCTCTCGGAGATGTTGAGCCGCTCCATCACCTGACGTGCGCGCACCTTGCCCAGGCCGGGCATGGACTGAAGCAGGTCGATGACCCGCATCTTCGCGATGACCTCGTTCTCCTGCCCCTGCTTGAGGACCTCTGCCAGAGAGGCACCCGAGTGCTTGAGGCGGTTCTTCACCTCGGCGCGCTCCCGGCGTGAGGCGGCTGCCTTGTCGAGCGCAGCCTGGCGCTGCTCAGGTGTGAGTGGCGGAAGGGCCACGATGCAGTCCTCATCATTCGCGAAGAAGGGCCCACCGGAGCGAGCACGGACGATGAGAAATCTAGTCAGTCACGTCGGACGCCCGCAACGCGCCCCCGACGGCTCAGCCTGCCCCACCGCCGCTGAGGCCGAGGTCGACCTGGCACACGTCACGCGCGTGCTGCTCGACGCTGTCGCCTGCCTTCGTCACTCGCGAAGAGGTCAGCTCGCCGGCGGAGTCCTCGATGCGTTTCGCCTCAGCGTCACTCACGCCGGGGGGCCGGTGGGCCGGGTCGTAGTCGGCCGGCGAGGTACCCGCGGCGTCGAATGCCTCGACCACGCCTTCGAGGGCGAAGACCAGCGTGTCCCACTCGTCGTGTATGTCGTCGGGCGCCTTGTCGCGAAGCTTGCGCCACACGTCGAGGGTGTTCGCAAGCACGTCGTTGCCGGGCTTCTCGGACTGGACGGCGAGGTCGGACAGGGTCTGCTTCTGCTGCCGCAGCTCCCCGCAGTACCGGTCGGTGTCGCTGGCGCAGCCGCCGAGGAGGCTCACGACCAGCACGCCGGTCAGGGCGAGGGGGCCCGCCCGTCGTGCCCGCCTCATGCCTCCGCCAGCACGGCGAGGTCCCGCGCCGTCTCCAGCGCCGCTGCGTGCAGAGCGGCCTTGTCGGGCCCGGCCGTGAGGATCTCGCGGGAGCTGCTCACCAGCACGTTGGCCGAGGCGTCCCCGAAGATCCGGCGTACGTCGGACACGGTGCCGCCCTGGGCGCCGAGCCCGGGTACGAGCAGTGGACCGTTCACGGCCAGGTCCTCGTGGGTCTCGCCGATCGTGGCGCCCACGACTGCGCCGACAGAGCCCATCGGCTCGGCGCCGGCGTTGCGCGCAGAGATCGCGGCAAGCACGGTCCCCGCAACGGTGCGCCCGTCGGCGGTCCTCGCGTGCTGGACCTCCGGCCCCTCCGGGTTGGAGGTGAGCGCGAGCACGAACACGCCGGCGTCGTTGGCGAGCGCGGTGTCGATCATCGGGTCGAGGGAGCCGAAACCGAGGAAGGGGCTCGCGGTGATGGCGTCGACGGCCAGGGGTGAGCTCGGGTCGAGGTACGCGTCGGCGTAGGCCTGGGCCGTCGAGCCGATGTCTCCGCGCTTGACGTCGAGGATGACGAGGACGCCCATGCCGCGCGCCTCGGCGATGACCTTCTCGAGCACCGCGATGCCCTTCGACCCGTGTCGCTCGAAGAAGGCCGACTGAGGCTTCAGGGCCGCGACGCAGCCGGCGAGGGACTCCACGGCGGTCAGCGAGAACCGTTCGAGGCCGACCGCGCTGTCGGTCATCCCCCACGCGTCGAGCAGCGCAGGGTGCGGGTCGATACCCGCGCACAGTGGACCGCGCGCGTCCATGGCGTCGCGGAGGCGGGAGCCGAACGTCATCAAGCATCTCCAGTCAGGTCGGGGTGGGGTCGTTGGGCGCGGCCTACGGCCTCTGCGACGGCGGGGATGCAACGGCGGTCGAGCTCCTCGGCGAGCTCGGCTGCGATCCGTCGGGGTGCGGCGGGATCGTGCAGCACGACGCTGCCCACCTGGACGGCTCTGGCTCCGGCGGCCAGCATCGCGAGGGCGTCGAAGCCGGTCCTCACTCCGCCGCTGCCGACCAGGTCCACCTCGGGGAGCGCGGCATGGACCTCCCACACGCACCGCAGTGCCACCGCGTTGAGCGCGGGACCGCTGAGGAAGCCGTTGCCGCCCCGGAGCGCCGGCCGCAGCGTAGCCCTGTCGAGCGCCATGCCGGGCAGCCCGTGGCCGACCACGATGGCGTCGGCGCCGGCCTCGACCGCCGCCCGCGACACGTCCACCACGGAGTGCACGAGGGGGGCGACCTTGGCGAGCACAGGTATGCCCCGCGGCATGTCGCGGCGCACGGCGGCGAGGATCTTGGCGGCCTGGTAGGAGTCGCGCGCCGCGGCGGAGTCCGGCGGCCAGGCGAGGTTGACCTCGACAGCGGTGACACCTGGGCTCAGTCCGACCCGCCGCGCGAGCTCGGCCCACTCCCCCAGGTTCTGACCGGCGATCGACACGACGGTGCGCACCCGGCGCTGGGCCAACCAGGGCAGCTCTGTCGCCAGGAAACCTTGCAGTCCCGGCCCTTGGAGTCCGGTGTCGCTGAGGACACCAGCCGGGGTCTCCACCGCGCGCGGCGGCGCCTCGCCGGATCGTGGGTCGAGGGTCACCGAGCGGGTGACCAGCCCCCCGACCTGCCCGAGGTCGAGGAACGGCTCGAGCTCGCGCCCCGTGCCCGCACATCCCGCGGCGACCATCACGGGACTTGCGAGCTGCACCTCTCCGATCGTGGTGGTGAGGTCCGGGCCGCTCACTCGGCGCCCCCGCTGTGGTCGGTGCCCCAGGTGTCCGCCGGCACGGTGGCGATGTCGGCCCACCGCACGCGGTCGCCGCGAAAGACCGGGCCTTCGAGGCAGGACCGCACCGTCCGCGACACGCCGTCCTCCCCGACCGTGGGGACGACACAGGTCAGACAGGCACCGCTGGCGCACACGAGGTCGGTGTCGAGGGTGGTCTGGCTCCAGGCTCCGTGCGACTCGGCGGCGGCTGCGACGGCGTGGAGCATCGGTGCCGGCCCCGCGGCGTAGACGACGTCACTGCCGGTGCGTGCGAGCAGGTCGGGCAGCACGACGCCCACTCCACCGGGCAGGCCGATGGACCCGTCCTCGGTCGTGACGACCACGGTCTTCGCGGCGCGCTTCGCGTCGAGTGCACCGAACAGCTCGCGCTCGCTCGGCGCGGCCAGCACCATGTGCACCGCACAGCCCCGCTCACGGAGCCGGTCGGCGAGGCTGAACAGGGGCGCGGCCGCGTGGCCGTTGCCCACGAGGGTGCAGGCGACCGGCTCCTTGGGCAGCGCATACGGTCTGCCCAGCGGCCCGACCACGTCGACCGACGCACCGTTGGGCAGGCCGGCCAGCCACTCCTGTCCGGGCTCGGTCACGGCGAAGACCAGCTCGACGGTGGCGCGGTACGCCCCGGTCGCCCGCGCCCTGTAGATCGGGAAGCTTCGCCTCAGCAGCCGGTCGGACAGCGGACCACCGACGGCGAGCGCCACGAGGTTGCCGGGCCGGAAGCGCTCGGCCACCCCTGGGGCCACGAGCGTCAGATGCTGGTAGCCGCCGGCACGCTTGTTGCTCAGCACCTCCCCCATCACCTGGACCGGTCCGCGGGCCACCTCGGTCATCGGACGGCTCCGGCGAGCTCTCTCTGGAGGGTCGAGGGCCACCTGGCGCCCTCGTAGATGAACGCGGTGTACCCCTGGAGCAGCGTGGCGCCGGCGTCGAGCCGCTCCCGGGCGTCGGCGGCGGTGCTGATCCCGCCTCCGGCGACCACAGTGGTCTCCGGGTCGAGCCGGCCACGGAGCAGCCGCAGCACCTCGAGCGCACGCCGTCGGAGCGGGGCGCCCGAGAGTCCTCCGGCGCCCGCCCGCTCCACCTCGGCGGGGCTCGAGACGAGCCCGTCCCGAGAGATCGTCGTGTTGGTGGCGACCACGCCGTCGAGGCCGATCGCCCCGGCGAGATCCGCGACCGCCAGGACGTCGTCGTCGCTGAGGTCAGGAGCGATCTTCACGAGCAGGGGCACGCGCCTCTCGGCCACGGCATCGGCCTGGCGTCGTACTGCCTGGAGCAGGGGTTCGAGCTTCTCCACCGCCTGGAGGTCACGGAGGCCCGGCGTGTTGGGCGAGCTGACGTTGACCACCAGGTAGTCGGCGTACGGCGCGAGCAGACGGGTGCTCTTCTCGTAGTCGGCGACGGCCTGGTCCTCCGGGACGACCTTGGTCTTGCCGATGTTGACCCCGACGATGACCGGGCTCGCGCCGCCACGACCCCGCCGGGCCTCGAGCCGACGCGCGACGGCCTCGGCCCCGTCGTTGTTGAAGCCCATCCGGTTGACCACGGCACGGTCGGCAGGCAGCCGGAAGAGCCTCGGCCTCGGGTTGCCCGGTTGCGCCTCGCCGGTGACCGTGCCGACCTCGACGAAGGAGAAGCCGAGCGCCGCCAAGGCGTCGATACCCTCGGCGTTCTTGTCGAACCCGGCCGCGAGCCCGAGGGGGCCCGGGAAGGTCAGCCCCATGGCCTTCACCGGGTCGGCCGGGGCTGCCAGCGGCAGCCGTGCCACGACCGGCCGCCCTGCGCGCAGCAGGCCGAACCCTGCCCGGTGGGCGGTCTCGGCGTCGATGCGAGTCAGGGCGTGGTCGAACACCCAGCGGTACACCCTCATGTGGGGTCCCCGCTGAGGCGCGAGCGGCTGCGAGGGGCACTCATCGGCTCACCGGGCTCCGTCGGTCACGAACGGCGCCCAGTCCTGGAGCGAGCGGACCCCGATGTCGCCGGCCCGCACCGCCTCGATCCCCTGCACCGCCGCTGCGAGCCCCTGGATCGTCGTGATGCACGGGATGTTGCTCAGGATCGCGGCTGTCCGGATCTCGTAGCCGTCGAGCCGCGGCGACCCACCGGAGGTGGTGCCGTGCGGCGTGTTCACGATCAGGCGCACGTCACCGGCGAGGATCCGGCCCACGACCGTGGGCTCGCCGTCCGCGCCCTCCCCCTCGCTGTGCTTCCTGACCACCGACGCCGGGACACCGTTGCGACGGAGGACCTCCGCCGTTCCCGCGGTGGCGAGGATCTCGTAGCCGAGGTCGTGAAGCCGCTTGATCGGGAAGATCATGTGGCGCTTGTCGACGTTCGCGACCGAGACGAAGATCTTCCCCTCGGTCGGGAGCGGCCCGTAGGCAGCGGTCTGGGCCTTCGCGAAGCTGGTGCCGAACACCGCGTCGAAGCCCATCACCTCTCCGGTGGAGCGCATCTCCGGGCCGAGGACGGTGTCGACCGAGCGCCCCTCGGCGGTCCGGAACCGGTTGAACGGCATGACTGCTTCCTTGACCGCGATCGGGGCGTTCGACGGCAGGTCGCCGCCGTCGCCCTGCCTCGGCAGGATGCCCTGCTCCCGCAGGCTGGCGATGGACTCGCCGAGCATCACCCGCGCTGCCGCCTTGGCGAGCGGGGTGGCCGTCGCCTTCGACACGAACGGGACGGTGCGCGAGGCCCGGGGGTTCGCCTCGAGGACGTAGAGGACGTCGGAGGTCATGGCGTACTGCACGTTGAGCAGCCCCCGCACCCCCACCCCACGGGCGATCCCCTCTGTCGAGTGCCTTATCCGCTCGATCGTCTCGCGTCCCAGGGTGATCGGGGGGAGGGCGCAGCTGGAGTCACCGGAGTGGATCCCGGCCTCCTCGATGTGCTCCATCACGCCGCCGAGGAACAGGTCCTCGCCGTCGTACAGCGCGTCCACGTCGATCTCGACCGCGTCGTCGAGGAACCGGTCGACGAGCACGGGATGCTCCGGCGAGATCTCCGTCGCCCGGGTGATGTAGCCCCGCAGCGACTCGTCGTCGTACACGATCTCCATGCCGCGGCCGCCCAGGACGTACGACGGACGCACGAGCACCGGGTAGGTGATCTCCTCTGCGATCGCGCGAGCCTCGGCGTACGACGTCGCGGTGCCGTGCTTGGGGGCGGGCAGGCCCGCCTCGGCGAGCACGCGCCCGAACGCACCACGCTCCTCCGCGAGGTGGATCGCCTCGGGCGTCGTGCCCACGATCGGGACTCCGGCGTCCTCGAGACCCTGCGCGAGACCGAGCGGCGTCTGGCCGCCGAGCTGACAGATCACCCCGGCCACCGGACCGGCCTGCTCCTCGGCGTTGACGATCTCGAGCACGTCCTCGAGCGTGAGCGGCTCGAAGTAGAGCCGGTCGCTCGTGTCGTAGTCGGTCGACACGGTCTCGGGGTTGCAGTTGACCATGATCGTCTCGTAGCCCGCCTCGGAGAGAGCCATCGAGGCGTGGACGCACGAGTAGTCGAACTCGATGCCCTGGCCGATCCGGTTCGGCCCCGAGCCGAGGATGATCACCGCGGGCCGCTCGCGCGGGCTGACCTCGGTCTCCTCGTCGTAGGAGGAGTAGTGGTACGGCGTCTTCGCCGCGAACTCCGCAGCACAGGTGTCGACCGTCTTGTAGACAGGGCGGAGGCCGAGCGCCCAGCGGACGCCCCGCACCACGTCCTCGCGGATCCCCCGGATGCCCCCGATCTGGGCGTCCGAGAACCCGTGCCGCTTCGCCAGCCGGATCACCTCAGGGCTCAGGTCGTCGGCCTGCGCGACCTCGCGGGCGACCTCGTCGAGCAGGAACAGCTGGTCCAGGAACCACGGGTCGATCTTCGTCGCCTCGTGCAGCACCTCGGGGGTCGCGCCCGCACGGATCGCGTCCATGACCTCGCGCAGCCGGCCGTCGTGCGGCACCTTGACCGACTCGACAAGCTCCTCGAGCGAAGGCGGCTCGCCGCTCCAGCTGAAGATGGCGGCCTTGTTCTCCAGACTTCGCAGCGCCTTCTGCAGCGCCTCGGTGAAGTTGCGGCCGATCGCCATGGCCTCGCCCACAGACTTCATGTGCGTGGTGAGGGTCGGGTCGGCGGTCGGGAACTTCTCGAACGCGAACCGTGGGACCTTGACCACAACGTAGTCGAGCGTCGGCTCGAAGCTCGCCGGGGTCTCCCGGGTGATGTCGTTGGGGATCTCGTCGAGGGTGTAGCCGATCGCCACCTTCGCGGCGATCTTGGCGATCGGGAACCCGGTGGCCTTCGACGCGAGCGCGCTCGACCGGGAGACCCGAGGGTTCATCTCGATCACGATCATCCGGCCGTTGCTCGGGTCGACCGCGAACTGGATGTTGCAGCCGCCGGTGTCGACCCCGACCGAGCGGATGATGCCGATCGAGAGGTCGCGCATGCGCTGGTACTCCCGGTCGGTCAGCGTCATCGCCGGCGCGACCGTGATCGAGTCGCCGGTGTGCACACCCATCGGGTCGAGGTTCTCGATCGAGCAGACGATCACGACGTTGTCCGCCCTGTCGCGCATCACCTCGAGCTCGTACTCCTTCCAGCCGAGGATCGACTCCTCGAGAAGGACCTCGGTGGTCGGGCTGGCCGCGAGGCCGGCGCCCGCGATCCGGCGCAGGTCGGTCTCGTCGTAGGCCATGCCTGAGCCGGTGCCGCCCATCGTGAAGCTCGGCCGCACCACCATCGGGTAGCCGAGCTCGTCGGCGGCCGCGAGGCAGTCGTCCATCGAGTGGCAGATGACGGACTTGGCCACCTCTCCCCCGACCTCCTCCACGATCCGCTTGAAGGACTGGCGGTTCTCGCCTCGCTCGATCGCGTCGATCGATGCACCGATCAGTTCGACGCCGTACTTGTCGAGGACGCCGGCGGCGTCGAGCGCCATCGCGGCGTTGAGTGCCGTCTGCCCGCCGAGGGTGGCCAGGAGCGCGTCGGGGCGCTCCTTCTCGATCACCTTCTCGACGAACTCCGGCGTGATCGGCTCGACGTAGGTCGCGTCGGCGAACTCCGGGTCGGTCATGATCGTCGCAGGGTTGGAGTTCACGAGGATCACGCGCAGACCCTCGTCCCGAAGGACCCGGCAGGCCTGGGTCCCCGAGTAGTCGAACTCGGCCGCCTGCCCGATGATGATCGGCCCCGAGCCGATCACCAGCACGCTGCGGATGTCGTCGCGCTTGGGCATCAGGCGCCCTTCCCGTTGTTCGTGGACTCGACAGGCGCTGCCACCGAGCCGGCCATCAGGTCGCAGAAGCGGTCGAAGAGGTACGCCGCGTCGTGCGGCCCGGCCGCGGCTTCGGGGTGGTACTGCACGGAGAACGCCTTGAGGGCGCCCGACGAGTCGCGGAGCTCGAGGCCCTCGACGACGTCGTCGTTGAGGCAGACGTGGCTGACGCCGGCCTCGCCGTAGGGCGTCGCGACACCCTCGTCCAGCGGCACCCCATCAGGCCACTGGACCGCGAAGCCGTGGTTGTGGGCGGTGACCTCCACCTTGCCGGTCGTGCGGTCCATCACCGGCTGGTTGATGCCTCGATGGCCGTACTTCAGCTTGAACGTGCCGAGCCCCAGAGCCCGCCCGAAGAGCTGGTTGCCGAAGCAGATCCCGAAGTAGGGGATGCCGCGCTCGAGCACTCCCCGGAGCACCTCGATCTCGTGGGTGGTCGCGGCCGGGTCACCAGGGCCGTTGGAGAAGAAGACGCCGTCAGGCTCGACCGCCAGGACCGCGTCGAGCGACGACTTGGCCGGCATCACGTGGACCTCGATGCCCCGCTCGGCCATCATCGCCGGCGTCATCGACTTGATGCCGAGGTCGAGAGCGACCACCGTGAACCGTTTCTTCCCCTGCGCCGGAACGACGTAGGTCTCGTCCGTGGACACGTCGGCGGTGAGGTCGGCGCCGGCCATCTCGGCCGACCCGAGCACCCGCTGAAGCAGCGCCCCGGGATCGGCCTCGGTGGTGGAGATGCCGACCCGCATCGCGCCACGCTCCCGCAGGTGGCGGGTCAACGCCCGGGTGTCCACCCCGGAGATCCCCACCACGCCCTGCTCACGCAGTTCGTCGTCCAGCGACCGGCGGCTGCGCCAGTTCGACGGCACCCGCGCGGGGTCGCGCACCACATAGCCGCTGACCCAGATCCTGCGCGACTCCGGGTCCTCGTCGTTCATGCCGGTGTTGCCGACGTGCGGCGCGGTCATCACCACGACCTGGCGGTGGTACGACGGGTCGGTCAGCGTCTCCTGGTAGCCGGACATGCCGGTGGAGAAGACCGCCTCACCGAACGTCTCGCCCTCGGCGCCGAAGGACTCGCCGCGGAAGGCGCGGCCGTCCTCGAGGACCAGCAGAGCGGGCCGGAGGCCGGTACGACTGGTGTTGCGGGTCATGCGGACTGCTCCTTGTGTTCCCGGACGAGCTTGCTGATCGAGCGGATCCAGTCGTTGTGGGAGGACGTGATCCCGCGTCGGGGTCTCGAGGTGCCGTGGCCCTCGGGGGCGGCCTCGGTCAGCCTGAAGCCACTGTCGAGCATCAGGTCTCCGTGCTGCCAGGTCACCACGAGCACACCCTGGGGCGGGACGACCTTGCCTGCGATGCCCTGGTCGTGGCGAGCACCCCGCAGCGCCTCCACGGGGATCCGGAAGCTCTCGCCGACGCGGATCACGTCGAGCCCCTCGTCGGAGAGGCGAAGGCGGGCCATGCTCCGCGCACCGAGCCCACGGGCCACCACGCGGTCGAGCCAGTCGCCGCTCACCGTCGTACCGAAGTAGCGGGCGCCTGCCTCGAGCTTGGCGGTCGGCAGGTCGGAGACCGCAGGGGCCGGCACGAGGGGCGGCAGGTCGTGCTTGCGGCCGCGCTTCTGCCAGCCGAGGTACATGCCGAGGTAGGCGAGCCCGAGAAGCACGACGAGGATCGTCACGGGCAGCAGCCACCCTGGGAGCGTGGGGAGGAGCGGGTTGAGCTTGTCCTCTGCGCCCTGGGTCATGCCAGCTTCCCGTCGAGAACGGTTGCTCGGCCGCGCAGGAACGTGGCGACCACCCGCCCCGGCAGCTCACGACCGGCGTAGGGCGTGTTGCGCGACAGCGAGGCGAGCTCGGAGGGGTCCACCACGTGGGAGTAAGCCGGGTCGTAGAGCACGACGTTGGCCGGCGCACCCTGCTCCAACGGCCGGCCGTGGTCCTCGAGCCGGCCGATGCGCGCCGGGGCGTAGGACATGCGCTCGGCAACGCCGGTCCAGTCGAGCAAGCCGGGGTCCACCATGGTCTGCTGCACGATCGAGAGCGCCGTCTCGAGACCGAGCATGCCGAAGGCCGCGGCCTGCCACTCGCAGTCCTTGTCCTCCAGCGGGTGCGGGGCGTGGTCGGTCGCGACGATGTCGATCGTCCCGTCCGCGAGACCCCCGCGCAGTGCCTCGACGTC
The DNA here is from genome assembly GCA_035297905.1 of Nocardioidaceae bacterium. Taxonomy (GTDB): domain Bacteria; phylum Actinomycetota; class Actinomycetes; order Propionibacteriales; family Nocardioidaceae; genus Nocardioides_C. Next base: position 32,032 of record DATGYO010000102.1, read on the forward strand.
GGCCGCGCTGCGCAGCGGCGGGTTGACCTTGTAGATCGGGTCGTAGGTCGCGGCCAGCTCGTCGGTGAGCAGGAGGTGGTGCGGGCAGGCCTCGGCGGTGACGTTCCAGCCCTTGCCCTTGGCCCAGCGCACGATCTCCACCGAGCCGGCCGTGGACACGTGGCAGACGTGCAGCCGGGACCCGACGTGCGCAGCGAGCAGACAGTCGCGGGCGATGATCGCCTCTTCGGCGACTGCGGGCCAGCCGCGCAGACCGAGGCGGCCCGACAGCTCGCCCTCGTTCATCTGCGCGTCCTCGGTGAGGCGCGGCTCCTGCGCGTGCTGGGCGATGACCCCGTCGAACGCCTTGACGTACTCCAGGGCACGTCGCATGAGCACCGCGTCGGAGACGCACTTGCCGTCGTCGGAGAACACCCGGACCCGGGCGGCGGAGTCGGCCATCGCGCCGAGCTCGGCGAGACGCTCCCCGCCCAGGCCCACGGTCACCGCCCCGACCGGGAAGACGTCGCAGTGGCCGGCCTCGCGTCCGAGACGCCACACCTGCTCGACCACGCCGGCAGTGTCGGCCACCGGGTCGGTGTTGGCCATGGCGTGCACCGCGGTGAAACCGCCCAGGGCCGCGGCCCGGGTGCCGGTCTCCACCGTCTCGGCGTCCTCGCGGCCCGGCTCCCGCAGGTGCGTGTGGAGGTCGACGAGCCCCGGCAGGGCGATGAGCCCCTCGGCGTCGACGACCTCCGCGTCGTGGGCGGTGAGGTCGCTGCCGACCTCGGCGATCACGCCGTCGGCGAGCAGCAGGTCGGTCGGCTCGCCGCCGAGGATCCTGGCGTTCTTGATCAGGTACCCGCTCAAGCCTGCGCTCCGTTGGTGTCAGGGGTGGTCTGGGTGGGTGCGGCGCCCGTCGTACGGCCGCTGTCCGACTCGTTCCCGCTGAGGAGCAGGTAGAGCACGGCCATCCTCACGGCGACGCCGTTCGTGACCTGCTCGACGATCACCGAGCGGTCGGAGTCGGCGACCTCGGCAGTGATCTCCATTCCGCGGATCATCGGGCCTGGATGCATCACCAGTGTGTGGTCCTGCAGCATGCCCATCCGCCGGGCATCGAGCCCGTAGCGACGGCTGTACTCCCGCTGCGTGGGGAAGAAGGCGGCGTTCATCCGCTCCCGCTGGACCCGCAGCATCATCACCGCGTCACTCTTCGGCAGCACGGAGTCGAGGTCGTACGACGTGTCGGCGTCCCAACTCTCGACCCCGACCGGGAAGAGTGTCGGGGGCGCGACCAGGGTCACCTCGGCCCCCAGCGTGCGGAGCAGGAGGGCGTTGGAGCGGGCCACCCGGCTGTGCAGGATGTCGCCGACGATCGCGATGCGACGACCCTCGAGGCTGCCCAGGTGCCGCCACATGGTGAACGCGTCCAGAAGCGCCTGCGTCGGGTGCTCGTGGGTGCCGTCGCCGGCGTTGACCACGCTCGACCGGACCCAGTGGGAGTGCGCCAGGACGTGCGGGGCACCTGAGGCCCAGTGCCGGACGACGACGGCGTCCGCGCCCATCGCCTCCAGGGTCAGCGCCGTGTCCTTGAGGCTCTCACCCTTGCTCAGGCTCGAGCCCTTGGCGGCGAAGTTGATGACGTCCGCGGAGAGACGCTTGGCGGCGGCCTCGAACGAGATCCTCGTCCGCGTGGAGTCCTCGAAGAAGAGGTTCACCACGGTGCGGCCACGAAGCGCGGGAAGCTTCTTGATCGGCCGGTCCGCGAGGGAGCGCAGCTCCTCGGCGGTGTTGAGGATCAGCTCGGCGTCGTCGCGGGAGAGGTCGCCGGTGCTCAGCAGGTGTCGGTTCACGCCGTTGCCTCCTCGGTCGACACGGATCCGCCGGAGATGACCACCGAGTCCGTGCCGTCGAACTCCTCCAGCCGGACGGAGACCTTCTCGACCAGGGAGGTCGGGAGGTTCTTGCCCACGAAGTCCGCCCGGATGGGGAGCTCGCGGTGGCCTCGGTCGACCAGGACCGCGAGCCGCACCGACCTCGGCCGGCCGACGTCGTTCATCGCGTCGAGGGCGGCGCGGATGGTACGGCCGGAGAAGAGGACGTCGTCGACGAGCACCACGGTCCTCCCGTCGATGCCACCCGGCGGAATGGCCGTGGGCAGCAACGTGCGAGCGGGTCGCATCCGGAGGTCGTCGCGGTACATCGTGACGTCGAGAGAGCCGACCGGGATCGCTATGCCCTCCACCGAGGCGATCCGGGCAGCGATCCGCCTCGCGAGTGGCACGCCGCGGGTCGGGATGCCGAGCAGGACCAGGTCCTGGGCGCCCTTGTTGCGCTCGAGGATCTCGTGGGCGATGCGGGTGAGTGCGCGGGAGATGTCACGCGCGTCGAGGACGGTGCGGCCGTCCTCACCGGCCGGTGGGCACGGCGGTGGATTCGTGTCGGCAGGCATGAAAAAGGACCTCCTTCTCCGCCTCACTGGACGGCTCGTTAAAGGATGTCGAACACTGTGAACCCTACCAGCCGGCTCCCGATCCTTCGACAGCCCTGACACCCCGTGGGCGGTGTGTCAGGGCCGCGCCGGTCACCCGGGGATGGGTGGGCCGACCACCTGAAGGCCGTAGCGGGGCCCGATCTCGTTCCACTTCGCGACCTCGACGTCCATGGGCTGACCGTCCTCACCCGGAAGCCTGCGCTCCTTCGCCGGCATCCCCACCTCGTCGTACAGGTTGAGCAGCCCGCCGGGAAACGTGCCAGCGAGGATGCGCGCGGGGCGGGTGCCGGTGATGCGGAACGCGTGCGGAACGCCCTTGGGGAGGTAGATGAAGCATCCCGCGGTCAGCTCGTAGAAGTCGTCGGCGGCGCGGTAGGTGAGCTCGCCGTCGAGCAGGTAGAACGTCTCGGCCTCGTGGGTGTGCACGTGGAACGGCGTCGCGATGCCGGGCGGCTGTGTCACGAGCGACATGCCCAGCAGACCGTCGGTGTCCCCCGGTCCGACGAGTCGCTCGAACAGCGAACCCATCGCCCAGGTCATCGGGCCCTCACCCGGGGAGCGCATCACCACGCCGGTGGACTGGACGTTCTCAGTGGTCATCACGACCTCCGAAAGAATTGGCCCGAATGACGTTCGGACGAATACTGGTAACGTAGACCTCGTGCAGGAGCCGGTCAAGACCCGTCGCTACACCTCCGAGGTGCGCGCCGAGCAGGCTGCCCGCACCCGCCGAAAGGTCCTCGCGGCGGCGCGGGAGCTGTTCGGGTCGAAGGGCTTCCCTCGCACGACGGTGGCAGAGATCGCCCGAGAGGCGGGAGTGTCTCTGGACACGGTCTATGCCAGCGTCGGCCGCAAGCCCGACCTCCTGCTGGCCGTCATCGACATGACGCTGGGCAGCGCGGAGGAGCCGGTGGCAGCCGAGCAGCGCGGCTACGTCAGGGCCATCCGCGCGGCGCGCACGGCGGAGCAGAAGATCGAGGCGTACGCCGAAGGCCTCCGCGACGTGATGCCGGCGACTGCTCCCCTCCTCTCGGCACTGCAGGAAGGGGCGCTCTCCGACCCTGGCTGCGCACGGGTGCGCAGCCAGCTCGAGGACCGACGGGCGGCCAACATGCGGCTCTTCGCGGCAGAGCTCCGGGCGACAGGCCGGCTCCGCCAGGACCTCACCGACGACGAGGTCGCCGACATCGTCTGGACCACGAACTCCGTCGAGTACTACTCGCTGCTGCGCTCGCGCGGCTGGACCGCGGAGCGGTACGCCGACCACCTGCGCGACCTGTGGACCAGGGTGCTGCTCAGCTGAGGTCGGCGAGGGCGCTCTCGACAGCGCGGTGGAAGGTCGGGTAGGCGTAGATCATCGAACGAAGCGTGTCTGTGGGAACCTCGGCGTGGACCGCCGTGGTCATCATCGAGAGCACCTCGCCGCCGCCAGGCGCCACGACCGTGGCTCCCACCAGGACACCGCGGTCCGCATCCTCCACGAGCTTGATCAGGCCTTCTCCCCCGTGGATCCAGCCGCGGGTCGAGCTCGACAGGTCCGTGGTGCCGACCCGCACCCGCAGCCCGGCCTGCCTGGCCTGGGCCTCCGTCATGCCGACCGAGCCGACCTCAGGGTCGGTGAAGGTCACCCTGGGCACAGCGCGGTAGTCGGCCCCCGGACCGGGCTCACCCAAGATGTCCCGGGCAGCGACCGCGCTCTGGTACATGGAGACGTGCGTGAAGCCGCCCTTGCCGGTGATGTCCCCGATGGCCCACAGCCCGTCGCCCGCGCGCATCCGGTCATCGACGTCGATCGCCCTGGCCGAGGGATCGAGCCCCACGGCAGCCAGGCCGACGTCACCGATGTTCGGGCGCCGTCCGGTGGCCACGAGCAGCTTGTCGGCGCCCACCTCCTCCGCGGAGAGCCGCACGGCGAACCGGCCGTCGTCGTACCTCACCGACTCGATCGAGGCTCCGGGCAGCACGCGGATCCCCTCTCGTGCGAACACCCTCGCGACCAGTGCGCCGGCCTCGGGCTCCTCTGGCGGCAAGATGCGGTCGGCCGCCTCGAGCACCGTCACCTGCACCCCGAACCGCGAGAAGGACTGCGCCAGCTCGGCGCCGATCGCGCCGCCACCGATGACCACCAGGGACCCGGGGAGCTCACGTACAGCCACCGCGTCCCGGTTTGTCCAGTACGGCGTGTCCGCCAACCCGTCGATGGGAGGTACGGCGGGCGTCGTACCGGTGTTGAGGACGACACCTCGCCGGGCGGCGAAGCCCGAACCCTCAACCTCCACTTGACGTCGAGCAACGAGCCGGCCGTGTCCACGCACGAAGCGCACCCCCGCCGACTTCAGACGCTCCACGGCGACCGTGTCGTCCCAAGAGTCGGTGGCCTCGGACGCTATCCGCGCTGCGACGGGCTGCCAGGAGGGCGTCACGTCCGCATCCCCCGCGAGGCCCGACACGCGCCGCGCCTCTTCGAGCGCATCAGCCGCGCGGACGATCATCTTCGTCGGGATGCACCCGTAGTAGGGACACTCCCCGCCAACGAGGTGCCGATCGATGCCGACTACCTCCAGACCCGCCTTCGCGAGTCGTGTCGCCAGTGCCTCACCTCCGGGGCCGAGCCCCAGAACCACAACATCGACCTCATCCACCATCGACCCAGCCTAGGCTCCTCGGCCGTGGAGCGGGGCGGGTCTGCGGTAGAGGCCGCAGCTGCCGCTGAGCCGGTGTTCAGGTGGAGAGCGCGGGCTTGTTCTTCAAGATGTTGCCGAGCACGCCGTTGACGAAGGTGGGCGACTCGTCGGTGGACAGCTCCCGGACCAGGTTCAACGCCTCGCTCACCGCGACCGCGTCGGGCACGTCGTCGACGTACAGCAACTCGTAGACGCCGATCCGCAGGACGTTCCGGTCCACGGCCGGCATCCGGTCGAGCGTCCATCCCTGGGCGTACTCCGCGAGGAGGTCGTCGATGCGCAAGAAGTGCTCTGCCACCCCTCGCACGAGCGTCACCGTGTAGTCGTTGACCGGAGGGTCTCCCGCGGCCACGCGCTCCTCGAGAACGGTCAGTGGCGTGACGCCACGGGCCTCGCTCTCGAAGAGGACGTCGAGCGCGCGCTTGCGGGCCTTGGACCGGGCTGCCATCAGGAGCTGACTCGGCCCTGGTAGCTGCTGTCGCGGGTGTCGACCTTGATCTTCTCGCCGGTGGTGATGAACAGCGGGACCTGGATCTCGTGGCCGGTCTCGAGACGGGCGGGCTTGGTGCCACCGGTCGAACGGTCGCCCTGCAGGCCCGGCTCGGTGTACTCCACCAGCAGCTCTACCGAAGCGGGAAGCTCGATGTAGAGCACGCGACCCTCGTTGGTGGCGACGATCGCCTCCTGGTTCTCGAGCAGGAAGTTCTGCGCGTCGCCGACGATCTCCGGCGGGACCTCGATCTGGTCGTAGGTCGAGGTGTCCATGAACACGTAGGAGGTGCCGTCGTTGTAGAGGTACTGCATCGTGCGCTTGTCGACGTTCGCCACGTCGACCTTCACGTCGGCGTTGAACGTCTTGTCGACCGTCTTGCCGGACTCGATGTTCTTGAGCTTGGTACGCACGACGGCGCCGCCCTTGCCGGGCTTGTGGTGCTGGAACCACACGACGGACCAGAGCTGCCCGTCGAGGTTGAGAACCATGCCGTTCTTGAGGTCGTTGGTGGTGGCCATGCGCGTGGGAACCTGCTCTTCCTCGAGCCGTCGGATGGGGTGCAGCCGCCAAGTCTAACGGCATCCGCGGAGGCGCCCGGCACGGCGTCGAGCGTGCGCTGCATGCAAGGATCACCGGGATGAGCAGGCAGATCTTCGACCGCCTCTTCGACGAGGGCAGCCGCGCCGTCCTGGCCGGAGAGCACCTGCTCGACGCCCCGCCCGAGCAGCCAGGTGAACGGTGGGGGCCCTCGGTCTGCCTGCGTCCCGATGAGCCGGCCGCCAGGAGGCTCGCGTCCCTGACCGCGGCGGCCATGCAGTACGCCGGACCGGGTCACTGGCCGACGGGGGCGGCACGTTCCAGCCACTTCACGGTGAGGGTGCTCGATCCCTATCGCGGCGAGCTCACCCAGCACGACCCCACCATCCTCCGCCAGGCAGATGCGATGCGTCGCGCAGCAGCCTTCTCAGGACCGGTTGCGCTGCAGGTCACAGGGCTGACGCTCACGAGGGCCAGTGTCATGGCGAGCGCCACGCCCATCGGCCCAGCGGCGGAGACGTTCGCCTGCACGCTTGCCGAGGGGCTCGGTGAGGACGGCTGGTACGAGGCAGACTTCGACCGCTCGATCTGGTACACCAACCTCGTGCACTTCACGGGCCCGCTTGTCCGTCGCCGCGAGCTGGTCGAGTGGGTGGCCGCCCGCCGCGACATCGACCTCGGACCCGTGGAGACACGCGTGGAGCTCCTGCACTGGGCCTTCGACGGCTGCCAGATGCTGCCCGTCGTACTCGCGGGACTCCCCTAGCGCCCGACGGGCATCGAGAGCCGACCCGACTCGCCCGCCGAACGGCACTCCCCAAGTGTCGTGGACCGATCCCTAGCGTGATGCCGCTTGTGGACCGTCCATAACCCCGCGTTACAAGGGCGGTCAGGCCGGGGGCGTGGCGGTCAGGCGGGGCGGGAGGCGATGGCCCGCAGCGCGAGCAGGTAGGACTCGACGCCGAACCCGGCGACCACGCCCGTCGCCACGCCCGAGACGACGCTCGTGTGGCGGAACTCCTCGCGCGTGTGCGGGTTGGTGATGTGCACCTCGACGAGCGGCGCCGTGAGCTGGGCACAGGCGTCGCGCAAGGCGTAGCTGTAGTGAGTGAACGCCGCGGGGTTCAGCACGACGGGCCAGCCTTGGTCGGCGGCCTCGTGCAGCCACCCGACGAGCTCGGCCTCGGAGTCGGTCTGCCGGACCTCGACGTCCTGCCCCAGCACCTCACCGGTCTCCTTGCAGGCCGCCACCAGGTCGTCGTAGGTGGTGGACCCGTAGACCTCCGGCTCTCGGGAGCCGAGCCGCCCCAGGTTCGGGCCGTTGAGCACGAGCACCTTCATGCGAGCCTCCTCGAGGACGTGGTCGGCGAGATGAGCTGCGGGCGGCCGGTCAGCGCGAGATCTCGGCGTAGGCCGCCGTGAGCAGCGCCGGGTCGGGGGCGGTCAGGATGGCCGGGCGGGCGAGGCCTTCGAGCACCACGAACCGCAGCTGGTCGCCGCGGGACTTCTTGTCCACCTTCATCGCCTCGTGGAGCTGGCCCCAGATGCCGCCGCGATACGTGGTGGGCAGCCCGACCAGCTCCAGGACCGAGCGATGACGGTCCGCCGTCGCCTCGTCGAGCTTTCCGGCCAGGCGGGCGAGCTCGGCGACGAAGGCCATTCCGATCGCGACGGCGGCGCCGTGACGGAACTTGTAACGCTCGACCCGCTCGATGGCGTGGCCGAGGGTGTGGCCGTAGTTGAGCATCTCGCGCCCCGGACGGCCCGCGCTGCCTCCGGCCTCCTTGAGGTCGTCCACGACGACGTCGATCTTGACCCGGATCGAACGCTCGATGAGCTCGCGCAGGACGTCGGAGCCCGGAGCAGTGGCCGCGGCCGGATCGCCCTCGACGAGGTCGAGGATCGCCGGGTCCGCGATGAACCCGCACTTGATGACCTCCGCGAGGCCGCTGACCAGCTCGTTGCGCGGAAGGGACTCCAGCGTGGCGAGGTCGCAGAGCACCCCGGCCGGCTCGTGGAAGGCACCCACGAGGTTCTTGCCCTCGGCGGTGTTCATCCCGGTCTTCCCACCCACGGCCGCGTCGACCATGCCGAGCAGCGTGGTGGGCATGTGCACCACCTTGACCCCGCGCAGCCAGGTGGCGGCGACGAAGCCGCCCATGTCGGTGGTCGACCCACCACCCACGGTCACGATCGCGTCGGAGCGCGTGAACCCGGTCTGCCCGAGCACCTGCCAGCAGAACGAGGCGACCGGGGCGAGCTTGGCCTCCTCGCCGTCGGGGATCTCGATCACATGCGCGTCGTACCCCTGCTCGGCGAGGTCGGCACGGATCACCTCACCGGTGGCCGCGAGGGCACGCGGGTGGATGACCGCGACGCGTTGCACACCCTCCCCGAGCATGGCCGGCAGCTCGCCGAGCAGCCCGGTGCCGACGACGACGTCGTACGGCGACGCGCCGGCGACGTGCAGCGTGGACAGGTCGCTCATCGTTCCCCCTCACTGGGCCCGGCGACAGGCCCGGCGCTCTCCTGCGCCTCGAGCCGTTCGACTCGTTCCCGCACCTCGGCGGCGACCTCCTCGGCCGTCCGGCCGTCGGTCTCCACGGTCACGGTCGCGACCTCACGGTAGATCGGCAGCCGCTCGTCGAGCAGCGCCTTGATGCGCGCGCGCACGTTGCCGAGGAGCAATGGCCTGGCCGTGCCGAGCCCGACCCGCTTGACGGCGTCGGAGAGCCCGACGTGCAGGAACACGACGACGTGCTCCTTCAGTGCCGCCCGGGTCTCCGGGTCGAGCACCGCGCCGCCACCGAGAGCAAGAACCCCGTCGTGCCCGGTCAGCGCCTGGGCGACCGCGGCGCGCTCGAGCTCACGGAAGTACTGCTCACCCCGGTCGACGAAGATCTCCGAGATCGGACGCCCCTCGGCGTCCTCGACGTCGCGGTCCGTGTCGCGCAGGGTCAACCCCCACGCGGATGCGAGCAGCTCCCCGACAGTGGTCTTGCCTGCACCCATCGGGCCGACGAGGACGACCCGGGGACGGTCGGTGCTCACGCGAACCTCAGTGAGGAGAGGTACCCCTCGACGTTGCGGCGAGTCTCCCCCACCGAGTCGCCGCCGAACTTCTCGAGGACGGCCTCGGCGAGCACCAGCGCGACCATGGCCTCGGCGACGATGCCGGCGGCCGGGACCGCGCAGACGTCGGAGCGTTGGTGGTGCGCGACGGCCTCCACGCCGGTTGCCACGTCGATGGTGCGCAGGGCACGCGGCACGGTCGCGATCGGCTTCATCGCTGCCCGCACGCGCAGGCGCTCACCGGTGGACATGCCGCCCTCGGTGCCGCCGGAACGCCCGGAGGTACGCCGGATGCCCTCCTCGGTGCCGACGATCTCGTCGTGGGCCCGCGAACCGGGGGTGGCGGCGAGCTCGAAGCCGTCACCGACCTCGACCCCCTTGATCGCCTGGATGCCCATGAGCGCTCCGGCGAGGCGGGCATCGAGTCGGCGGTCCCAGTGCACGTGCGACCCGAGGCCGGGAGGTAGGCCGTGCACGACCACCTCGACCACGCCGCCGAGCGTGTCGCCGTCCTTGTGGGCCTGGTCGATCTCGGCGACCATCACCTTGCTCGCGTCGGGGTCGAGGCAGCGCACCGGGTCGGCGTCGAGGCCGGCCACGTCGTCGGGGTGGGGTACCGAGCCGGCCGGCGCCTTCGCGGTGCCGATCGCGACGACGTGGGAGACGACCCGGGCGCCCACGGACTGCTCGAGGAACTTCGCCGCCACGGCGCCCAAGGCCACGCGCGCGGCGGTCTCACGAGCAGACGCGCGCTCGAGGACGGGTCGCGCCTCGTCGAAGTCGTACTTCTGCATGCCGACCAGGTCAGCGTGGCCCGGACGCGGACGGGTCAGGGGCGCGTTGCGCGCGAGGCTCTCCAGCTCGTCGGCGTCCACGGGGTCGGCGGCCATGACCTTCTGCCACTTGGTCCACTCGCTGTTGCCCACGCGGATCGCGATGGGGCTACCAAGCGTGCGCCCGTGGCGAAGACCGCCGATGATCTCGATCTCGTCGGCCTCGAACTTCATCCGCGCACCACGTCCGTACCCGAGGCGTCGGCGGGCCAGGGCGTCGGCGATGTCGCCCGAGGTCACCTCGACATGAGCAGGCAGACCTTCGAGCACAGCGACAAGAGCGGGTCCGTGGGACTCGCCCGCAGTGAGCCAACGCAGCATGGCGACAGTGTTTCACGCCCACCAGAACGACAGATCAGGCGTACCACGCAGCGACACCCGGCCCGGCGAGCACACCGACGACCGCGCCGACGAGCATGAAGGGGCCGAACGGGTAGGCCTTGCGGTCCACGATCCGCAGCACCGAGAGCAGCAGCCCACCGACGCCGCCGAGGAGGAAACCGGCGTAGACCCCGGTCAGCAGCTCCCCCCAACCCAGGTAGCCGAGTGCGATGCCGAGCAGTCCGGAGAGGCGGACGTCGCCATACCCCAGGCCGCGCGGGTACACGAACCAGAGGACGAAGAACGTGCCTCCGGCGATGAGCCAGCCCAAGCCCGCGCGGATGACCGAGTCCCAGTCGCCGCTGATCGCACCGGCCAGCAGCGTGAGTGCCACGACCACGGCGTACGACGGTGCGATGACCTTCGTGGGCAGCAGCCTGGTGCGCCAGTCCACGAGGGCGAGGGCGACCCCCACGGGCACGAGGTAGGCCCACACGAGCAGGGCCGGGTCCCAGCCGAGCCTGGCGCCCACCAGCGCCGACGTGAGCGCCGAGGCCAGCGCGGTCTTCCAAGCCAGGCCCGGCAGCGCGGCGATCGCGTCGTAGCGCTCCTTCGGCTCCTCGGCGGCGACCTGCTCCGCGGCCGTCTGCTCCGCGGCCGTCTGGTCCGCGGCCGTCTCAGCCGCCGGCTCTCGGGAACCGTCGCCGACAGCACCCGCCTCGTCCGGGCCGGTCGAGTCCATCTCGGGCTCCGGCTCCGGGATCCGGCTCACCAGCGCCGGGACGAACCAGCCCAGCAGAGCACCCAGGACGGCCATCGTCAGTCCGGGCACGGGGAACCACGCGTCTGCGCTCATGGGGGCAGAGCCTAACGCTGACTGGGGCGCCGGTCAGCCGGTGTTGTGATCGCGCATGAGCTCCTCGACCAGGGTGCCGCGTTGGGCGCCCTGGGCTTCCAGGATGTGCCGCGCGGCATCGAGAAGGTCGCGAACCTCGGGGATCGCGAGGGAGTAGGTGACCTCTCCCGCCTCGCGCCGCTGAGCCACGAGTCCCGCGCGGCGCAGCACAGAGAGGTGCTGGGAGAGGATGCTCGCCTCGATCTCGATGCTTGCGAGGAGCTCGTGGACGGCGGTGGGGCGCTCGCTCAGGAGCTCGAGCACGCGGATCCGGGCCGGGTGTCCCAGGGCGCGGAAGAACTCGGCTTGGGCCTGGTACAGCGGCACGGGCAACGGAAACGCTCCAGAGGGTGATCTAGGTAGTTGAAGAGTATTTCAGTTCCCACTGGTCGCACAGGCAAATCTGGGTCAGCTGAACGCTTGGACGCCCGCTGCGCGCATCGCCTCCAGGGGGCCCTCGCGCCCGGTCATCAGGGCCACCTGGAGCGCGGCCTGGTGGACCAGCAGGTCCAGCCCGGAGACGAGCACCAGGCCCTCGTCGGCGGCGAGCCTGGCCAGTGGCGTGGGCCAGGGGTCGTAGACGACGTCGAACACCACCGGCGCCGACGCTGCCACCCGCAGCGCGGACTCCACCTGCGCCTCGGCGGGGACGGTCGACACCACGATGTCCGGCCGGAGAGCCTCCGAAAGGTTCGTCGCCTCCCGGAAGGTGAGCACCTCGACCATCGGGCGCGACGGATGACGAGCGGCCGCCCCCAGTGTCTCCTGTACGCGCGACGGGTCGCGCACGACGACGTGCACCGCAGTGCAGCCGAGGTCGGCGAGGGCGAGCAGCGTCGACGCCGCCGTGGCCCCACCGCCGAGGATCACTGCAGTCGGAAGCGGAGCGTCCGTCCGCTCCCTGATGGCTGCCACCGCCCCGGGGATGTCGGTGTTGTGGCCGATCCGCCTGCCACCCTCGAGGATCACGGTGTTGGCGGCCTGCGCCTGCACGGCCCGCCCGCTGAGGTCGTCGAGGAGAGGCACGACGGCGCGCTTCAGCGGCATGGTCAGCGACAGCCCGCGCCAGCTCTCGTCGAGCCCGTCGAGGAAGGCCGCCAGCCCGTCCTCGCGCACCTCGCGGGCGTCGTACTCCCAGTCGAGCCCAAGCGCGGCGTAGGCCGCCCGATGAAGCACAGGCGAGAGCGAGTGCGCGATCGGACTGCCCAGGACGGCGCAACGGGTCGACATGGGTCTCAGAGCCTCAGCAGTTCGGCGACGAGGAGCACCACTTGTCGAACTCCGCCTTGTTGCGCAGGTGCTCCTGGTACGTCTCGGCGAACTTCGTGACGCCGGTGTCGGGGTTGGTCGTGACGAAGTAGAGCCACGGCCCGTCGGCGGGGTTCAACGCCGCCTCGATCGCCTGCTCGCCCGGCGCCATGATCGGCGTCGGCGGCAGTCCCGACTTCTTGTACGTGTTGTACGGCGAGTCCGACGCCCGGTCGTCATCGCTGGTCCCGACGCCGCCGTCACGGCCGACGGCGTAGTGCACGGTCGAGTCGAACTGCAGCGGCATCGACTGGTCGAGCCGGTTGTAGATCACCCTGCTCACCTTGGCGAAGTCCTTGTCGAACCTTGCCTCGGCCTGGATCAGGCTGGCCACGGTCATCACGTCGTGGGGACTCACGCCGCGTGCCTTCGCCTCCGCGACGAGGTCGAGCTTCTCGGCGGCCTGGTTGAAGCGGCTCACCATCATCGTGAGGATGGTGCGCGGTGTCGCGTTGGGCGGGAACTCGTAGGTCGCCGGGAAGAGGTAGCCCTCGGCGTTGCCCCCGGCGTACGGCGGGAGGCCGATCGACGCGGGCCGCCGGAGCACCTTCTCGTACTGCTTCACCGAGAAGTCGGTGTGGTCCGCGAGGAGCTCGAGGATCTGCTCGACCGTCAAGCCTTCACGCAGCGTCACGGCGCTCTGCACCATATTCTTCGGGTCGAGCAGGATGTCGAGCGCCGAGGCCGCGGACATGTGCTCGTGCATCTCGTAGAACCCGACCTGGATCCCCGTCGAGGCCGGGTTCTTCCTGGCCTCGTCGGTGAACGCCTCGACGCTCTTGACGACGCCCTGGTCCTTCAGGGTGTTGCCGATGTCCGACGCGCGGTCTCCGTCGTGCACCTCGATGAGCACCGAGCCGCTGCCGTTGCCGCTGTAGTCAGGGGGCGGGCTGAGCCAGGCACGAAGCGCCGACGCGCCCCTGTCGTAGGCGAAGTACGCCCCGCCGGCGAGCACGGCGAGCGCCACCAGGACAGCCAGACACCCGAGGCCGTTGCGCCGCCGCCGCAGGCCGCGGTGCCCCTCGTGCTCTGTGTCTTCTGGTTCGAGGTCCAGTCCTAGATGCGTCACTTGTGTCCTAAGTCGAGGGTCTCCCCTGGCGCAGTCCCCGAACTGCGTTCGGTGTCGAGCGCATTCTGCAAGATAACGACCGCCGCCGCTTGGTCGACCACGGCCCGTCGCTTCTGTCCCTTCTTGCCCTGCTTGCGGAGTACTGCCTCAGCCGTCACCGTCGACAGACGTTCATCACACAGGCGGACCGGCACCGGGTCAAGGATCTCCGCGAGCGCCCGGGCGAAGTCGCGGACCTTGGCTGCGGCCGGCCCCTCCCCACCCGAGAGCGAGCGGGGCAGGCCGACCACCACCTCGATGGCGGCCCTTTCGACGACGATCTCCCTGATCCGCGCAAGGTCACCCGGACCCCGGGGAACCGTCTCGACCGGCGTCGCCAGCATTCCCGACGGATCGGACTGCGAAACACCGATCCGCGCGTCGCCGGCGTCGACACCGACCCGAACGCCGTGCCTCACCCGCGGTCGCTCGCTGACCCGCTGCTCACCTCAGGCCCGCCCGGCCGTCACGGCGCGCCCGACTGCGTACTCCACGTCGCGGAGCGCCTGGTCGGCGTTCCCCACGTCGGCGCCGCCGCCCTGGGCCACGTCGTCCTTGCCGCCCCCGCTGCCGCCCAGGGCCCCGGCCGCCACCTTGACCAGCGCGTTCGCCGAGACACCCCACGAGCGAGCCTCGTCGTTGACCGCGACCACGACGGCCGGCTTGCCGTTGGTGGAGCCGATGATCGCCACCACGCTGGGGACGGACGCGGGCATGCGGCCGCGGATGTCGAGGGCGAGCTTGCGCACGTCACCCGCACTCGCCCCGTCCACCCGGTGGCCGACGAAGCGGACGCCGAACACGTCGGTGGGGTTCGCGGCGAGCTCGCCGGCCGCGGCCAGGAGCTGGGTGACGCGGACCTTCTCGATCTCTTTCTCCGCGGTGCGCAGCCGCTCGACGAGGTCGTTGACCCGCTCCGGAAGCTGCTCGGGGCGCACCTTGAGCGACTCGGAGAGCTGTGCGACGAGCACGTGCTCGCGTGCGAGGAACCGGTAGGCGTCGCTGCCGACGAGCGCCTCGACCCGGCGGACGCCGGAGCCGATCGACGACTCCCCGAGCAGCTTGATGACTCCCAGCTGCCCGGAACGGCCGGCGTGCGTGCCCCCGCAGAGCTCCCGGGCCCAGTCGCCGACGGAGATCACACGCACCTCGTCGCCGTACTTCTCGCCGAACAGCGCCATGGCCCCGGACCTACGGGCCTCTTCCTGGCTCATGATCTCCGCGTGCACGACGAGGTCGGCCAGGACGAGGTCGTTGACCCGCGCCTCGACATCGGCCATCGCCGACGCCGGCACCGCTCCGGACGCGGAGAAGTCGAACCGGAACCTGCCCGGGGCGTTCTCGGACCCCGCCTGGGTCGCGGTCTCGCCAAGCGCCTCCCGGAAGGCCTTGTGCACCATGTGGGTCGCGGTGTGGGCACGGCTGATCGACCGACGTCGCTCGATGTCCACCATCGCCTGGGCGGTCTCGCCCACGGTGATCTCCCCGGCGAGCACCTTTGCCTGGTGCACGATCAGGCCGGTGATCGGCGACTGCACGTCGTGGATCTGCACGGTCGCGCCGTTGGAGAGCTCGATCAGGCCGTGGTCGGCGAGCTGACCGCCGCCCTCGGCGTAGAACGGCGTGCGGTCGAGCACCAGCTCGATCTCGTCCCCCTCGTGCGCCGAGGTCGCCATCCCGGACGGGGCGAGAATGCCCCGCACCGTCGCCTCTGACACCACCTCGTCGTACCCGGTGAACTCGACCGCGTGGCCGATGCTGTCGGCGATGTCGCGGTAGGCCGTGGCGTCGGTGTGCTTGCCCTTCTTCGCCTTCGCGTCCGCCTTGGCGCGCTCACGCTGCTCGGTCATCAGCCGGCGGAACCCCTCCTCGTCCACCGACAGGCCCTGCTCGGCGGCCATCTCGAGGGTGAGGTCGATCGGGAAGCCGTACGTGTCGTGCAGCGCGAACGCCTTGCTGCCCGAGAGCTGGGGCTGTCCCGCCTTCTTGGCCTCGTCCGCGGCCATGTCGAAGATCGTCGTGCCGGCACGAAGGGTGGTGCGGAAGGCGTCCTCCTCGGCATAGGCGATGGTGGAGATGCGCTCCCAGTCGGTGTCGAGCTCCGGGTAGGACATCTTCATCTTGTCCCGGCTCACCGGCATGAGCTCAGGGAGGACCCGGTCCTCGACCCCGAGCAGCCGCATCGACCGCACCGCCCGGCGGAGCAGCCGCCGCAGCACGTAACCGCGCGCCTCGTTGCCGGGAGTCACTCCGTCGGAGATCAGCATCATCCCGCTGCGCACGTGGTCGGCGACGACACGGAACCGGACGTCGTCGACGTGGTCCGCACCGTAGCGACGACCCGACATCGCCGACGCCTTCTCGATGACCGGGAAGACCTCGTCGATCTCGTAGAGGTTGTGCTTTCCCTGAAGCAGGTAGGCAACCCGCTCGAGCCCCATGCCGGTGTCGATGTTCTTGCTTGGCAGGTCACCGACGATCTCGAAATCCTCCTTGCTGCGCACGTTCGCGAGCTCGGACTGCATGAACACCAGGTTCCAGATCTCGAGGAACCGGTCCTCGTCGACGACAGGCCCGCCGTCCGGTCCGAACTCGGGGCCCCGGTCGATGTAGATCTCGCTGCACGGACCCCCCGGGCCGGCAACGCCCATGTGCCAGTAGTTGTCCTTCAGGCCGCGCCGCTGGATGCGCTCGCTCGGCAGACCGGCGATCTTGCGCCACAGGTCCGCCGACTCGTCGTCCTCCTGGAAGACGGTGACCCACACCTTGTCCGGGTCGAAGCCGTAGCAACCCTCGTCCCGGGAACCGGTGATCAGCTCCCAGGCGTGCTCGATGGCACCTTCCTTGAAGTAGTCCCCGAAGGAGAAGTTGCCGTTCATCTGGAAGAACGTGCCGTGCCGCGTGGTCTTGCCGACCTCCTCGATGTCGAGCGTCCGCACGCACTTCTGGACACTCACCGCGCGCTTGTACGGCGGTGTCTCCTGGCCCAGGAAGTAGGGCTTGAACGGCACCATGCCGGCGTTCACGAACAGCAGGTTCGGGTCGTCGAGCAACAACGAGGCTGAGGGAACCGCCAGGTGACCGCGCTCCTCGAAGTGCGCGAGAAACCGTCGGCGGATCTCCGCGGTGTCCATCAGCTGTTGCCCTTTCTCGTCAGTTGCAGTGGCGCCGCGGGTGCGGCGTCGATCTGTGTCGTCTCATCGAGCCCGAGCCCGAGCCGCTCGCGCAACTCGGTTTCGCGGGCCGACATCTCGCTGCGGAGCTCGTCACCGAACAGCTGGGCGCCGAGGGAGAGCCCTGCCAGCCGGTCGCGCAGGCCCTCGGGGGTGAACGCCTCGGCCGCCCTGCGGGCCTTGGTGATCGCGTAGGCGCTGGTCGCGGCACCGGCCACGAACCAGAAGGTGCGTCTCATGCCGCGCTCTCCTCCGCGGGCGCAGGCGCCACGCGTGCCCGGCGCGCTGCCCGGCGACGCTCCTTGCGGGCGCGCTTGACCTCGCGGCGCATCTCGAACGTGATGCGGTTGCGGCTCTCGGCAGACAGTGCGCGACGAAGGCCGTAGCCGAAGGCGGCCAGCTTCACCAGCGGCTCGCCCAGCGTCACGGAGAGCACGGCCCGCTCGGACACCTGGGGCAGCCGCGTCGCGTCGCTCCGGTCTCCCACGCTGGTGATGACGAACTCGCTGCGCGCGGGTACGACGGACGCGTCCCCACGTGATGCGACGAGCTCACCGGAGAGCCGCTCCACCTCTGCTCGCAGAGCCTCGACGTCCGCGCGAGCCGACGCGAGAGCCGCCTGCTCCCGAGCCCCCGCGCGCCGACCGCCGAGCAGCAGAGCCACCACGATCCCGACGAGCACCAGGAGCAGGGCCGCTGCGCCGCCGAGCGCCGCCCAGAGTGCCGAATTCATAGACGCTGACCCTACCTTGCGTCCCGTGTACCGCTGCCCCGCACCATCGCCCGCACGCGTTCCCAGCGGTCCTTCAAAGCGGCCTCCGCGCCGAGGCTGGTCGGCTCGTAGTAGGCCGCGTCCGCGACGACGTCCGGGGCGTACTGCTGCTCGGCGATACCGTAGGGCTCGTCGTGGGCGTAGCGGTAGCCCTTGCCGTGTCCCAGCTTCTTCGACCCGCCGTAGTGGGCGTCGCGCAGATGCGCGGGGACCGGACCGATCCGACCGGCCCGCACGTCCGCACTGGCTGCGTCGATCGCCTTGATCACGGCGTTCGACTTGGGCGCCAGCGCAAGCGCGATCGTCGCCTGGGCGAGGTTGAGGCGGGCCTCGGGCATCCCGATCAGCTGGACCGCCTGGGCCGCCGCGACGGCTGTGGTGAGCGCGGTCGGGTCGGCGAGGCCGACGTCCTCGCTGGCGAGGATGACCAGGCGCCTTGCGATGAACCGGGGGTCCTCCCCCGCCTCGACCATCCTGGCAAGGTAGTGGAGCGCCGCGTCGACGTCGGAACCGCGTACCGACTTGATGAAGGCGCTGATCACGTCGTAGTGCTGGTCACCCTGTCGGTCGTACCTCACGGCGGCCCGGTCCACCGCCGTCTCGGTCGTGGTGAGGTCCACGAGTGTGCCGCCCTTGGCCACAGCCGCCCCCGCGGCGGCCTCCAGGTAGGTCAGTGCCCGCCGCGCGTCGCCGCCGGCCAGTCGGACCAGGTGGTCGGCCGCGTCAGGAGCCAGCTCCACGGCGCCGCCGAGGCCACGCTCGTCGGCCAGCGCGTCTGCGAGCACGCCGCGGATGTCGTCGTCCGTGAGCGGCTCGAGCGTGAGCAGCAGCGACCGGGACAGCAACGGAGAGATCACCGAGAAGAACGGGTTCTCCGTCGTCGCGGCGACCAGGGTCACCCATCGGTTCTCGACCCCGGGGAGCAGTGCGTCCTGCTGCGCCTTCGTGAACCGATGGACCTCGTCGACGAAGAGGACGGTCTCCCGGCCGCTGCGCGTGAGCTCGTGACGAGCGGCGTCGATGGCGGCGCGGACCTCCTTCACTCCCGCCGCAACCGCCGAGACCTCGACGAACCGGCGGTTGGTCTGGCCGGAGACGATCGACGCGATCGTGGTCTTGCCCGTCCCGGGCGGCCCCCAGAGCAGCAGCGACATGGGCTGGTCGCCCTCGATCAGCCGCCGCAGCGGGGACCCGGCCGCCAGGAGGTGCTGCTGTCCCACCAGCTCGTCGAGCGTCCGGGGACGCATGCGCACGGCCAGCGGGGCGCTGGCGTGGGAGTTCCCTGCCAGCGTCCCACCCGAGCCACGGGCAGCGGCGTCGGAGCTGGTGCCGGCGCCGGCGTAGTCGAATAGTCCGTCCACGCCGGACACCCTAACCGGGACCTATCGCGTCGCCGCGTCGCCGTCGCTGTCGGAGTTCCGGTCGCCCAGGAGAGCGGCGGAGGACAACTTGTGTGTCTCCACGTCGGTCCAGTTCTCGGAGAACCCGGCCTTGTGAAGGTCCTCGCTCGAGGCGGCCGCGCCCGGGACCGGCGTACCGTCCTTGTCCACACCGAGCGCGCTCAACGTGATCGGAGAGGTCGGCATGGCACCGAACTCGCCCGCGAAGTGGCACGCGACCTTGTGCTTGGCGCCGATCTGCAGCAGCGGCGGCTCCTGCTTGGCGCAGATGTCCTGCGCCATCCAGCAACGGGACCGGAAGCGGCAGCCCGAAGGTGGGTTGACCGGGCTCGGGACGTCGCCTTCGAGGCGGATCCGCTCGCGCCGGCCACCGATGGCGGCCTGCTTCACGTCGGGCACCGCGGAGAGCAGCGCCTGCGTGTAGGGGTGGTGCGGGCGGTTGTAGAGGGTCTCGCGGTCGGCGATCTCGACGACCTTGCCGAGGTACATCACCGCTACCTCAGGACAGAAGTGGCGGACCACCGCGAGGTCGTGTGCGATGAAGAGGAACGCGACCCCGAACTCCTTCTGGAGGTCCTGGAGCAGGTTCACCACCTGTGCCTGGATCGAGACGTCGAGCGCCGAGACCGGCTCGTCGGCAACCAGGAGCTTCGGCTGGAGCGCCAGCGCGCGGGCGATGCCAATGCGCTGACGCTGGCCGCCGGAGAACTCGCTCGGGTAGCGGTTGTAGTGCTCGGGGTTCAGGCCGACGACCTCGAGCAGCTCACGCACCCGGTTGAGCACCTGCTTCTCGGGGACCACCTTGTGCACCCGCAGCGGTGTGCCGATGATCGAGCCGACGGTGTGCCGGGGGTTCAGCGAGCTGTACGGGTCCTGGAAGATCATCTGGATCTCACGCCGCAGCGGCAGCATCTGCTTGCGGTCGAGGTGCGCGATCTCCTGGCCCTCGAACTTCATCGAACCGTCGGTGGGGTCCAGCAGGCGCGTGATCAGGCGGCCCGTGGTCGACTTGCCGCAGCCGGACTCGCCGACGAGGCCGAGCGACTTGCCGGCCTCCACCTGGAACGACACGCCGTCCACGGCCTGCACCTGGGCGATCGTGCGGCGGATGAGGCCCGACGACTTCACCGGGAAGTACTTCTTGAGGTCGGTCACCTCGAGCAGCGGGGTGCCGGTGGAGGCGGCGGACGTTGCCGCGGCCTCGGTTTGCGTCATGGATGTCATGTTCCTCGTCACCGCTCCTCGTCCAGGTCCGCGTCAGCAGGGTCCACAGCGAGATTCGGGCGTACGTCGGACTCGTAGATCGCGTCCGGGTTGGGCAGGTGGCAGCGCTTGGTGTGTTGCGGCCCGCGCCGGCCGGGCTCCAGCGGGGGGAGCTCGGTGACGCAGAGGTTCCCCGGGACCTTCTCCACGTGCGGGCAGCGGGGGTGGAACGGGCAGCCCTCCGGCGGGTTCAACAGGCTCGGCGGGTTCCCCGGGATCGGGATGAGACGCCCCTCGGTGTCGCCAGCCACGTCGGGCATGCTCGAGAGCAGTCCCCAGGTGTACGGCATCTCCGGGTGCGTCAGCAGCTCCCGAGTGGGGCCCTTCTCGACCGCGCGACCGGCGTACATCACCAGCACCTCGTCGGCCATCTCGGCGACGACGCCGAGGTCGTGGGTGATGATGACGATCGCGGACTCGAAGTCGCGCTGCAGCTCCTGCAGCAGGTCCAGGATCTGTGCCTGGACGGTCACGTCGAGCGCGGTCGTCGGCTCGTCGGCGATCAGCAGCTTCGGGTCGTTGACCAGGGACATCGCGATCATCGCGCGCTGCCGCATGCCGCCGGAGAACTGGTGTGGGAAGTCGTCGACGCGGCTCTTGGCCTGGGGGATGCCGACCCGGTCGAGCATCTCGATCGCCTTGGCGCGCGCCTGTGACTTCGAGACGTCGTTGTGGATCCGGTGCGCCTCCGCGATCTGGCGCCCGATCGGGTAGAAGGGGTGAAGCGCGGTCAGCGGGTCCTGGAAGATCATCGCGACGTCGTTGCCGCGGATCTTGCGCATGGTGGACTCCGACGCCCCGATGACCTCCTTGCCGCCGACCCGGATGGAGCCGGTGATACGGCTTCGCTTCTCGTCGTGCAGGCCGAGGACGGCCATCGACGAGACGCTCTTGCCGGACCCGGACTCGCCGACGATGCCGAGGGTCTCCCCCATCTTCACGGAATACGTCAGGTCGTTGACCGCCTTGACGAGTCCGTCGTGGGTCGGGAACTGGACCGAGAGATTCTCGACGACGAGGAAGGTGTCCGCATCGTCGGCGCTGCCCTGCGCAGCGGTGCTCTGGTCGGTCAGAAAGCTTGTCATGACATCCTCACGCGGGGGTCCAGGAAGCTGTAGACGATGTCCACGACCAGGTTCGCGACCACGATGAGGACCGCGCTGACGAGGACAGTCGCCAAGATTACGGGGAAGTCCTGAGGTGACCTGATCGAGTCGAGCGCCCACCAGCCGATCCCGTTGATGTTGAAGATCTGCTCGGTGAAGACGGTGCCGGCCAGCAACGTGGCGAAGTCGAGGCCGAAGATGGTCACGATCGGCACGATCGCTGCTCGAAGCCCGTGCCGGAAGACCACCCGGCTCGACTTCACGCCCTTGGCGGTAGCCGTGCGGATGTAGTCCTCGCCGAGGGTCTCCACCATCGAGCCTCGCGTGAACCGGGCGTACTGCGTGGAGTTGGTGATCCCGATCACGAGCCACGGCAGCAACAGCCCGGCCGCCCAGGCTGCGGGGTTCTGCGTGACCGGGGTGTACCCGGTGGCCGGGAAGACGTCCCACCGGAGGGTGAGGAAGATCCAGGCCAGGAGGGCGAAGAGGTAGTACGGGATCGACGAGACGATCAGGCTGCCGCCCACGAGCATCCGGTCGAGCGTGGTACCGCGCCACCTGGCTGCGAAGACACCCAGGATGACGCCAAGGCACAGGTAGATCGCGGCACCCCCGAGCGCGATGGACAGCGTCGCGGGGTACTTCTCGACCAGCTCCTTGCGGACCTCGCCGCGGGTGCCGTACGAGATGCCGAGGCACGGCGCCTCGCACTTGTACTCGCCGCCGAGCTCGACCGTTCGGTCCTTGAAGAGCCCACCGACGAAGGCGCCGTACTGCGTGACGACACTCTGGTCGAGTCCCATCTGGTGCTCGATCAGCGCCAGCCGCTCCGCCGTGCACCGGCCCTGCGCCTCACACACCGGACCGGCCGGATTGCTGGGGCCGAGGAAGAAGAGCGCGAAGACGAACATCGACGTCATCACGATGACAAGGAACGACGACAGGAGGCGCCGGACGATGAAGCCCGCCATGGACTTACTACCTACTTCCGTACTCGGTTGTGGGGTGGAGGCCACCGAGGGCCCCCACCCCACACCACTGTGTTGATGCTCCGGTCAGAGCGCGGACTCAGACCGGTCGGTCCTTACTGCTGGACCCAGATGTTGCCCCACGTCGGCGTGCCGTGGGCCGTGTCGACGTTGAAGCCCTCGATCTTCGAGCCGTGCGCCATGGCGACACCGCCGTAACCCGTCACGAAGAGCGGGAAGTACTTCTCGGCGATGAACTTGTCCAGCTCGTTCCAGGCGGCCGGCTGCTTGGCAGCGGGCATCATCTGGATGTCGTTGATCTTCTTGTCGACCTCAGGCTCGTTGAAGATGGCGTAGTTGGAGCCCACGCCCTCCTCCTTGAGGTTGGTCGAGCCCAGGACCGGCGGGAACCACGAACCACCCGACGGCCAGTCGGAGAGCCAGCCACCGCTGCGGACGTTGATCTTGTTGTTGTTCGGGTTGGCTCGCTCGGTGGAGAGGTCGGCAACCGTGGTCGCGACGGGGCTGGCCTTGAAGCCGGCCGCGGTGAGCGACTTGACGATGACGTCCTTGGCCTTCACAGCCTGGGGGTCGTCGTTGGCGAAGAGCCACTTGACCTCGTAGCCGAGCTTGCCGGCGTCCTGCAGCAGCTGCTTGGCCTTCGCGGTGTCGGTCGTGCCCGGCTCGTGGCCCGGCAGCGGGTTGTACTCGGTGCGGCCAGGGATGCCCGGCGGCATGAGGTTGGTGCCCCAGATGCGGGTCACGCCCTCGATGTAGCCCGCGGCGAGAGCGGCGTCCTTGTAGGGGTACGCCCAGGCGAGCGCCTGACGGACCTTGATGTCGGTGATCTTGCGGTAGTCCGGTGCCCAGTACGCGGTGAGCGGCGAGCCGCCCTGGACCAGCTGGTCCTTGTGCTGCGTCTGGAACTCGCGGTAGTCAGGAGCCAGCACGTCGTCGTAGGTCATGGTGGTCTGACCCTCACCCTTGTCGGCCAGCAGGATCTGGTCGATCTTGGTGCTCGCGGTCTGGAAGTCGAAGACGTACTTCTCGGGGTACTGCGTGCGAGCCGGGTCGGTCTTCGGGTCCCAGTGCGGGTTGCGGACCAGGGTCAGCGACTTCTCCGGGGTGTACTGGGAGAACATGTAAGGACCGGTCGACAGCGGGTGGAGACGGTACTTCTCCGGCTTGTCCTGGCCCTTCGGGATCGGGCCCATGGCCGGGAACGAACCCCAGTACGGCATGTCCGCGAACGGCTTGCTCATCTTGATGGTCAGCGTGTTGCCGTTGACCTCGACGCCCGCGTAGTCGGTGCCCGACTTGTAGGGGCCCTTGTACTTGTCGCCGTCGAGCATGTAGTCGTTGCTGTAGGCAGCGCCCTCGGGGAACGAGGTCCGGTCGAAGGACCGCAGGATGCCGTAGCGGACGTCCTCGGCGGTGACGTCCTTGCCGTTCTCCCACTTCACACCATCACGGATGGTGAACTTCCACTCCGTGAAGTCCTTGTTGTGGGTGCCGAGGTCGGTCGCCAGGTCGGGGACCAGGACCATGTCACCGGACTTCTCGTCGTAGACGTACTGCGTGAGCGAGCGGGTCACGAGACCGCTCAGGATCGACATTGTGTTCTGGTAGTACGCCTCGGTCGGGTCCATCGAGTTCAGGCCGAAGTTGCTCAGCACCTTGATGGTGCCGCCTTCCTTCGCGCCCTGGATCGTCACGGGACCGTTCGCGCGAGAGGCGTCCATGCCCGCCCCCGACGAACCAAGCTTCTCCTTGTCGATGCCGGAGGCCTTGTCGCCATCACCGTTACCGCTCGAGCTGCCGCCACAGGCGGCAAGAGCGAGCATTCCGACGGCGGTGGCGGCAATGATCGGTTTCTTGAACCGCATTCCTAACCCACCCTTTCCTGGTGTGTTGTGCAATCCCGCGGTGAGTTGGTCACCGGCGAGTCTTGGGGTCGAAGGCGTCTCGGATGGAGTCGCCTAGGAGGTTGAGCGCCAGGACCAGCACCATGACGGTGATCACCGGAGCCCAGAGATAGAGCGGGTACTTGCTGTACGAGTTCACCGCGTCGTTGATCGTCTGGCCGAGCGACGGCACGCCGGTCAGGCCGATGCCGAGGTAGGACAGGCCCGCCTCGGCGGCCACGTAGGCCGGCAGAGAGAGGGAGACCGCGACGACGATCGGCGCGACGAGGTTGGGCAGCAGCTCCTTGAAGAGGATCCGCCGGGTCGGGACGCCCATGACCTGGGCGGCCTGGACGAACTCGCGCTCCCGAAGGGAGAGGACCTGGCCGCGGATGAGGCGGGCAAGGCCCATCCACCCGAAGACCACGAGCACCGAGATCAGGGCGAAGACCTGCGCCTTGGCGAGCGCGTCGAGGTTCGTCGAGAAGCGCGACACGATGATTGGCGCCAGCGCGAGCGCGCCGAGGATGAAGGGGAAAGACAGGAACAGGTCGATGACGAACGAGATGACCCGGTCCAGCCAGCCGCGTGCGAACCCGGCGACGAGGCCGATCGACACCCCGATGACCGTCGACAGCACGGTGGCCCCGGTGGCGACGGCGAGCGAGGTCCGCAGGCCGTAGAGCAGGCGGGCGAAGTTGTCGACTCCGGTCCCGGGCGCGAGCCCGAGGGGGTGCTCCCAGGTGAACGGGTAGTACGGCGGCCCGACGGACGGGAAGCCGTCGTAGGACAGCACCTCACTCGGAAGCGGGGCGTTCGGGTCGGTCGTCGTGTAGAAGAGCCCCAGCGCGTGCGTGATCACGGGAGCCAGGACGCCGAGGACGAGGAGCAGGAGCACCGTGATGCCCGAGATCATGGCGACCTTGTCCGAGCGGAGACGCTGAAGCGCGATGCGCGTCGGCGACTTGCCGGCGATGACCTTCTCGGATGCCTTGTCAGCGCCACCCGCAGCGTCGATGTCCTCGCCGAACTTCTCGAGGTCAGCCGTCGTGGTCGTGGTCATGCATACCTGTCTTTCATCACATGAGGACTATTTGCCCGCAAGAAAGGATCAGCGGCTCTTACAGCCCAGAGGACTGTAAACCAACACCTGTTTCATGCAGGCCCAACTGATGTAACGATCTGATACCAGCCCCGACTGTCCGGTTTACGGACGCAGCACGCAAACCAACCCAAAAAGGACAGAACGGACGCACATCCGTCTGCCTGAGGTCGTCGGCTGGGGCGGGTCAACCGGCGGAGGTCTGAGCCGTGTCCTTCGCCTTGTGCTTCTGGTCGGCCCCGTCCGCGGCGCTCTCGGGCTTGGCGTCCACGCCTGCTTCGGCGCGCTGCTGAGGCGTGATCGGGGCCGGGGCGTGGGTCAGCGGGTCGTAGCCCGCCCCGGTCTTCGGGAAGGCGATCACGTCGCGGATCGAGTCCGTCCCGGCGAGAAGGGCGACGATGCGGTCCCACCCGAAAGCGATGCCGCCGTGCGGCGGGGCGCCGTACTTGAACGCCTCGAGCAGGAAGCCGAACTTCTCGTTCGCCTCCTCCTCGCTGATGCCCATCACCTCGAACGCGCGCTTCTGCACGTCCTCGCGGTGGATACGGATGGACCCGCCACCGATCTCGTTGCCGTTGCAGACGATGTCGTAGGCGTTCGAGAGCGCCTCGCTCGGGTCGACGTCGAATGTGTCCAGGTGCTCAGGCTTCGGCGCCGTGAAGGCGTGGTGGACCGCGGTCCACGCACCGGCGCCCACGGCAACG
Organism: Nocardioidaceae bacterium; assembly: GCA_035297905.1. Taxonomy (GTDB): domain Bacteria; phylum Actinomycetota; class Actinomycetes; order Propionibacteriales; family Nocardioidaceae; genus Nocardioides_C. The sequence continues at coordinate 58,151 of DATGYO010000102.1, forward strand.
TCGCCGGCGGCGGTCGCCTCGTCAGCCGGCTCGAACAGCGGAGCGTCGACGATCCAGACGAACTTCCACGCCGACTCGTCGATCAGACCGACACGACGGCCGATCTCGAGACGGGCGGCGCCGAGCAGCTGGCGTGAGTGCTTGCCCGGACCGGCAGCGAAGAAGATCGCGTCGCCCGGCTTGGCCCCCACGTGCTCGGCGATCCCGGCGCGCTCGCTGTCGCTGAGGTTCTTGGCGACGGGGCCCCGGAGCTCGCCGTCCTCGCCGAGGAGGAGGTACGCCAGGCCCCGTGCACCGCGCTGCTTCGCCCAGTCCTGCCACGCGTCGAGCTGCTTGCGCGGCTGGTCCGCTCCCCCAGGCATGACGACCGCTCCGACGTACGGAGCCTGGAACACCCGGAACGGCGTGTCCTTGAAGAAGTCGGTGCATTCGACGAGCTCCAGACCCATGCGCAGGTCGGGCTTGTCCGTGCCGAAGCGCCGCATCGCGTCGTTGTACGTCATCCGCTCGATCGGCATGGGGATCTCGACGTCGATCAGCGCCCACACAGCCTTGAGCACGTCCTCGGCAACCGCGATCACGTCGTCCTGGTCGACGAAGCTCATCTCGAGGTCGAGCTGGGTGAACTCCGGCTGCCGGTCGGCGCGGAAGTCCTCGTCGCGGTAGCAGCGCGCGATCTGGTAGTAGCGCTCCATGCCACCCACCATCAGGAGCTGCTTGAACAGCTGGGGGCTCTGCGGGAGCGCGTACCAGGAGCCGGGCTGCAGACGCGCGGGCACCAGGAAGTCACGGGCACCCTCAGGGGTGGACCGGGTGAGGGTGGGGGTCTCGATCTCGACGAAGCCTTCCTCGTCAAGGACCTCACGGGCAGCGCGGTTGACCTTGCTGCGGAGGCGGATGGCGTCGCCGGGCGCCTGCCGGCGAAGGTCGAGGTAGCGGTGCGTGAGGCGGACCTCCTCGCCGACCTGGACGTGCTCGTCGATCGGGAACGGCAGCGGCGCGGAGGGGCTGAGCACCTCGACGTCGTTCGCGATCACCTCGATCTCACCCGTGGGCAGGTTCGGGTTGGCGTTGCCCTCGGGTCGGAGGGCGACCTCGCCGATGACCTTGAGGCAGTACTCCGAGCGCAGGTGGTGGGCGACCTCCTCGTCGCGGACGACGACCTGCACCACACCCGATCCCTCGCGCAGATCGAGGAAGGCAACGCCGCCGTGGTCCCTTCGCCGGGCCACCCAGCCCGCGAGGGTCACGGTCTGTCCGGCGTGCTCAGCGCGCAGGCTGCCGGCGTCATGGGTGCGGATCACAGAAGCTCCTCAGGCGTGTTCGAGACGATGGTCGGGTTGAGGTCGGAGGCGGAAGGCTCCCACACGTCCGCGTCGGCGTCCTTCTGGTCGCCGCTCCGGATGTCCTTGACCTGGTCGGGTCCGCCCTCTCCGCCGGGTCCGGGGAACCACACGAACGGGATGCCCCTGCGCTCGGCGTACCGGATCTGCTTGCCGAACTTCTGCGGCGCCGCAGCGACCTCGGTCGGGATGCCGCGCGCCCGCAGGCGCTGGGCGATGCCGTCGGAGACCCCGCGGCTCGCCTCGTCTGCGAGAGCGACCAGCACGACGGACGGCACCTTGCGGTCGGACGTGAGCAGGCCGCGCTGGATCAGGGGGACGAGGCTGCGCGAGACGCCGAACGAGATCCCGACGCCCGGGTAGGTCGTCTTCCCGTCGGAGGCGAGAGCGTCGTACCGCCCGCCGCCGCCGACCGACTTCAGGAACTCGAAGCCCTGCATGTAGATCTCGAACACGGTGCCCGTGTAGTAGTCCAGTCCCCTGGCGAGGCTCAGGCTGGCCTGCACGGTGAACCTTTCGCTGTTGAGGGAGGCACAGCCGTCGATCACCGCCTGGAGCTCGGTCAGCCCGGTCTCGAGCAGCGGGTCCTCCACGCCGAGCTTGCGCACCTCGGCGACGAAGGACCCGTCGGTCGACTCGATCTCGGCAAGCGCCAGGCACTGCCTGCTCTGCTCCTCGGTGAGCCCCTGCTCCTCGACGAGGAGCTCGGCGACCTTCTCCACCGGGAGCTTGTCGAGCTTGTCGATGGTCCGGATGACACCGTCCGGGTCCGGCGCCCCGATGCCCGAGTAGAAGCCGTGGATGAGCTTGCGGTTGTTCACGCGCAGGCGCATGGGCGGCAACGGAAGCGTGGCCAACGCCTCTGCCATCACCCGGGCCACCTCGACGTCGAAGTGGAAGGGCAGCTCGTCCTTCGCCACGATGTCGATGTCAGCCTGGGTGAACTCGCGGAACCGGCCCTCCTGAGGCCGCTCCCCCCGCCAGGCCTTCTGGATCTGGTAGCGCCGGAAAGGGAACTCCAGCTTGCCGGCGTTCTCCAGGACATAGCGGGCGAACGGCACCGTCAGGTCGAAGTGCAGGCCCATGCCGGCGTCGGACTGCTGCTCGTCGGCCTGCAGCCGGCGCAGCACGTAGACCTCCTTGGAGGTCTCCCCCTTGCGCAGGAGCTGGTCCATCGGCTCGACCGCGCGGGTCTCGACGTTCGCGAACCCGTGCAGCTCGAAGGTACGTCGGAGCCGGTCGATCACCTGCAGCTCGACGACCCGTTGCTCGGGCAGGAACTCGGGGAAGCCGCTCAGCGGGGTGGGCTTGCTCATCTCACAGTCCTCGGGTGTTGCGCAGCGTCGCCGGACCGGCGCCGGGGTCGGCGAGGTCGCGGCCCGCAACGTCGAGCAGGTAGGGGTTGGTGGCTCGCTCACGTCCGATGCTCGTCTGCTCGCCGTGGCCGGGGAGGACGACGATGTTGTCGGCGAGCGGGAGCACCTTGGTCGCCAGGCTCCTGAGCATCGTCGGGTGGTCCCCGCCGGGAAGGTCCGTGCGGCCGATCGACCCCGCGAACAGGAGGTCGCCCGAGAACATCACCTCGGCGATGTCGTCGGCGTCGTACGGCGACCGGAAGGTCACCGAGCCGCGGGTGTGTCCCGGGGTGTGGTCGACGACGAACGACAGCCCGGCCAGCTCGAGACCCTGGCCGTCGGCGAGCTCGGTCACCTTGTCGGGCTCTGCGAACTCGTACTTCCCGCCGAGCAGCATCCCGGCCGTCTCGCGGGACATCCCTGCCATGGGGTCGGAGAGCAGGTGCCTGTCCTCGGGGTGGATGAACGCCGTGGCGTCATAGCTGCCGGCGACGGGCGCTACGCACCACATGTGGTCGATGTGCCCGTGGGTGACCAGGACAGAGACCGGCTTGAGGTTGTGCTCGCGGACCACCTCTGCGACCCCGGCGGCGGCGTCCTTGCCTGGGTCGACGACGACGCACTCCTGACCCGGAGCCGTCGCCACGACGTAGCAGTTGGTGCCCCATGGTCCCGCTGGGAAGCCTGCGATGAACACGGGTGAGAACTCCTGCGATGGCTGGTGGGATGACCGGTGAAGCCTACCTACCGGGCTCTGGCTCGCGGAAACCGCGGCCGTTATCGCGTCGTAGTGGGGAACTCGGTGTTGCCTGGCGCAGACGGCACCTAGACTCACGGTGGATCTGACTACGATGCACGACCAGTGGACTGCCACGTGGGGATGCACCTGAAATCGAAGAGGTAACCCGGTGAACGACTCCCAGCCCGGTCAGCCCGCGGAGCAGTGGGGCCGCGTGGCCGAGGACGGCTCGGTCTTCGTACGGACGGCGGAGGGTGAGCGGCAGGTCGGGCAGATGCCTGGCGCCACGCCCGAGGAGGCGCTCGCCTTCTACACCAAGCGGTACGACGCGCTCGCCTTCGAGGTACAGCTCCTCGAACAGCGCATCTCGGGGGGCGCTCTGGCCCCCGACGAGGCCACCGCCGCGGTCGACCAGGTGCACTCGACGATCCAGGACGCGCAGGCGGTCGGCGACCTCGCCGGCCTCGACGCCCGGTTGAACGGGCTGCGGACCACGATCGAGAAGCAGCGTGAGCAGCGCAAGGCCGAGCGGGCCCGGCGCACTGCGGCCGCGAAGACGCGCAAGGAGAAGATCGCCGCCGAGGCCGAGTCGTTGGCCGAGGGGACCGACTGGCGCAACGGCGCGAACCGCCTGCGGGAGCTGCTGGACGAGTGGAAGGCACTCCCCCGGATCGACAAGACCACCGACGACGCCTTGTGGCGCAGGTTCTCGACGGCTCGTACGACGTACACACGCCGCCGCAAGGCCCACTTCGCCGAGCTCGGGGAGAAGCGCGAGACCGCCCGCGGCATCAAGGAGAGGCTCGTGGTCGAGGCCGAGGCGCTCGCCGACTCGACCGAGTGGGGTCCGACCGCCGGCAAGTACCGCGAGCTGATGCGGCAGTGGAAGGCCGCCGGCCCCGCCCCCAAGAGCATCGACGACCAGCTCTGGAAGCGCTTCCGTGCCGCCCAGGACACCTTCTTCGGCGCCCGCGACGCCACCAACGCCAAGCTCGACGAGGAGTACGCAGCCAACGCCGAGGTCAAGGAGAAGCTCCTCGCCGAGGCCGAGGCGCTGCTCCCGGTGACCGACGTGCGCGCGGCCAAGGAGGCGTTCCGCGACGTCGCCGAGCGCTGGGACGCAGCGGGCAAGGTGCCGCGCGACCGCATGAAGGAGCTCGAGGGCCGCATGCGCAAGGTCGAGCAGGCGATCCGTGGCGTCGAGGACGACCAGTGGAAGCGCTCCAACCCCGAGGCCCGCGCCCGTGCAGCGGCGACCGTCGAGCAGCTCGAGTCGTCGCTCGAGGAGCTGGAGGCCAAACGCGCCAAGGCAGAGGCGGCCGGCAACACGAATAAGGCCGCCGAGCACGCCGCCGCCATCGAGACCCGCCAGGCCTGGCTCGTCGAGGCCAGGCGAGCCCTGGACGACTTCTCCGCCTGAGTCGCGCCGCGCGCCGCGGCAAAAATCGTGCATCTGCGACCTTCTGGCGCCGATCTCGCAGGTCCAGCCGTCAAGTTCGTGCACGTGCACGAATCTTGTCCCTGGACGCCAGCGCCAGACGTGGCCAGCGAGCGGGCGCGGCGCCGGGACCTGGGCAGTGCGCGTAAGCAGCGCCGGGACGTGGGCAGTGAGCGGCGGCGGAGCTCGACGGCGCGGGAAGCCTAAAAGGGCGCCCGCGCCAAGACCGCGGCCAGCGGCAGGGAAGTCTGCGGCGCCCAAGAAGCGACCGCGTCGTCCGGCGCAGCCGCCGCGGACAGACACAGCCGCCGCGCCCCGGGCAACCGGGCAGTCGACCTGATGTTTACTGAGTCACCCGGTAAGCGTCGAAGACCCCGTCGACCGACCGCACCGCCTTGAGCACGTGCCCGAGGTGCTTCGGGTCACCCATCTCGAACGTGAACCGCGACTTCGCGACACGGTCACGGGTGGTGGTCAGGGATGCAGCGAGGATGTTGACGTGTACGTCGGACAGCACCTTCGTGATGTCGGACAGCAGCCGTGCCCTGTCGAGGGCCTCGACCTGGATGTTCACCAGGAACATCGACTGCGCGGTCGGTGCCCACTCGACGTCGACGAGCCGTTCGGGCTGGGACTGGAGGCTGTTGGCGTTGGTGCAGTCGGCCCGGTGCACCGAGACGCCTGACCCTCGTGTGACGAAGCCGAGGATCTTGTCGCCCGGCACCGGTGTGCAGCACTTCGCGAGCTTGACCCACACGTCGGAGATGCCCCGGACGATGACTCCTGCATCGCCGCCGACGGTCTGCTTGGCCCGCGCACGGTCCGAGGTCAGCGTCACGCCCTCGGCGAGGTCCTCGGTCGCGCCCTCCACACCGCCGTACAGGTCGATGACCCGGCGTACCACGGTCTTCGCGCCGACGTTTCCCTCGCCGACCGCGGCGTAGAGCGCGGAGACGTCCGTGAGCCGCATCTCCGCGGCGACGGTGCTCAACGAGTCATGGGTGAGCACCCGCTTGAGCGGCTGGCCCTCCTTGCGCATGAGCCGGGCGATCTGCTCCTTGCCCTGCTCGATCGCCTCCTCGCGACGCTCCTTGGTGAACCACTGTCGGATCTTGTTGCGGGCGCGAGGCGACTTGACGTAGGACAGCCAGTCGCGGCTCGGGCCCGCGTTCGGCGCCTTGGAGGTGAACACCTCCACCACGTCGCCGTTGTCGAGCGGCGACTCCAGCGGCACCAGCCGGCCGTTGACGCGCGCGCCGATCGTCCGGTGGCCGACCTCGGTGTGAATCGCGTAGGCGAAGTCGACCGGTGTCGAACCGGTGGGCAGGGCGATCACGTCACCGCGTGGGGTGAAGACGTACACCTCGGCGGTGTTGATCTCGAACCGCAGCGACTCGAGGAACTCGCCCGGGTCCTCGGTCTCCTGCTGCCAGTCGAGGAGCTGCCGGACCCAGGCCATGTCGGCGTTGGCCGTGCCCTGGGTCATCAGGGCGCGGTCGGTGTCGTCGCCCTTGTTGGAGCTCTCCTTGTACTTCCAGTGCGCCGCGACGCCGTACTCGGCACGGCGGTGCATGGCGAAGGTACGGATCTGCAGCTCGACCGGCTTGCCCTCGAGTCCGATGACCGTCGTGTGGAGCGACTGGTACATGTTGAACTTCGGCATCGCGACGTAGTCCTTGAACCGCCCGGGCACGGGGTTCCACCGAGAGTGGAGCACTCCGAGCGCCGCGTAGCAGTCGCGGTCGGACTCGACGAGGATCCGGATGCCGACAAGGTCATAGATGTCGGAGAAGTCACGGCCCCGGACGATCATCTTCTGGTAGATCGAGTAGTAGTGCTTGGGCCGGCCTGTGACGACGGCCTTGATCCGCGCTTCCTTGAGGTCGTTCTCCACCTGGGCGATGACCTTGGCCAGGAACTGGTCGCGTGAGGGTGCCCGCTCGGCGACAAGCCGGACGATCTCGTCGTAGATCTTGGGGTGCAGCGTCGCGAAGGCGAGGTCCTCGAGCTCCCACTTCAGCGTGTTCATACCCAGGCGGTGAGCCAGCGGGGCGAAGATCTCGAGGGTCTCGCGTGCCTTGCGCTCTTGGGTGTCCTGCTTGAGGTACCGCAGCGTGCGCATGTTGTGCAGGCGGTCGGCGAGCTTGATCACGAGCACGCGGATGTCGCGGCTCATCGCGACGATCATCTTGCGGATCGTCTCGGCCTGGGCCGAGTCGCCGTACTTGACCTTGTCGAGCTTGGTGACGCCGTCGACGAGCAGGGCGACCTCGTCGCCGAAGTCGTTGCGCAGCTCCTCCAGCGTGAAGGAGGTGTCCTCGACGGTGTCGTGAAGGAGCGCGGCGCAGAGCGTCGGCTCCGTCATGCCGATGTCCGCGAGGATCGTCGCCACGGCGAGGGGGTGCGTGATGTACGGGTCGCCGCTCTTGCGGGTCTGGGTGCCGTGTGCCTTCTCGGCGACCAGGTACGCGCGCTCGAGCAGCGCCAGGTCAGCCTTGGGATGGTTCGTCCGCACCGCTCGGAACAGCGGCTCTAGGACCGGGTTGCCGGTCTGGGACTTGGTGGTCATGCGGGCCAGGCGCGCGCGCATACGTCGGCCGGACGGCCCTCCAGTCGACGGGTGGGCCGGACGCTCCTCGGAGGCCGGAGCTGCCTCGGACACGGGGGCGGGCTGTGTCGCGGCACGGCCGCTCACTGCTTCATCGGCCACCGCTCACCTCCCGCCGTCGATCGAAAGCCCAGTCTATGCCTGGACACCTGATGCGGCGGCCCGTCGGACCGGCCACGGATCAGATTGTCCGGATTGCCGTGACCGGTGTGTCGCCGACCGTCTTGCGACCAGGGAGGAACGACAGCTCCATCAGGACCGCGACTCCGTGCACGACGCCGCCACAGGCGTTCACGAGCTGGGTCGTGGCCGCGACCGTGCCGCCGGTTGCCAGCACGTCGTCGACCAGCAGGACCCGCTCGCCCGGCTGGATGGAGTCCTGGTGGAGCTCGAGGGTGGCGCTGCCGTACTCCAGCTCGTAACCCACCGAGTGAGTGTCCGCCGGCAGCTTGCCCGCCTTTCGGACGGGCACGAAACCGGCGCCGAGCGCAAGAGCCACTGGTGCGGCCAGGATGAATCCCCGGGCCTCCATGCCGACGACCTTGTCCACGACCACGCGTCCGTCGTCGTCCCGGCCTGCGCGGGTCAGGACCTCGATGACCGCCGAGAAACCGTCGTGGTCGGCGAGCAGCGGGCTGATGTCCTTGAAGACGACGCCGGGCTTCGGGAAGTCCGGAATGTCGCGGATCAGCTCGTCGAGATGCTTCTCGAGGTACTCGTCATGGCGGGCTGACTCTTCAGCGGGGCTGGCGGTGCTCACGGTCGTCTGCTCCCCTGATGCCTACGGCTGCGGCTGCTGGGGGAAGTCGGTGCCGGGTTCGTCCGTGGGACCCGCGGCAGAGCCCGGGCCCTCGCCCGAGCCGTGACTCTCGATGACGCGTACGACGGCCTGCCGGGCCACCTTGATTTCCGTGCCGGGAGCGATCCGGAGGGTGAGGGTCTCGTCGCCGACGGCCACGACCGTGCCGAAGATGCCCGAGCCCAGCATGACCTCCGAACCGACGTCGACGCTGTTCTGGATCTGCGACATCGCCTGCTGCCTCTTCCTTGCCGGGCGGATCACCAGCACCCAGAAGGCGAGAACGATGAGCAGAAGCGGGAGAAGGGTCCCAAGATCCTTCGAAGACACGGTGGCTCCTCAGCTGCGGTCGGGGCTATGTCGTCGACCGTACGTCGGCCGGCGTCGAGTCTAGTCGTGGACGGTCACTCGTCGCCGAACAGGTCGGGTTGGCCTCCGAACCCGAAGGCCGCGTCCGCCGGCACGCTGAGGCCGAGATGCTCCCACCCCGCGGGCGTCGCGACACGACCCCGAGGCGTGCGAGCCAGCATTCCCATGCGCACCAGGAACGGCTCGGCCACCTCCTCCACAGTCTCCCGCTCCTCACCGACCGCGACGGCGAGCGTGCTGATCCCGACGGGACCTCCACCGAACCTGCGGCACAAGGCGTCGAGGACGGAGCGGTCGAGGCGGTCGAGCCCGGACTGGTCGACCTCGTACAGATCGAGGGCCCGATGTGCGACCTCGAGCGTGACGGTGCCGTCGGCCCGCACCTGGGCGTAGTCGCGCACCCTCCGAAGCAGCCGGTTCGCGATACGAGGCGTGCCCCGCGACCGGGACGCGATCTCTGCGGCGCCCTCGCCCGTGAGGTCGACGCCGAGCAGCCCGGCAGAGCGGCGGACGATCAGCTCGAGGTCGGAGGGCTCGTAGAACTCCAGATGCGCGGTGAAGCCGAACCGGTCGCGCAGCGGGCTCGGCAGCAGACCGGCCCGGGTGGTGGCGCCCACGAGCGTGAACGGCGGGATCTCGAGCGGGATCGCGGTCGCGCCGGGCCCCTTGCCGATGACGACGTCGACCCGGAAGTCCTCCATCGCCATGTAGAGCATCTCCTCCGCCGGTCGGGACATCCGATGGATCTCGTCGACGAAGAGGACGTCGTGCTCGTTCATCCCGGAGAGGATGGCGGCGAGATCACCTGCGTGGGTGATCGCCGGCCCGGAGGTTAGCCGCAGCGGCGCCGACATCTCGTTGGCGATGATCATCGCCAACGTCGTCTTGCCGAGCCCTGGAGGACCGGCGAGCAGGACGTGGTCAGGGGCGCTCTGGCGACCCCGGGCGGCCTGTAGCACGAGCGAGAGCTGCTCGCGCACCCGCTCCTGGCCGATCACCTCGTCGAGGCTGCGTGGACGCAGCGCCGCCTCGATGGCCCGCTCGTCGCCCTCTGCCTCGGCAGCTACAACGGATCGGCTCTCGGCGTAGGCCAGCTCGGCGGCGTCGTACTCGGTCTCGGTCATCCGGCCGGTGTGCTCTGCCATCGGCTCAGGCCCTGCTCAGCGAACGGAGCGCCGCTCGCAGAAGGGCGGCGACATCGGGGTCGGCGGCCTCCTCGGCCTCTGGCGCCACTGCTTCGACCGCCTTCTCGGCCTCCTTGGCCGACCAGCCCAGGCCCACGAGACCGGCATGCACCTGGTCGCGCCAGGCCGCCGCCCGCGGTGGCGCGGTCTGCGTGCGGCCGAGCGACGCTCCGGTCGGAGCACCGATCCGGTCTTTCAGCTCGAGCACGATGCGCTGGGCGCCCTTCTGCCCGATGCCCGGCACCCGGGTCAGCGCCTTGATGTCCTCGCTCATGACCGCCCGGCGCAGGTCGTCGGGCGAGAGCACGGCGAGCATCGCCTGGGCGAGCTTCGGCCCCACACCGCTCGCCGTCAGCAGCATCTCGAACAGGGACTTCTCGTCATCGTCGAGGAAGCCGAAGAGCGTCATTGAGTCCTCGCGGACGATCATGCTCGTCGGCAGGCGTGCCTCGGACCCCGTGCGCAGCGACGCCAGCGTGTTGGGCGTGCAGTTGAGCTCCAGCCCGACTCCGCCGACCTCGACGACCGCCGAGGTCAACGACACGTCGGCGACGGTTCCACGGACGAATGCGATCATCGCGCTCCCTTTCCAGCAGCGGCCACCGCCGCCTCGATCCTGCTCTGTGCGCTCCCCCGCCAGATGTGGCAGATGGCCAGGGCCAGCGAGTCCGCCGCGTCGGCCGGCTTGGGCTGCTGGGCCAGCCGGAGCAGCCGGGTCACCATGATGCCGATCTGGTCCTTGTTGGCCCGGCCGCTTCCCGTGACCGCGGCTTTGACCTCGCTCGGCGTGTGCAAGGCCACCGGGATGCCACGTTTGGCCGCCGCCACCATCGCGATGCCGCTGGCCTGGGCGGTGCCCATGACCGTGCTGACGTTGTGCTGGCTGAAGACTCGTTCCACCGCGACCGCGTCGGGCTCGTGCACGTCGAGCCAGTGGTCGACCTCTGCCTCGATGCGACACAGCCGCAGGGCGACGTGCATGTCTGCGGGGGTCCGGACGACCCCGACGTCGACCATGTGCAGCGGCCGGCCGACCGACCCTTCGACCACACCCAGGCCACAGCGGGTCAGCCCTGGGTCGATCCCGAGCACGCGCATTCGTGCCCCTTCCTGGTCAGGCGTCGTCCGAACACATGTTCGGACACAAACCTAACGGATGGGGCGAGGCGCCCGTCGTACGACGCGCCGGGTCAGGCGTCGAGGGCCGCCATCACGTCCTCGGGAACGTCGAAGTTGCCGAAGACGTTCTGCACGTCGTCGAGGTCCTCGAGCGCCTCCACGAGACGGAACACCTTGGTCGCGCCGGCCTCGTCGACCTCGACCGTCATGGACGGGACGAACGATGCCTCCGCGGACTCGTAGTCGATCCCTGCCGCCTGAAGCGCGGTGCGCACCGCGACGAGGTCGGTGGCCTCACTGATCACCTCGAAGGAGTCGCCGATGTCGTTGACCTCCTCCGCGCCGGCGTCGAGGGTCGCCTCGAGGACGTCGTCCTCGGCAACCTCCTTGCCGTCCTGCTCCTTGGCGAGGATCACGACGCCCTTGCGGTTGAACATGTAGGAGACCGAGCCCGGGTCGGCGAGGTTGCCCCCGTTGCGGGAGATAGCGGTGCGCACCTCCATCGCGGCGCGGTTCCTGTTGTCGGTGAGGCACTCGATGAGCAGCGCGACGCCGTTGGGGCCGTAGCCCTCGTACATGATCGTCTGGTACTCCGCCCCGCCGGCCTCGGCGCCGGAGCCGCGCTTGACCGCGCGGTCGATGTTGTCGTTGGGGACCGACGACTTCTTCGCCTTCTGGATCGCGTCGTAGAGCGTGGGGTTACCAGCGGGGTCTCCACCACCCATCCGTGCCGCGACCTCGATGTTCTTGATCAGCTTGGCGAAGAGCTTGCCGCGACGGGCGTCGATGACAGCCTTCTTGTGCTTGGTGGTCGCCCATTTGGAGTGGCCAGACATGAGGGATGCCTCTACTTCCGCTTCGGAGGTAAACCGTTCGAGGAGCCCGGCCGCGACCGGACCATGTCGACGAACAGCGCATGCATTCTGTGGTCCCCCGTGATCTCGGGGTGGAACGACGTGGCGAGCAGGTTCGCCTGCCGAACGGCGACGATCCTACCCACAGCATCGCCCGAGGCGACGCGGGCGACGACGTCGACCGCCTGGCCGACCTTCTCCACCCAGGGGGCTCGGATGAACAGTGCGTGGAACTGCTCGTCGAGCCCCTCGACGTCGAGGTCGGCCTCGAAGGAGTCGACCTGGCGGCCGAAGGCGTTGCGACGAACCACGATGTCGAGGCCACCGATGGTCTCCTGACCGACGATGCCGTTCTCGATCTGGTCGGCCAGCATGATCATCCCGGCGCAGGTGCCGAATGCAGGAAGCCCGTCGCGGATCGCCTGCTGCAACGGCACGAAGAGCTCGAAGGTCCGGGCGAGCTTGTACATCGTGGTCGACTCACCACCCGGGAGCACGATGCCGTCGACGCCGGCCAGCTCCGACGGCCGGCGTACGGCGATGGTGCGGGCTCCTGCCCGCTCGAGCATCGCGCGGTGCTCGCGTACGTCCCCTTGCAGAGCCAAGACGCCGATCAGCGGCGCGTCCTTGTCAGTCACGGCTCAATGGTAGGCGGGCGACATCGGCGCCTGTGAGCCGCGCGGAGGAAGCGGACCGAGCACGACGTACGGGCAGCACGCGCCATGCCGACCCGGAGCGCCGACCCGACGGCACCTTTCGATGGGCGTCGAGCCGACTCGTCATGCCCGGTCCCCCATCTCCCCCCCGGTTGGGGAGTGACCCGACCCACAGGAGAGTCAGACGCGGACACATCCATCCGTCGGGCTAGTTCCATGTAGATCGCACCAATCCGGGCTCTCCGCGGACGGAGCGAACACCCGCCGGGTCACTGATCAGCGCATCCGAGCTCCTGGAGCGAGCCGTCCAGCCGTTGCGTCAGGAACTCGTACAGGTTGGCGGTCTCCGCATCCGGGGAGGGCGCCTGGACGAAGAAGCCCCGGTCAGCCATCAGGCGCTGGCGGCCGATGTCGGCGAGCTTGGTGCAATACGCAGCTGGGTCACCGGTGTCGCCACCCACGCCCAGGGGCGGCTGGCCGACTCCCGCGCGGTACAGGTTGGTCTTGAGCGCGCTCCGCTCGCCGTCCACCCGCGTCATCGGGTTGTTGAGTGGTATGAGGGCCACCGGCGCTGCCTGATGCGCCGCCGCCTGGAGCTCGTTGAGCGCCAGGGACGTGGTCGGAGCGCCGTTGCTGCTCAGGTCGCGCGCCGTGAACGGGCTGCAGCCGATCGCCGGGTCGACGAAGGCGTCGAGAAGCCTGTTGTCGCTTCCGTTGGTCAACGTGGTGGTATCCGCGACCTGGTTCCGGGTGGCCCCGGTGTCCTGCGCGGTGCGGCCGTCAGCAGTGGCGAGGTAGGTCGTCGTGACGTTGTCGCTCTGATCCTGGTCGACGACACCGAAGTCCCGCACGCTCGGGCAGGTCATACCGTCCCTGCCGACACCCAGCGGCGGGACCTTCAGCCGGTTCGCGCTGATCGCGCTGTTCGCAGCCTTGAAGAACGCGCCCGCGTTGCAGTGGGCGAACTGTCCGAACTTCGAGTCACCTCGGCCGTTCACGCAGTTGCCCAAGGTGAGCGAGTTCCGGGTGCCACGCAAGGAGAGAGTGTCGCCGTTGAAACCGAACCAGAGGCCGACCACAGAGCCGGCGCCGATGTTCGGCACCACCGGCTTCACCGCCGGCTGTGTTCCCTGGTCGACGACCAGGGGATGGTAGACCGAGATCGCTCCGGTGCGGGGGTTGACGATGGTTGCTTCCACGAACGCCGACTGGTCCGGGTTCGTCTCATTGCAGGCGCCACCGTCTCCGGTGCCGCTCAGAACGTACGGGGTGGCCAGCCCTTGCGCGCTCAACGGGCGTGCGGGGACCCGCAACGTGCAGTTCGGGTTCACGGCCGGCGGGGGCTGCACGTCGGCCATCTGACCGTCGGCGGCGGTGGCGGGGAGCTGGGTGTCGGCCGGAGCCTGCGTGTCCGCCGGGGCCCGGGTGTCCGCCGGTGCCCGCATCCCAACCGCAGCCGCAGCCTGCGTGTCCGGCGGCGCCGGAGTGGGCGCCGAAGCCTGCGTGTCAGCCGGATCCGGGGCCTGCGTGTCTGCTGGCGCCTGCGTCCCCGCCGGCGCCTGGCTGGGTGTACTGGCCGCGGTTGTGTCCGGCGTGGCGTCGGATGCGGTGGTCGTTTCCGCCGCAGTAGCGGACGGCGTCGCGGTGGCCGGGGAAGGCGTCTCGGCAGAGGCGGCGCGGACCTGCGGCGCCGGCGCCCCCTGGGCCACGAGAGGGACAAGCGACGTGAGACCGACCGCTAGCGCCAGCTGAACCGTGATCACCACCCTGCGGGGCAGGCGACGTCGGCTGGGCCGAGGCGCTGAGTGTCGTGGGCTTGCCAGGTGTCGGGGGTTTGCTAGATGTCGGGGGTTTCTTGTGGGCAACGGCGTGCGCTCCTCGGAGTCTGTCTGATTACGGACCTACTCCCCCAAGACAGGTCGGCTGCCTATCGAGCCGACCCCCAAACGGCGTCCTCCATATGCAGCAAGTCCTGCTTTTGGAAGGTTTACCGCGCCTAGACGGGCGAAACAGACGTCTGGACCGGAAGTCCGCAACCCAGGGCAGAGTGCCTAGGGCGTACCAGTGACGCTCCGCCGCTGCCAGTGAGCTGAGACCTCCACGCGACCCTCGTCGAAATGGGCGGAGAGACCCTGCCGGCCGAACGCCGCCACGACCTCGTCGAGGAGTGCGTCACCAGGGGCGACGTTGGCGGTGCTGGCGTGCCACACGTTCACCTCGAGCATGCCCTCGTCGATGGCGTGCCAGACGTCGGGCGGGGTGAACCAGGCGATGCCGGCAGGCGGGTCGCCGGCGCGTGAGTCGAGCAGGCGCTTGGCCGACCAGTGGTCCTCGCAGCCCTGGAGCACGACGATCCCGTTCGACTCGAGGTCGGCGAAGGCCGCCTGAAGCCGGTCGTAGTCGGTGACCTCCGGCCAGGAGGTCGCATCGGCCCGGAGCTCGTCGCGGAACTCGGCAACCCATTCGTCCGCAAGGGCACGCGGGTCCGGAACGTCGGGCAGCTCGGACGTGATCGCGAGCACTGCCTCGTCGTACAGCTCCTGCTCCCCGAGGAGACCCGACCGGACGGCGGAGCGGACGAACTCCCGAACGTGCTCCCTCGCCAGCGACTCGGCCACGGACCTCTACCAGCCGCGCTCGGCGAGGCGATGCGGCTGCGGGATCTCGTCGACGTTGATGCCGACCATGGCCTCGCCGAGTCCGCGCGAGACCTTCGCGACCACGTCGGGGTCGTCGAAGAAGGTGGTGGCCTTGACGATCGCCTCCGCACGCTGCGCCGGGTTGCCGGACTTGAAGATGCCGGAACCCACGAAGACGCCCTCGGCGCCGAGCTGCATCATCATCGCCGCGTCGGCCGGGGTGGCGATGCCTCCGGCGGTGAAGAGGACGACGGGCAGCTTGCCCGCCGCGGCGACCTCGCGCACGAGCTCGTAGGGAGCCTGGAGCTCCTTCGCGGCGACGTAGAGCTCGTCCTTGGAGAGGCCCTGAAGGCGACGCAGCTCGGCGCGGATCGTGCGCATGTGCGTGACGGCGTTCGACACGTCACCGGTGCCGGCCTCGCCCTTGGAGCGGATCATCGCCGCGCCCTCGGTGATTCGGCGCAGCGCCTCGCCGAGGTTTGTCGCGCCGCACACGAACGGGACGGTGAACTGCCACTTGTCGATGTGGTTGGCGTAGTCGGCGGGGGTGAGCACCTCGGACTCGTCGATGTAGTCGACGCCCAGGCTCTGCAGCACCTGCGCCTCGACGAAGTGGCCGATCCGGGCCTTGGCCATGACGGGGATGGAGACTGCCTCGATGATGCCGTCGATCATGTCCGGGTCGCTCATCCGGGAGACGCCGCCCTGCGCGCGGATGTCGGCGGGCACCCGCTCGAGCGCCATCACGGCCACGGCACCGGCGTCCTCGGCGATCTTCGCCTGCTCGGGCGTGACCACGTCCATGATCACGCCGCCCTTGAGCATCTCGGCCATCCCGCGCTTCACGGCGGCGGTGCCGGTCGCAGTCGTGGTCTCGGCGGTGTTGTCGAAGTGGGCCTCAGTCACGTGGAACCTTCTGGGTCAGGCAGGGCATGCAGAACCCTGCCGAGAGATCTGGATGCCTCCAGAGTACGACGCCGGGCGTGCTCGCCCCCAATCCGGCTCAGTCCGCAACCAGCGCCTGAGGGGGCACGTCATCGAGGTCGACGGTGGTGGGCTTCGGCGCCCGGCCGGCCAGCCTCAACCACCGCACCCGGCGCCGCGACCTCAGCGCGCGCGCCGAGGACACCACGTCGTTGTGGAAGCGGCGGGCGAGCTCGACCTTGCGACAGTCTCCGGCCAGCTCGGTGAGCAGCGGGCCCACCTCCGGCGAGGCACGTAGAGCCTTGACCTCGTCGGCGTCGGCGAGGACCGCCCTCAGCGCCTGAGAGAGATCGGACTCCGCTGCCTCGACGTCCCCGTCATGGACCGCCCGGGCGTGGTGCGCGGCATCGACTAGGAGCAGTGACCGGGCGGGATCCAGGGCGCCGGAGATCGCGAGCTCCAGCGCGGTGCCGGACCGTCGGAGCAGCTGGGTGTCGAGCGAGACCCGGGCCACCTCCAGCCGGTGGTGCATCCGGTCGAGGCGCCGCGCCGTCCACGACAGCCACCACCCGAGCGCCAGGACCACCGCGATCGCGGCGACGAGCCACAGCCACTCCATCAGCGGACGCCTCCGACCCGACCCTCGACGACCGTCTCGTACACCTGCACGATCTGCGCCGCCACCGACGACCAGTCGTAGCGGCGCACTGTCGCGGCGGCCGCCATCCGCAGCCCGTCAAGGCGAGCCCGGTCGTCGAACAGCCAGAGCGCCTGAGCGGTGAGGTCCGCGACGTCCTCGTTGCGGAAGGACCTGCCGTAGGCGCCGTCCCCGAGCACGCGCCGGAACGCGGGGATGTCGCTGGCGAGGACCGGCGTGCCGGCGGCCATGGCCTCGATCAGCACGATCCCGAAGCTCTCCCCACCAGTGTTCGGGGCGACGTAGAGGTCCGCCGTCCTGAGCGCGGAAGCCTTGTCCGCGTCCGAGACAGGGCCGAGGAAGTCCACGCTCCCCACGAGCTCGCCGGCCAGCCTCTTCCGCGCCGCTTGGACGTCTCCCCTGCCGACGACGAGCAACCGGATGCCCGGGTGCTCGGTCACCAGCGCCGGGAGGGCGTCGAGCAGGAGGGACAGCCCCTTGCGTGGCTCGTCGATGCGGCCGACGAAGGCTAGGGTCGGGCCGACCCCGCGCCAGTCGCCGCGGATGGGGGCGTTGGCGAAGCGGTCGACGTACACGCCGTTGGGGATCACCACCGGCTCGCCGCCGATGTGCTGCACCAGCGTGCTGCGGGCGTACTCCGACACCGCGATCCTGGCGGTGATCTTTTCCATGGAGGTCCGGAGGATCGACGCCGAGGCCGACATGGCGCGCGATCGCACGTTGCTGGAGTGGAACGTGGCGACGACCGGACCGTCGGCTGCCCACAGCGCGAGCAGCGAGATGCTCGGCGTCGCCGGCTCGTGCAGGTGCAGGACGTCGAAGCGGCCCTCGCGCAGCCACTTGCGGACCCGGGACGCCACCACGGGCCCGAAGGAAACCCGGGCCACGGAGCCGTTGTACGGCACGGGGACTGCGCGACCGACCGGCACGACGTAAGCAGGCAGGTGGTCTTCCTGCTCGCTCGGTGCCAGGACCGACACGTCGTGGCCGAGCCCGATGAGGGCCTCGGCGAGGTCCTTGACGTGGTTCTGCACTCCACCGGGGACGTCGAGGGAGTACGGGCAGACCAGACCGACGCGCACGGTCAGCCGCCGTCGTACGCGGCGGCAGACCGGTCCAGATCCGCAGTGAAGACCCGCTGCATCATGTGCCAGTCCACCGGATGTGCGCGCAGCCCTTCGGTGAAGCGGTCCGCGACCTCCTGCATCATCGCGACGATCCCCTCCTCGCCCTCGGCCGGCGGCACGGGGTCGTGGAAGGTGATCACCAGCTCCGGCCCGTGGTAGGCGAGGGTCGTCGGGACCAGCGGAGCGCCGGTACGGCGGGCGAGCTCGGCCGGGCCGCGAGGCATCCGCGCGGGCTTCCCGCACAGAGTCACCTCGACACCGGACCGGCTCAGGTCCCGGTCCGCGAGCAGGGCGATGAGTCTGCCGGCGCGTACGCGTTGGAGCAGTGTCGGAAACGTGTCGGGATCCCCCGCAGGAAGGATCTCCATCCCGAGAGAGGCCCGGTAGGCGACGAACTCGTCGTAGAGCCGCTCAGGCCTGAGGCGCTCTGCCACCGTGGTCAGCGGCATCCCCGTGCCGCAGGCCCAGGCGCCGGCCCAGTCCCAGTTGGCCATGTGCGGTAGCGCGGCGACGACTCCCCTGCCCTGGGCCTGAGGATCACGGAGCTGGTGCTCGTTGACCGTGCGGGTGCGACGTACGACATCCTCGAGCGGCCACGACGGCAGCCGGAACGACTCCGCCCAGTAGCGAAGGTAGGAGCGGACGGCGTCGTGGGTCAGCTCCTCCAGCGCCTCGGTGTCCAGATCGGGTCGCACACGGGCAAGGTTGGCACGTAGCCGCTGCACGCTGGGTCCGTTTCGACGGTGAACCGAGTCCCCGATCCGGGTGAAGGCCCGCAGCGCCGTCCGCTCCGGCAGGAGCCGCACCAGCCGCCAGCCGGCGAGGTAGCCGAACGTGCCGACTTGCTGCGAGGCAGCACCTGTGGCCCGGGTGAGGGCTCGACCGCGTCGACCCATCAGACGGTGGCTCGTGCCTGACGCCGCACGGTGAGGATCCGCTGTACGACGGTCACGGTGCTCGCCACGGCAAGCAGCCACAGCACCACCTCGAGCAGGACGGGAACGTCGAAGATGTCGCTGAGGCCTGCTGCGGCGAGGACCGCGACGAGGCGGTCGGCACGAGCCGCGATCCCGCCCTTCGCCTCGTAGCCGAGCGACTCGGCGCGGGCCCGGGCATAGGAGGTCAGCCAGCCCGTGACCAGGCAGTACAACGTGAGAGCGGTGAGCACCTCCGACCCGACGACGTTGGCGTAGTACAGCACGAGGCCACCGAAGATCGCCGAGTCACCCATCCGGTCCAGGGTGGAGTCGAGGAACGCGCCCCAGGTCGAGGTCCGGCCGGACATCCGTGCCATGGTGCCGTCGAGGAGGTCGGAGAAGACGAACGCGGTGATCACCAGCACGCCGGCGATGAGCTGCCCTCGGGGAAAGAACCACAGCGCCGCAGCGACCACGCCTGCGGTGCCGACCACCGTGACGGCGTCGGGGCTCACGTTCAGCCGGAGCAAGAGCCTTGCGACGGGACTGATCAGGTTCGTGAAGAAGGTGCGCAGATGTTCGAACATGGCGAGAGCAGGCTACCGGCCGAAGAGGTCGTCGGGTCGCGACGCACCGCGAACGTGACGAACCCCTCGCAGGGGAAGACCGGTGGGCCTCAGTGCCAGGCGTCGGAAAGGAGCTCCCGGGTCTCGGCCATCAGCTGCGGCATCGTCCGCGTGCGCCCGATGATCGGCATGAAGTTCTGGTCTCCGGACCACCGCGGCACCACGTGCTGGTGCAGGTGTGCGGCGATGCCGGCACCCGCCACCGCGCCCTGGTTCATCCCGATGTTGAAACCGTGCGCACCGCTCACCGAGCGGATCGTGCGCATCGCGGCCTGCGTGAAGGCCGCGATCTCGTGCGTCTCCTCGTCCGTGAGCTCGGTGTAGTCAGGGACGTGTCGGTAGGGGCACACCATGAGGTGCCCGGGGCTGTAGGGGTAAAGGTTGAGCACCGCGTAGCTCAGCTCCCCGCGGTGCACGACCAGCCCCTCGGCGTCGTCGAGCGTCGGGATCCGGCAGAAAGGGCACTGGTGCCCCGCCGCGGTGTCGCCCGGTTTGTTCTCACCACGGATGTAGGCCATCCGATGCGGGGTCCACAAACGCTCGAGCTCGTCGGCGACCCCCACACCCTGTTGGTGCAGCAGCTCCTCGGCCATCGGGCCTCAGACCTGCGCGCGGCGCTCGACCGCATCGACCACGCGGGCGATGGCGTCGTCGACCGACACGCCGTTGTCCTGGTCGCCGTTGCGGTAGCGGAAGGAGACTGCACCTTCCTCCATGTCACGGTCACCGGCGATGACCATGAACGGCACCTTCTGCAGCTGCGCGTTACGGATCTTCTTCTGCATCCGGTCGTCGGACTCGTCGACCTCGACCCTGATCCCCCGCTCACGCAGCCGCTCCGCCACCTTCTGCAGGTAGTCGTTGTGGCGCTCCGCGATGGGGATGGCCACCACCTGTACAGGGGCGAGCCACGGAGGGAAGGCGCCGGCGTAGTGCTCGGTCAGCACCCCGATGAACCGCTCGATGGAGCCGAACAACGCACGGTGGATCATGACCGGGCGCTGACGGGACCCGTCCCCTGCGGTGTACTCGAGCTCGAAGCGCTCCGGCAGGTTGAAGTCGAGCTGGATCGTCGACATCTGCCAGGTGCGACCGATGGCGTCCTTGGCCTGGACCGAGATCTTCGGACCGTAGAAGGCGGCGCCCCCGGGGTCGGGCACGAGCTCGAGCCCGGAGTCCTGTCCGACCTTCAGCAAGGTTGCGGTGGCTTCCTCCCACACCTCGTCGGTACCGACGTACTTCTCGGGGTCCTTGGTGGAGAGCTCCAGGTAGAAGTCCTCCAGTCCGTAGTCCTTGAGCAGGTCCAGCACGAAGTTGAGGGTCTTGGTGAGCTCGTCGTGCATCTGCTCGCGAGTGCAATAGATGTGCGCGTCGTCCTGTGTCATGCCACGCACCCGGGTCAGGCCGTGCACGACGCCGGACTTCTCGTAGCGGTAGACCGTGCCGAACTCGAACAGTCGCAGCGGCAGCTCCCGGTACGACCGCCCACGGGACTTGAAGATCAGGCAGTGGAACGGGCAGTTCATCGGCTTGAGGTAGTAGTCCTGCCCCGGCTTGACCACGTTGCCCTCGAGGTCGTGGGTCGCGTCGAGGTGCATCGAGGGGTACATGCCCTCGGCGTACCAGTCGAGGTGGCCCGAGGTCTCGAAGAGCTGCCCCTTGGTGATGTGGGGGCTGTAGACGAACTCGTAGTCGGCCTCGACGTGCCGCTGCCGCGAGTAGTCCTCCATGGTGTTGCGGAGCACACCGCCCTTGGGATGGAACACCGCAAGGCCGGAGCCGATCTCGTCGGGGAAGCTGAACAGGTCGAGGTCACGGCCGAGCTTGCGGTGGTCGCGCCGCTCCGCCTCCTCGATGCGGTGCAGGTACGCCTCGAGCGCCTCCTTGCTCTCCCAGGCGGTGCCGTAGATGCGCTGCAGCTGCTTGTTCTTCTCGTCGCCGCGCCAGTACGCCGCCGCGCTCCGCATCAGCTTGAAGGCCGGGATGCGCTTGGTGGTGGGCAGGTGCGGGCCGCGGCAGAGGTCCTTCCAGGCCAGCGACCCGTCGCGCTTCAGGTTGTCGTAGATGGTGAGCTCTCCACCGCCGACCTCGACGTTCGCACCCTCGGCCGCCTCGGCCGCACCGGGCCCCTTGAGCCCGATCAGCTCGAGCTTGTAGGGCTCGTCCGCGAGCTCCTCGCGGGCGTCCTCGTCGGTGACCGCCCGGCGTGAGAACTTCTGGCCCTCCTTGACGATCTTGCGCATCCGCGACTCGATCTTCTCGAGGTCCTCGGGCTTGAACGGGTCGATGACGTCGAAGTCGTAGTAGAAGCCGTCGGTGACCGGCGGGCCGATGCCGAGCTTCGCTTCCGGGTACAGCTCCTGCACCGCCTGCGCCATCACGTGCGCGGTCGAGTGGCGCAGGATGTTGCGCCCGTCCGGAGAGTCGATCGCCACCGCCTCGACATCGTCGCCGTCCCCGAGCTCGTAGGCGAGGTCCTTGAGCGCTCCGTCGACGCGCGCCGCGATGACTGAGGCGTCGTCGCTGAACAGCTCCCAGGCCTTCGTGCCCGTCGTCACCGATCGCTCAGCACGCTCGTCTGCGCTGACAACGGTGACCTTGATCTCGGACACGGGAGGACCTTTCGTACGTCGGACGTGCGGACCCGTCGATCGTATCTGCCCACCCGGCGCCACTTCCTCTCGGTTTCCCGGCGCACGCCCGTGCCCGGCCGAGGAACGTGTCTACCGCCGAAGGCGGCTGAACCCGTCCGCGTGGAACTGCTCCAGGTCGTCCTGTGACGGGAAGCGGTGGAACAACCGCACGAAAGCGGTCAGGCACTCCCCTAGTTCCTGCTCATCCCAGTCGATCTGTGCGATCTCTCTCGTGTTCATTGGTCCCCCCGGAGCAGTTGTCGTCCCCACCGTTGGTCAAAGTACGGAGACATCCGGGGGAACGCCTCCCCTGAATGGGGTAGGCACCACTGGCCAATACGGACCCCCACACCTGGCCTGTTTGTGTGGACCTGCCCAGGCAGGGTGGCGCTCGAGGCACGTCGTCGGGGCCGCGCCTGCGGACGATCGCACGCCCCCTACACTCCCGACATGGCAGGAGTCGCGGGGACTCGACGATGGGCTGTCTGGCTCTTCGCCGCCGCCACGGCGGTGTTCGTGCTCGACGCGGCCGTCGAGCTCACCAGGGGCAACTACCTGTACGCAGCACGCCAGCTCGTCGGGGCAGCGGTGCTCGCCCTGCTCGCTGTCGAACAGCTGCGATGGCCAGAGCATCGTCCGGTCGCCGTGAAGTCCGCCGTCATGGTCCTCGCCATCACCTTCGTCGTGCTGCTCCTCGTCGAGGTGCTCTGAGGCCTGGCCGTCTCGGGGGCGTTTGCGAGCCGCAGGGCTAGTGCTTTCGCACCAGAGGGTTTACCTTGGGTACCGGTTGCCGGTGCCGCTTGGCGTAACAGGGGACGACCCAGAGGCATAGGCAGGAGAGCCCCGTCGGCGATCTCGGGGGATTACGCATCAGCCGACGGGGTTTCTCATGTTCTCCGCGCCGGCCTGCTTGAAGCTGGGCGACTGCCTCGGTCCCTTGCTGGCTGTACGCGCGGCGCTGCGGACGAAGTCGTAGGATTCGGGCAACAGGGGATGCCACGGCGGGGAGAGCCCGGCTCGTCGGGGGAGAGCCGGGCTTGTGCATGAAAAACACCCCTGGCCGACGGGGGATACGGCCAGGGGCGTTACTGAAAAATCTACGACAGCCGGCGGCCGACTTCCACGTGGGCTGGCCCACTTTGACTATCAGAGCGTCTCCCGCAGGTAGTCCCTGCGAAAGCGGCCGATGCGGCCTCGGACGTGCGGCAATTCGGTGGGCGATACTGGGTTCGAACCAGTGACCTCTTCGGTGTGAACGAAGCGCGCTACCACTGCGCCAATCGCCCCTGTGGTCGTGCGCCGGAAAGATTAGCGCACGAGCCGGTCCAACTCACATTCCGGGTAGCTCCGGGACCCAGCCGGCCAGCCCTTGGACCCAGTTCCACCCTCCGACAGCGAAACCGGGCCAGTCATAGGCGACGACATAGGCCACCACTGCCGCCGCGACGGCGAGGACAGCCAGCCCCGTGAGAAGCACGCGGCGCCGCCGTACCTTCGGGTCCATCGCCTCGGCCCTGAGCCGGGCCTGGTGAGCCTTCTCCCGCGCTTTCACCAACCAGCGGTCGGCCCATTCGTACTCCGTGGAGAGGATCGCGAGGCCCAGCGCGATGCCGACGATGCCCGGACCGGGCGTGACCATCATGATGATCCCGGCGACGAGCACGAGCGTCCCGAGCGAGGTCACGATCAGCTTGGTGGTGAGCGACAGCGCCGGATTCGCGTGGAATCGGCGGTGGACCGCCCCGCGCTCGCGCCGAGGGCGCTCCTCCGCCTCGTGCGGCGGCTCCGTCGACATGTGACTCACAGCACCTTCAGGAGGACGTCCGATGGACCGATACCTAGACCAGTGGGGCCGAGCCTAGCCATGCGGTTCAAACAAGTTCCCGGGCACGATACGGGCGAAAACCGGACACACCGCTCGGCGTGACGGGCCCCACGAAAAAAAATTCGCGGATGAGGGTTGTTTTCGCGTCACGCGGAAAGTCTGTCTACGTCTCATGGGCGAACCATCTGGGAGGAAGGCGTTCACATGGACTACTCGATGGACACGGCACCGCTCATCGTGTCCCAAGCCGTCACGCTCGATCTGATCGACTCGACCGGTACCTCGACCCCTATCGAGGCCGAGCTGCAGTACGACCCGCGTGACCC
>DATGYO010000103.1:0-7101 GCA_035297905.1 Nocardioidaceae bacterium
CTCGAAGAACGCGAAGCCCTGCTTGGTGATCTCGAGCAGCTCGTCGACGTCGAGGTAGTCCTTCATGGACTGGCGGCAGTAGTGGCCGAGCGGGATGTCGCCGTGCTTGCCGGAGTAGGAGTCGAGGACCTCGTGGTACTCGCCGGCGACGATCGCGGTGATGTAGGTCGACATCCGCTCGGTGGTCGGGAAGCTCCAGGTCGCCTTGCCGTCGCCCGCGGAGGCCGGCTTCGGGGTGGCGGCGTTGGAGACGACCTTCCACTGCTCGGGTGCGGTGACGGTGAACGTGAAGGTCGCCTTGAGGTCGGGCTGCTCGAAGGTCGTGTAGACGCGACGGGCGTCCGGCACCTCGAACTGCGTGTAGGTGTAGACGCGGTCGTCCGCGGGGTCGACGAACCGGTGGAGGCCCTCGCCGGTGCGGCTGTAGGTGCAGTCGGCGACGACGCGGAGCTCGTTGTCGGCAGCGAGGTCGTCCAACGCGATCCGGTTGTCGCGATAGACCTCGGCGGGGTCGAGCGACTTCCCGTTGAGGGTGACCTCGTGGATCGTCGCTCCGACGAGGTCGGCGAAGGTGGAACCACCCGGCTGTGAGCACGAGAACCGGATCGCGGTCGTGGAGCCGAAGGTGGTATCTGACGTGGTGAGGTCGAGATCCACTGTGTAGGACTCGACGGCGAGGATCTCGGCGCGTGCGCGCGCTTCATCCCTTGTGAGGTTGGTTCCAGGCATGGACGCATCTTGTCACCTGCTCCTGGGAACAGAGGAGTGGATGAGGACGTTGAGTGTCAGTAGAACGTTCAACTACTTCGAGGAGGCCCCGTGCCGGCAGAGACGACCGAGACGACTGACCGCACCCCTGTCGACTTCTGGTTCGACCCGCTCTGCCCGTGGGCGTGGATGACGTCCCGCTGGATGCTCGAGGTGGAGAAGGTGCGCCGCATCGCTCCCTCCTTCCACGTGATGAGCCTCGCCTACCTGAACGAGGGCAAGGAGGACCTCTCCGAGAGCTACCGCGAGTTCCTCGAGCACGCCTGGGAGCCGGTGCGGGTGGTCATGGCCGCCGCCGACGCCGAGGGGCAAGACGTGGTGCTGCCTCTCTACACCGCGATGGGCAACCGCATCCACCTCGAGGGGCGCCAGGCCGACCGGACGCTGTTCGAGGAGGCGCTCGAAGAGGTCGGGCTGTCGAAGCAGCTCGCCGACGCGATGCACGACTCGTCGTACGACGAGGACATCCGCAAGTCCCACCACCGGGGCATGGACCAGGTCGGCCAGGAGGTCGGCACGCCGGTGATCAGCGTCGAGGGCGTCGCGTTCTTCGGCCCCGTGGTGACCCCTGCCCCGAAGGGCGAGGACGCCGGCAAGCTCTGGGACGGCGTCGTCCTGGTCGCCGGCACGCCCGGGTTCTACGAGCTCAAGCGCTCCCGCGAGAAAGGCCCGGACTTCAGCTGAGCCCGGCGCATCGAGCGGAGTCCGCCGCGGTCCGGCGGGCGCTCCGAACATGCAACCCCCGGTGTCGGCGTACCGATCTGAGCGTGCACCGGTCGCCAACTCGCGACTGAATGCATGTTCCGCGGGCTCACCACCGGTGCGTGACCGGCGACCGCCGGGCAAACCGCGTTGCCCGCTTCAATAGGATCGGGTGCATGAGCAGAGTTCTGTCCGCTGTCGCATGGCCGTACGCCAACGGCCCGCGCCATATCGGCCACGTGGCCGGTTTCGGCGTGCCCTCCGACGTCTTCAGTCGCTACATGCGGATGGCCGGACACGACGTGCTCATGGTGTCGGGCACCGACGAGCACGGCACCCCGATCCTCGTCGCCGCCGACGCCGAAGGGGTGAGCCCGCGCGAGCTGGCCGACCGCAACAACCGGCTGATCGTCGAGGACCTCACCGCACTCGGTCTGTCGTACGACCTCTTCACGCGCACCACGACGCGCAACCACTACGCCGTCGCGCAGGAGATGTTCACGACTGTGTACCGCAACGGCTACATGGTCGAGCAGACCACGAAGGGCGCGATCTCGCCCTCGACGGGCCGCACGCTGCCCGACCGCTACATCGAGGGCACGTGCCCCATCTGCGGGGCAGAGGGCGCTCGTGGGGACCAGTGCGACAACTGTGGGAACCAGCTCGACCCCACAGACCTGATCAACCCGCACAGCAAGATCAACGGCGAGGTGCCGGAGTTCGTCGAGACCCAGCACTTCTTCCTCGACCTGCCGGCGCTCGCCGACGCCCTCGGCGAGTGGCTCGACGACCGCGAGGCCTCGGGCACGTGGCGGCCGAACGTCATCAAGTTCAGCCAGAACATCCTCGAGGACATCAGGCCGCGGGCGATGACCCGGGACATCGACTGGGGCATCCCGGTGCCGCTCGACGGGTGGCGCGACCAGCCCGCGAAGCGGCTCTACGTCTGGTTCGACGCGGTCATCGGCTACCTCTCCGCCTCCATCGAGTGGGCCCGCCGCCTCGGCGAGCCCGACCGCTGGCGTGACTGGTGGAACGACCCCGACGCCCTGTCGTACTACTTCATGGGCAAGGACAACATCACCTTCCACAGCCAGATCTGGCCTGCGGAGCTCCTCGCGTACGACGGCCGGGGCAGCCGTGGCGGGAAGCCGGGGGAGTACGGCGTGCTGAACCTCCCGACCGAGGTGGTCTCCTCGGAGTTCCTCACGATGGAGGGCAGGAAGTTCTCCTCCTCGAAGAAGATCGTGATCTACGTCCGCGATGTGCTGGAGCGCTACCAGGCTGACGCGCTTCGCTACTTCATCTGCGCGGCCGGTCCGGAGAACCAGGACAGCGACTTCACCTGGTCGGAGTTCGTGCGCCGCACCAACGACGAGCTCGTCGCCGGCTGGGGCAACCTGGTCAACCGCACCGCGAACATGATCTCGAAGAACTTCGGCGAGATTCCCGAGGCCGGCGAGCTCACCGCCGAGGACCAGGCCCTGCTCGACAAGGTGGAGGAGGCGTTCGACACGGTCGGCGGGCTGATCGGCAGGCACCGGTTCAAGCAGGGCGTCGGTGAGGCGATGCGGGTCGTCGGCGAGGTGAACAAGTACGTCTCCGACATGGCTCCGTGGAAGCTGAAGGGCGAGGAGGAGCGCAAGCGGCTCGCGACGATCCTGCACGTGACCGCGCAGGCGGTGGCCGACTGCAACCTGATCCTCGCGCCGTTCCTGCCGCACAGCGCCAACGCCGTCGACCGCGTCTTCGGGGGGGCCGGGGCGGTCGCTCCGATGCCGAGGATCGAGGAGGTCGAGGACCTCGACGGCGGACCGGCGTACCCGATCATCACCGGCGAGTACACCGGCACCCCGCGCTGGGAGCGGCGGCCGATCGTGCCCGGCACGCCCATCGAGAAGCCGGCGCCGGTGTTCACCAAGCTCGACACCGCCGTCGTCGACGAAGAGCTGAAGCGGCTCGAGGGCGAGGCCTGAGTGGTCCTGCATCCGCAGGCCGCGGCGGCCGTCGCCCTGTGGTCGGAAGGGCCCAGCGTCACCGATCCGGGCTTCGACGGTGAGGGGATCGCCGAGCAGCGGCGCCTTGCGCGCGAGGCTGCCGCCGCCGAGCCGCACGAGGAGGTCGCCTACGTCGAGGACGTGGACGTCGACGGGGTCCCATCTCGGCTCTACCTGCCGGTGGGCGCCACGAGACTGGCCGTCTTCCTCCACGGCGGCGGGTTCGTCTTCGGTGACCTCGACACCCACGACGCCCAGTCCCGCCGGTTTGCGAACCGCACCGGACTGGCGGTGCTCGCAGTCGACTACCGCCGGCCACCTGAGCACAGGTTCCCGGCCGCGCCCGACGACGTGGACAAGGTCGTGCCGTGGCTGTTCGAGAACGCGCCCGCCATGGGCGTCGACGTCAGCCGCCTCGTGGCTCTCGGCGACAGCGCGGGGGGCAACCTCGCTCTGGTCGCGGCGCTCCGCAACCCCAACGTCTTCGCGGCGACCGTCCTCGTCTACCCGTTCATCGACCCGGCGGGTCGGCACCATCGCCCGCAGCGCGACAACAACGGCCTCAGCGCGGCGGAGTGCGCGTGGTACTGGCAGCAGTACGCCGCCACGCCCGCCGACTTGGGAGACCCCGACCTCGCCCCGATCGACTCCGACCAGCTCGGGACGCTGCCGCCGACACTGGTGGTCGCCGCGGACCACGACATCCTCTACGACGAGGACGTCGAGCTCGCCCGCCGGATCGATGCGGCCGGCGGCACGGTCACCTTGTCGACGTACACCGGGATGGTCCACGGCTTCTGGCGGCACCCCGCGCTCTTCGACGCAGCCGAGGAGTCACTCGCCGACATCGCCGACTTCCTCGACCGGACCCTCTGACGCCTCGCGCTTTGGGGGCTCTGAGACAATTTCCGCCATGCGCGTTCACCTCGGATCCGACCATGCCGGTCTGGAGCTCAAGGACCATCTGCTCAGCTGGCTGGCAACCAAGGGCCACGAAGCCGTGGACCACGGCCCCTTCATCTACGACGCCGTCGACGACTACCCGCCGTTCTGCCTCAGGACCGCCGAGGCGGTCATGGCAGACCGCGAGGACGGAGTCGAGGCGTTCGGGATCGTCATCGGCGGCTCCGGCAACGGCGAGCAGATCGCGGCCAACAAGGTGAGGGGGATCCGGGCCGCCCTCGTCTGGAGCGAGGAGACCGCCGTGCTCGCGCGCGACCACAACGACGCGAACGTGATCTCCGTCGGTGGGCGCATGCACACCGTCGAACAGACGACCCGGTTCATCGACGTCTTCCTTCACACGCCCTACAGCAACGGCGACCGGCACGAGCGTCGGCTCCGCCAGATCTCCGACTACGAGAAGACCGGAAACCTCCCTCCGCTTCCGGAGTCGGCGCTCAGATCGCAGGCGTGACAGGCGGTCCGACATGCCGGAGGGACACACCCTTCACCGCCTAGCAGCGAACCTGAGCGACCACTTCGCCGGGCGCCGCGTCGAGGTGTCGAGCCCGCAGGGCCGGTTCGCGGCAGAGGCCGCGCTTCTGGACGGCGGCCTCGTCGTGGGTGCCGAGTCGTGGGGCAAGCACCTGTTCGTGGAGTTCGAAGGCGAGCGGTTCGTACACGTGCACCTCGGGCTCTACGGCAAGCTCGACGTGTACGACGGTCCGCCGCCGGCGCCCGTCGGACAGATCCGGATGCGGATCGTCGCCCACGGGGAGCGCCCGTCGTACGCCGATCTTCGAGGGGCGACGGCGTGCGAGCTCGTGACCGACGACCAGCGGGCGGCGATCGTCGCGCGGCTCGGCCCGGACCCCCTGCGCGACGACGCCGATCCCGCTGCCGCGTGGGCCAGGATCAGCAGGAGCCGGGTTCCGGTCGGAGCGCTGTTGATGGACCAGAGCGTCGTTGCGGGCGTGGGCAACGTCTACCGGGCCGAGGTGCTGTTCCGCCACCGCATCCATCCGCTGAGGCCCGGGAAGACCTTGCGCCGCGGCCAGTTCGAAGCGATCTGGGCCGACCTGGTCGAGCTCATGGCCGAGGGGGTGGCGACCGGGCGGATCGACACCGTCCGGGACGAGCACATGCCCGAGGCGATGGGACGCGCGCCGAGACGTGATGACCACGGCGGCGAGGTGTACGTCTACCGACGCCACGACCAGGCCTGCCACATCTGCGGCGCGCGAGTGCGCACAGAGGTGCTCGCGGCGCGCAACTCGTTCTGGTGTCCACGCTGTCAACCGACTTTCAGGTCTCGCGCGACAGGGGCAAACCTGTGATCCTTTGGCTGCGTCCCCCCAATCTGGGCCGATCCCGGCTCAGCCGACACTAAGGTCGTCTTCGTGGCAGCTGCGCCCCACCTCGACAGGCTGACTCGCGTCCCCGCGGGCCAGCTGAGCCGTCGTTGGAGCCACGAGTGGCGACGGATGCGTTACTCCGAGAACTCGCTGGTGGTCCTGCTGGGGCTTCTGGCAGTGCTCCTCGGCGTGGGCGTCGCCGCTTGGGACAACGCGGTGCCTGTGTCTGCACTGGTCATCCCGATGGTGCTGGGCAACCAGGTGCTCGGCCCCCGCACGCTGCCGTGGGTGGTGGTGTTCTGCCTCGGGGCCCTGGTGGTGGGAGTCGCCAGCGACCAAGCACTCCTCGACGGCCGGCGCATCGGCGGGATCGTGGTCTGCTTCCTGGTCGGCCTCGTCATCCTGATCTCCTCCTTCCGCCGTTCGCGGCTCGGGGTCGCCGGGTCACGCGGGGAGTCCATGCTGGTCGACCTACGCGAGCGGATCGCCCGTCAGAGCCAGATCCCGCTGCTTCCTCGCGACTGGTATGCCGAGGCCGTCATGCGCTCGGCCGGAGGGTCGTCCTTCGCGGGCGACTTCATCGTGGCGAGCACCTCGCCGGACCACCGCAACCTCCAGGTGGCGGTGGTGGACGTCTCGGGCAAGGGCGAGCAGGCCGGCACCCGGTCGCTGCTGCTCTCCGGCTCGTTCGGCGGACTCCTGGGGGCGCTCCCGCCGGAGCAGTTCCTGCCCGCGGCGAACGACTACCTTCTGCGGCAGGACTGGAGCGAGGGGTTCGCCACGGCGGTCCACCTGTCGCTCGACCTCGAGACGGGCCGGTTCGAGCTTCGCTCGGCAGGGCACCCACCCGCCGTACAGCTCCTCGCCGGCTCGGGACGCTGGGCGATCCACGAGACCGAGGGACCCGTGCTCGGACTGATGGGCAACGCGCAGTTCAGCGTGCGCGCCGGGACGCTCAACCACGGGGACGCGCTGCTGATGTACACCGACGGGCTGGTCGAGACCCCGCAACGCGACATCTCGCTCGGCATCGACAAGATGCTCGGACAGGGGGAGCGGCTGCTGCGGCAGGGCTTCGAGAACGGCGCCTACCGCCTCATCGACCAGCTCGAGTCGATGAGCGACGACCGCGCGCTGTTCCTGCTCCACCGCCGCTGAGATGCACGACGCCCCCGGACCGGGGTCAGGGGGCGTCACATGGAGCGGATGACGGGAATCGAACCCGCGTAGCCAGTTTGGAAGACTGGGGCTCTACCATTGAGCTACATCCGCGTGCCTGCCGATCCGGGCCTGTTCGGGCCCGGGCGGGACAGCGGGGTCAATGGTGCCACAGGGCG
>DATGYO010000104.1:0-12281 GCA_035297905.1 Nocardioidaceae bacterium
CCGAGGTGCGACGCCTCTGGCGGGTCCGACGCACCGCCTTCACCCTGTCGCTCGTGGCGACCGCGGGCGTCGTCTTCTTCGGCGTGCTGGAGGGCATCCTGATCGCGGTCGCCCTGGCGATCCTGCTCTTCTTCCGGCGCAGCTGGTGGCCGCACGGGGTGGTCCTCGGCCGCGACGCGACCGGCGGCTGGCACACGACCGCCGGCGACGGCGAGCTCGAGGAGCTGCCCGGCATCGTGGTCTACCGCTGGGAGGCGCCGCTGTTCTTCGCCAACGCCGGTATGTTCCACGACCAGGTGCGCAAGCTGGTCCGGACCAAAGAGGCCCGCTGGGTGGTCCTCCAGTGCGAGGCGATCACCGACATCGACGTGACCGCCGCGGAGATGCTGGACCAGGCGGACAGACAGCTCAACGCCAGGGGCGTGCACATGGCCTTCGTGGAGCTACGCGGACGCCTGCAGGACCTCGTGCTGCGCTACGGACTGCTCGAGACCCTTGACAAGAACCACTTCTATCCGTCGGTGGATGCGGCTCTCGAGGCGATCAAGGACCTCGACGCCTGGCACGGCACCGACACGGGCAAACCCGAGGACCGCGAGGCCCCCGGGTAGGTCGGCCACTTTCATGCACCGGACAGGCACAGCTCGCGGTCCATGAGGGATGGTCCCTCACCGCCTCCACGGGAAGCGTCAGCTTGCAGACACCGGTGGGCGGGCTACGACACGTTCCTGTGCCGCGGGTGGCGGGGCGGCTGCGGCCTCTGGTGGCCGAGCTCTCCGCCGATGCGGCCGCCGTACGGGCGCCCGTGGTCGGCGTACTCCTCCCGCACGAACGACAGGCTCCAGTCTCCGAGCTGAACCCCCGTGCCGGTCCGGAGCAGGGCGCGGTCGACCGGCGCGCCGTGGACCTTCGTCGTCCCGGGCGGGGCCAGCCGGACCAGGACGAACTCGTCCCACTCGTCGTGCCGCACCTCCGCGTGCCGCGGCGCGAGCCCTTGCAGCCGGATGTCGCAGTCGGGCGCGCTGCCGATGGTCGTCACCTCGCGGCCGAGGCGGTACACCGGTGGGCGGTCCTCGGGTCGCGGATGGGGCGGAGAGGTCATGACCAGACGAGGGTTGCCGCCGTGGTCAGGGTCGTGGGTCGTGGTCACCGTGTGCGGGCGGCGCAGGAAGGTGGGGGCGAGCGGCCACATCGTGCCCGGAGGGGCGATCTCCCCGACGGGCAGCGCGCCGGCGTTGGCCGCCTGGGCTCGACCTCGGGCGAGCGACCACAGCCCGGCGCTCCGCTCGATGCGGATGTGCCGGGACCGGGTCACCCGGCGCTGCAGCCAGGTGCTCCGGCGGGCGCCCAGGGTGACGAGGGGGCCGGACGCGTCGGTGACGGTGACTGAGAGGCCGCGGTGCGCGAGACCCTCGGCCAGGCCGCGGATGGCGGCGGCGTCGGCTCGGCCGGCGAACACGAACGAGTCGTCCATCCGCAGCTCGAGCGCGGTGCCGGAACCCGTGAGGTGCCCCGTGACGGTGCGGGCACCGGGCACATCGACGGAGAACCGGAGGTCGGCTTCCAGGGACAGGTCCATGGCGATCGCCTCAGCCCTGTCCGTCGTGGCCGGCGGCGGTGTGGTCGTCACGAGTGGTGACCTGGAGCGTGCCGTTGAGCTTCCACGTCGCCCGCGGGGCGTCGGCCCCGGTGTCGCGTGGAACCTCGACGGTCATCTCGATGAAGCGGTAGTTGATCGCGGCCTGCCGACCGGTCAGGAACGACCACATCTCGCGGCCGAGGTCGGTCCAGTCGAGGACCTCGTCCTTGCTGGGCTGCTGCTGAATGTTCATGGCTCCTCCTGAGAAGTTCGACGCTGTCGAAGATTATTAGACACTTTCTTCGACAAGGTGTTGAGGTTTAGACTCCAAGGGTGACCACAGAACCCGCCCTTGCGCAAGGCCTGACGATCAGCGATCTAGCCCGTCGAACCGGACTCACTCCCGCAACCCTGCGGGCCTGGGAGACACGGCACGGCTTCCCTGTGCCGTCCAGACGGGCAAGCGGCCATCGGCGGTACGACGAGCGCGACGTGGTCCTGGTGCGGGACGTGTTGCGGCGCAGGGAGGCCGGGGTCCGCCTGGAGGTGGCTATCGCGGACGCCTCAGTCGCGCGTGCCGTCCTGACCAGCCCCACGACCTCGGTGTTCGCGGAGATCCGCCGCAGGCACCCGCACATCGCGGCGCAGTTCCTGCGGAAGTCGACGCTGCTCGCGCTGTCGTGGGCGATTGAGGACGAGTGCTGCGCGAGGGCCCAGCGGCCGATGCTGTTTGCGGCGTTCCAGCAGGAGCGGTTCTACCGGCACGCCGAGCCACGCTGGCGCGAGCTCGCGCGGACCGCCCGGAGCGCCGTGGTCTTCGCGGACTTCGCGGCTGAGGGAGCGGACCGCTCGGCTCCCGGGCTGCGTGCCGTGCACCTACCCGAGGAGGCCGCGATGCGCCGCGAGTGGTCGCTGGTCTGCGACGCCCCCGAGCACGCGGCGGCGCTGGCCGCGTGGGAGCTCCCCGGGCAGGACGACGTACCAGACGGGGACCGCCTGTTCGAGTCGGTCTGGACGCTCGAGCCGAGGGCGGTCCGCGACGCGGCTCTGGTGTGCGCCCAGCTCGCCGAGGTGCTGGACCCGTCGGCGAACCACGACTGGAGCGAGCTGGATGCCGGAGTGCCGGAGCCGTCCGACGACCTCCGGGCCGCGACCAGCATGTTCCAGCGACTGCTCGCCTACGTGGACCGCGGCCGGCGGTGACTCACCGGCCGACCCCGTGGGGTGCTCGATCAGCGGGCGAACTGATCCGTGACCCCGCCCCGCACCCCACCGGCCACTACCAGCCCAGAGGACTGCCGCCCGGACCTTTCAGACGAGCCCGGCTCGTCGCCGAAAGTCGTGTCATCCTGCGGCGACTGTGGGGCTGGTGGACGACTTGCGGCGTGAGGCACCCAGCGCGAACGCTCCACGGCTGTACGTCGAGAGCCTGAACTCGATGATCGACAGCCAGAGGTCGCGGGTCGCGGCCCTGAACAACCGCGTGCCGACCCCTGTGCTGCTGGTCGAGCTGGTCGCTCCGCCGCCGGGGGCTAACCGAATCGCCGTTCGGACGGGGCTCGGTGCCGTGAGTCAGCAGAGGAGGTTCTCGCTGGCTGTCGCGGACACGCAGCGACTCCTTCGCCCGTAGGATCCGCATCATGGACTGGGCCGGGTGGGCAGTGTTCGGGTTGGTGGCCACCGCGGCTCTGACCGCGGTCATGACCACCGCTCAACTGGCCGGTCTCACGCGCCTGGACCTCCCGCTCGTGCTCGGCACGCTCGTCACGGAAGACCCGGACCGAGCCCGCTTGGCTGGCTTCGTCATCCATCTAGGGGCCGGGCAGATCTTCGCCCTCGGCTATGCGGCGGTCTTTGCGCTGCTTCATCGGGCCACGTGGTGGCTGGGTGGGCTGCTGGGGCTCCTGCACGTGGCCGTCGCGCTGATGGTCCTACTGCCCGTACTGCCCGGCCTCCATCCACGGATGGCGTCGCACCGGGCAGGCCCCGCCAGCCGGGCAGTGCTGGAGCCTCCGGGGCTTCTGGCCCTCAACTACGGCATCCAGACGCCGGCTGTCGCGGTCCTTGCCCACCTGGTGTACGGCGTCGCGCTCGGGCTGCTCCTCCAGGCCCGCTGACGTGAGACCCATCGCCGACTACGGGTTGCTCGGGGACACTCGGACCGCGGCGTTGTCCTCCAGCGACGGGTCGCTGGACTGGTTCTGTGTGCCTCGGTTCGACGGTGAGCCGGTCTTCGGCAGCCTCGTCGGGGGAGCTGCGGCCGGACGGTTCCGGCTGGCGCCGGCGGGGGAAGCCTCGGTCGTGGAACGCCGATACCGAGGGAACAGTGCGACTCTCGAGATCACGTGGGCCACCCCGCGCGGCCGGCTCACGTTGACCGAGGGCATGGTGGCCGAGGTGGCCGGACGTCTCCTGCCTGCCACGATCCTGGTGCGTCGCCTATCGGTCGAGGGGGCGCCCGCCGAAGCTTTCGTCGAGTTCGACCCCCGCCTGGGTGAGCACCACGCCGCACCCCGCGTCCGGCGCCGCGGCGAAGACCTGGTGTGTGAGTGGGGGGCGCTCGCAATGTCCCTCAGTTGCGACGCAGGCCCGGTCGTCGAGGTGGGTAGACCGACGCCGTTCACGGTCACGCCCGCGCGACCGGTGACCTTCGTCGTCACCGTCGCCCATCGCGAACCGCTCATCCACGTCGACCCCGCCACAGCGTGGAATCTGCTGGCCGAGGACGAGGAACGTTGGCGTGCCTGGGCCGCCGGTATCGACCCGGACATGCCCTTCCGCGAGGCCGCCGTGCGCAGTCTCCTGACGCTGCGGCTCCTGACGTACTCGCCGTCGGGAGCACCTGTGGCAGCCCCCACCACATCGCTGCCCGAGCAGTGCGGGGGGGTCCGCAACTGGGACTACCGGTACGCCTGGCCGCGCGATGCGAGCATCGGCATCGCGGCTTTCCTTCAAGCTGGACTGGTCGACGAGGCACGTGGATTCCTGTGGTGGCTGCTGCACGCCAGCCGGCTGCAGCGCCCGCGCCTGCCGGTGCTGCTCACCTTGCACGGTCGCTACCCATCGGCGGAACGCAGCCTGCGTGAGTGGCCCGGCTACGCCGCAAGTGTGCCGGTGCGGGTCGGCAACGGCGCCGCGGGCCAACACCAGCTCGACGGATACGGCTGGGTTCTCGACGCCGCGTGGGTTCTCGTGAATGCGGGGCACCCGCTCTACTCCGAGACCTGGCGAGCCCTGCGCGGGTTCGTCGAGCTGGTGGCCAGCCGCTGGACCGAGCCGGACGCCGGGATCTGGGAGATCCGCGGGGACGCCGTTCATCATGTCCACTCCAAGCTGATGGCCTGGCTGGCGCTCGACCGGGGTCTGCGCATCGCCCAGACTCATCGCATCTCGGTCCCGCAACGAGAGCGCTGGCTTGCCGTCCGGGATGCGATCGGCGCCGAGGTCAGGGAACGTGGGTTCAACGCCGACCTCGGCAGCTACACCCGGAGCTACGGCTCGCAGGACCTCGACGCCGCCCTGCTCGTCCTTCCCCTGATCGGCCTCGAGGCTCCGCACTCAGCCCGGGTGCGGGGAACGGTGGAAGCCATCCGTGAGCGGTTGTCCGCCGGCGGCCCGCTGCTCTACCGCTACCCACCAGGGTCCGACGGGCTCCCCGGGACCGAAGGCGCCTTCATGCCCTGCTCCTTCTGGCTGGCGCAGGCCCTTGCGTTCACCGGCCAGCAACGCGAGGCAGTCGAGCTGTTCGAGGAGATGCTCGAGCGAGCCAGCCCCCTCGGCTTGTACGCCGAAGAGATGGACCCCACGACCGGAGCGCACCTCGGCAACTACCCGCAGGCGCTGACCCATGCCGCACTTGTCCAGGCCGCACTGGCACTCCGTGATCTCAGGGCCTCGTCCGGTCCAAGCCACCGCGGGTGACATGGCTGAGTGCAGGCGGGGCCTTGCGACCGTCGACGAACTGAGCCATGACTGGCGCGCGAGCCAGTCCACCCCTCACGCGGCGGCATCGCCCTCTCGGCGAAGCGGTGTCAGGGCGACGATCTTGTCCCGTGTCTTGGCGCGGAGGTCGTTCGGAAGGGAGAGCCGGATGACCTTCTTCCACGCGGACGCGACCTGGCGGGGGAGCGACCCCGTCGTGTAGGTCAGGTCGTACTTCTCGAACAAGGCTCGTACCTGGGGGGCGATCTCCGCGTAACGGTTGCTCGGGAGGTCCGGAAAGAGGTGATGCTCGACCTGATGCGACAGGTTCCCGGTCATGAAGTGCATCGCCTCGCTGCCGCTGATGTTCGCGGAGCCGAGCATCTGCCGCAGGTACCACTCGGCGCGGGTCTCGCCCGTGATGGAGCGGCGTTCGAACGTCTCGACGCCTTCGGGGAAGTGGCCGCACATGATCACCGAGTGCGTCCAGAGGTTGCGGATCAGGTTCGCGGTGGCGTTCGCGCCGAGCGTGCTCAGGGCCGACGGTCCGGACAGCAGCGGATGGACGACGTAGTCCTTGGTCATCTGCTGGCGGATCTTCTTCAGCGTCTGCTTCGCGCGGGCCGCGAACTCCGGGTCCTTCCGACGCTTCTCCGAGCGCAGGTTCTTGCCCAGCTCGAGGTCGTAGGCCGCGATGCCGTACTCGAAGAAGCAGGCGTTGATGAAGTTCCACAGCGGCTGTGCGAGGTAGAAAGGCACCCACCGCTGGTCCTCGTCGACGCGCATGATGCCGTAGCCGAGATCATTGTCCTTGCCGATCACGTTGGTGTACGTGTGGTGCAGCTCGTTGTGCGAGTGCTTCCACTGCTCCGAAGGGGAGGCGTTGTCCCACTCCCAGGTGGTCGAGTGGATCTTCGGGTCGCGCATCCAGTCCCACTGGCCATGCATGACGTTGTGCCCGATCTCCATGTTCTCGATGATCTTGGCGACCGCGAGGCCGGCAGTGCCGAGGAGCCACGCCGGAGGGAACAGCGAGACCAGGAGCACGATGCGGCTGCCGAGCTCGAGCTCGCGTTGGGCGGTGATGACCTGGCGGATGTACGCCGCGTCGCGCTCGCCCCGGTCGTCGATCACGGACTGCCGGATCGCGTCGAGCTCGATGCCGATCTGCTCGATGTCCTCCGGGGTCAGATGGGCGATCGGGCTGTCGGCCTTCTTCTGCATGACGGTCATGCTGTCTCCTTCGGTGGGGACGGGTCGTGGTCTCAGTGGTCGATGTTGCAGGCGCCTGCAGCGGCTGACACGCAGGTCTGGATCGGGACGCCGCCGGCATCCGTCTCGCCAGGGGAGGCGGTGGTGACCTCGCCGGTGCGGAGGTCACGGACGGCGCCTTCGCGCAGCGGGAGGACGCAGCCGTAGCAGATGCCCATCCGGCAGCCGGACGGCATCAGCACACCGGCTTCCTCGGCGGCGTCGAGAATCGGCGTAGCCCCGTCGGCCGGGACGGTGGTGCCGGTACGGGCGAAGCTCACGGTGCCGCCCTCGCCCACGGCCAGGTTCGCGACGCGGAACTGCTCGGTGAGCAGTTTCAGTCCGCGTTCGTCGTGGTGCTCCTGGAGGGCATCGAGCAGTCCCGCGGGACCACAGGCGAGCGTGACCCGTTCCTCCAGGTCGGGGACGAGGTCGGCGAGATCGGCGACGTCGAGGACGCCGTGCTCGTCGTCGTACCGGGCTACCAGCCGGATCGTCCCTGCCGCGTCGAGAGCCCGGAGGTTGGCGATGAAGATCGAGTCCGGCTCGCTGGGGGCGACGTGCACCACCACGATGTCGTAGGGCACGGAGCGCTTCAGGCGGACCACGCCCGCCTCGGTGACGGGAAAGAGGTTGCGAAGCATTCCGATGACGGGCGTGACGCCGGAGCCCGCGGTGACGAACAAGAACTTGCCACCATGCGTGGGAAGAACGAACTCACCGGCGGCCTGCTCGAGGTGCACCAGCGTGCCGGGTCGGGCGTCGCGGACCAGGTGGCTGCTCACGGTCCCTCCCGGGACCGCCTTGACGGTGACCGAGATGTGGCCGTCGGTGCGAGGGCCGTGGGTCAGGGAGTAGGCCCGCCACCGCCGTACGCCATCGACGTCCACGCCGATGCGGACGTACTGACCGGGGATGTGGCCGGCCCAGTCGGCGCCCGGTTGGATCACGATCGTCGCGGCATCAGCGGTCTCGGGGTGGACCTCGAGGATCCGGCCCCGAAGGTCGGCGCCGGAGCGCAGCGGGTCGAACAGGTCGAGGTAGTCCGCCGGCAGCAGCGGGGTCGTCGCGCGTTCCGCCAGCCGGGTGAGCCGGCGACGCAGCGACGCGCGCGCCGATCGACGGGGCGATGCGGAGATGCTCATGGGTCCCAGTCTGTCTGTCAGAGGGAGGTAGAATCATGATCATCGTGCGTGAAGTTTTCGACATCAGTTGTTCGGAGGGAACAGTTCATGGCCTCTGATGTGAGTAGCGCCACCGCTCGGGGCGCGGCCGCGCTCCACATCGACGAGCCGGTCCTGCGAGCGCTGCGGGACAGGCTTCACGACGTGGCCACCCACACGGTCGAGGCGGTGACCGTCGAGGTCCCCGGTTATGCCGGCGCTCTGAGCGGGTCGTTGGGTGCCAACATCGAGGCGGCCGTGCAAATGGCCTTGGCGGGATTCCTCAAGCTGGCCGGTGGGGCCCGGGACGGCGAC
Organism: Nocardioidaceae bacterium; assembly: GCA_035297905.1. Classification (GTDB taxonomy): domain Bacteria; phylum Actinomycetota; class Actinomycetes; order Propionibacteriales; family Nocardioidaceae; genus Nocardioides_C. Next base: position 8,230 of record DATGYO010000104.1, read on the forward strand.
CCGAGCACTCCGTTGGGCCCGACTCTCGACGGCGCGTACGCGCTCGGACGGGGCGAGGCTCGGAGCGGCCGGTCCATGGACGCCCTGCTGGCGGCGTACCGGGTCGGGGCACGGGTGGCTTGGCGCGAGCTGGCCCGGACTGCCGCCGATGCCGGCCTGCCGGCGACGACGATGGCGCAGTTCGCCGAGCTGGTGTTCGCCTACATCGACGAGCTGTCTGCGGCCAGTGTGGCCGGGCATACCGACGAGCTGACCACAAGCGGTCGAGTCCTGGGGCGCTATCGGGAACGGCTCGGCCGCCGCTTGCTGGCGGGCGCCGGTCCCGACGTCCTGACCGCTGCTGCCGAGCGCGCGGAGTGGGATCCGCCGCGCTCGTTGACTGCGGTGCTGCTGCCGGCAAGCCAGGTGCGCGGCGTCGTCGCGTCGCTGGCGCCCGAGACGTTGCAGGTGGGCGAGGACCTGCCGGGCCTGGACGACGCGGAGCTCGACCAGCCGTTCGCGTTGCTCCTTGTCCCGGACGTGGATGGTCTCGGACGTCATCACCTGTTCCGTGTGCTCGACGGTCGCCAGGCGGTGGTTGGGCCGCCGAGGAAGTGGACCCAGGTTCGGTCGTCGTACGACCGGACCGCCCGAACGGTTGCGCTTGCGGGCAGCTCCGGAGACGGGGGACCGATCGACACCGAGGAGTACCTGGCCGAGCTTGTGCTCGGCGCCGACCCGGAGGCGCTCGCCGACCTGCGGGCCCGGGTGCTCGAGCCGTTGGCCGCCCTCTCCGAGGCAACGCGCGAGCGACTCGCCGAGACTCTGCGCTCCTGGCTGCTGCATCAGGGCCGACGCGAGGAGGTGGCCGCCGAGCTGCACATCCACGCGCAGACCGTGCGTTACCGCATGGGGCAACTGCGTGAGCTGTACGGCGACCGGCTCACCGACCCGCGCACCGTGCGGGACCTCGTCCTCGCCCTTGCGGCCGTTTGTCAGACCCTTGAACCGGGTTCGCGCGTGTAGACGGTCATGCGGCGCTGCAGGACCGTCAACGTGGCGTTGGCGCGGCTGCCTGCGTCAGGGCTCAGGCACGGCCGTGGAGCATGAGGTTCCAGTACAGGGCCGGCAGGCCGTACCGCTTGAGCAGCCACATGTCGTAGCGCGGCTTCATGGTGTCGATGAAGGCTCGACTGGCCGGTGTGGGTCAGCCGGCTCTCGGTCTTCGGCGCATTCGGTCACCCGTACCTCGAATGGCCACCGTTGAGCGGCACGCTCATGCTCCTGGTGCTGGCCATCCCCGGAGGGCTGGTCGCCGCGGCGATGGCAGATCACACCCCCAAGGTCGCCTGACCGGATCTCGAAGCCGTCAGAAACCACCCGGCGCGAGGTCCTTCGGCTCTGTCCGCAGTCTCTTGGAGTGTGATCCGATGGACGGGACAGATGGCGGTGGTACCTATGCTCGGCGAGGCGGGCACTGCTGTCGATCTTTGGTGCGCCCAGCGGGAGGGCGTGGCTGGGTTGGGGCGGCGCCAGGAGTCGCGCTTGGTCGCGTTGTTGAAGCGTGCGCGTGCGGAGTCCCCCTTCTACCGGCGCCGCTACGAGGGTCTACCGGATGAGCCTCTCGAGCCTCTCGACCTCCGCGACCTGCCCCCGGTCACCAAGCCCGAACTGATGGCTTCCTTCGACGACTGGGTGACCGACCCTGGTCTCACGAGGGACGGGTTGGAGAAGTTTGTCGCCGATCCTGCGCTGCTCGGCGTCCCGTACCGGGGTGGGTACTTCGTCTGCACGAGCTCGGGCACCAGCGGCCATCCTGGCCTGTTCGTTCATGACCGCGGCGCCATCACCGTGTTGCGGGCGATGGTGATAGCCCGGATCGACGCGGGCTGGCTGACCCCGCGCGAGTGGCTGCAGCTGACCGCGCGGGGCTTCCGGTGGGCCGCAGTGGTCGGCACCGGCGGCCACTTCGCCGGCGCAGGCTGGATCGAGCTGGAGCGACGGCGCAGTAGGTGGCGAGCGCGCGCCTTCCGGTTGTTCTCGGTGCAACGCCCCCTCGCCGAGCTGGCGACAGCACTGCAGGAGTTCGACCCTGCGATCCTCACCGCCTACCCGAGCGCCTTGCAGCTGCTGGCCGAGGAGCAGTCCGCCGGACGGCTCCACCTGCGGCCGGTGCTGGTGGAGGCAGCCGGAGAGTCCGTGTCGTCCGACGCCCGCGCCGGCATGGCTGGGGCGTTCGGCTGTTCCGTCCACGACGTCTACGCCGCCTCGGAGTGTCCATGGCTGGCGTTCGACTGCGCGGCCGGCTGGCTGCACGTGAACAGCGACTGGGCGGTCCTCGAGCCGGTCGACGAGGCCTTCCGTCCGACACCTCCCGGTGAGCCGTCGTACACCGTGCTCCTGACGAACCTGGCCAACCACGTCCAGCCGATCATCCGCTACGACCTGGGCGACTCCGTCCTCGCGCGGCCTGCCCCTTGCCCGTGCGGGAACCCCCTTCCCGCCATTCGGGTCGTAGGCAGATGCGACGACGTCTTGCGTCTGACCGGATCAGACGGGAGCGCGGTCAGCATCCTCCCGCTCGCCATCACTTCCGTCGTCGAGAGGACCCCCGCCGTACATCGCAGCCAGCTCATCCAGACCGGGCCCGACGCGATCCGGCTACGCGTGGAGCCGAGACCGGGCGAGGATGTCGAGCGGATGTGGCTCGACGTGACGACGAACCTGCATGGTTACCTCGTCGATCAGGGCCTGGGCAACGTCAGCGTCGTCCGCGCTAGCGAGCCGCCGGAGCAGAGCGCCGTGAGTGGGAAGTTCCGTCAGGTCATCGCCTGACCCCTCGCGTTGGATCACCCTGTCGCGGGGACCTTCGCCTCTCATGCCACGGCCACGTTCCGGAGCAGTGTCGATACAGGCGTGCGACTTCCGGCGTACTTGGTCGAGCGGGGAGGTAGGAGATGCGGACGGCGCAGCAGCGCATCCTGAACGCGGTACAGCACCCGGACCGGTACCGGGAGCAGCTCATCGACTCGAGCGGCTTCCCGGTCGCGTTGTCGCTGTGGGAGGGCGACCCTGGGGAACCGGCCGTGCTGTTCTTGCCCGGCACCATGACGCATCCGCTGTTCTACGAGGAGTTCCTGGACGCGCTGAACCTGGACGGGCTGACCGTCATCGGGTTGCATCCCGCCGGGCACGGCAAAAGCCCGCGAGTACGGCGCCGGCTCACGTTCGAGGTCCTGATCCGCAATGTCCTCGACGCTCTCGAGTGGGCGCGGGTGACGTACCCGGACGCGCCTCGGGTGCTGCTCGGATCCAGCCAGGGCGGCGTCCTGGCCCTGGCCGCCGCGGCACGAGCCACCGGCGTGACCCGGGTCGTCGCGCACAACGTGCTCGACCCGGAGCTGCCTGCGACGCTTGAGCTGACCCGTGCGCCCCGCTGGTTGCGCCCGGCTTACCCACAGCTGCGCCAAGCGTTGCACGGGCTGGCCCAGCTCGCGCCAGGACTGCCGGTGCCGTTCGCCGCCTACCTCGACATGCGGCGGGTGTCTCGCAACCCCGAGGTCGTGGAACGCTTCTACACCGACCCGCTCGGGCGCCGCTCCTACCCGCTAGCGCTGCTGGCCGGCATGCTCGGCGAATCCGTGACACGGCCGGTGCCCTGCCCGGTGATCGTGGTCGCCGCCACCGGTGACCCGCTGTTCTCGCTCCCGTATACCCGTGCGGTGTTCGACCGGATCGAGGCTCCCGCCAAGGAGCTCGTCGTGGTGGAGGCAGCGGAGCACCTGGTGTTCACCGAGGCGCTCGACGTGGTGCTCCCGGTTCTGCTACCCCACCTGCACACGCACTCCGAAGACGCACCCGCGGTTCCGGACGGGTACTGACCCGTCAGCCGCGAGTTGCAGTGGGGGCTACAGCTTTGGACGACCTCGCCGCTGGTCGGTACGTGGGCGGGTGATCCTGACGCCCTGACGGCCGGCCGTCGAACGCGGAGAGGCGCTGTGGCAGCTCGCTGAGCACGCCTACGCCTGCCTCCAGGGAGTGATCGACGACGTCACCGGTCCGTGGCTCCGTGA
>DATGYO010000105.1:0-5078 GCA_035297905.1 Nocardioidaceae bacterium
ACCCGGGCGAAGCTCACCGTCGAGGTGCCCTTCGAGGAGCTCAAGCCGAGCCTCGACGCGGCGTACAAGAAGATCGCCCAGCAGATCAACGTGCCCGGCTTCCGCAAGGGCAAGGTCCCGCCGATGGTCATCGACCGTCAGATCGGCCGTGGCCCGGTGCTCGACGAGGCGATCAACGACGCCCTCCCCAAGCTCTACGTCCAGGCTCTCCAGGACAACAACATCGAGCCGCTGGCGCAGCCGGAGATCGACATCACGAAGTTCGAGGACAACGAGGCGCTCGAGTTCACCGCCGAGGTCGACGTCCGTCCCGAGATCAAGCTCCCCGAGCTCGAAGGGCTCGAGGTCACCGTCGACGACGTCGCCGTCACCGACGAGGACGTCGACGACCAGGTCAAGAACCTCCGAGAGCGCTTCGCGACGCTCAACGACGTCGACCGCCCGGCCGCCGACGGCGACTTCGTCGTCATGGACCTGAAGGCTCTCCACGACGGTGAGGTCGTCGAGGGTGCCGAGGTCAGCGGGATGAGCTACCAGGTCGGCCGCGGCGGCATGCTCGACGGTCTCGACGAGGCCCTGACCGGCATGGCCGCGGGCGACGAGAAGACCTTCTCCTCCCAGCTCGTCGGCGGCGACCAGCTCGGCCTGGACGTCGAGGTCGAGATCAAGGTCAGCGCGGTCAAGGAGCAGGAGCTCCCCGAGCTCGACGAGGACTTCGCGCAGACTGCCTCCGAGTTCGACACCGTCGAGGAGCTCATCGCGGACGTGCGCACCCGCCTTGAGCGTGGCAAGCGCCTCGAGCAGGCAGCCGCCGCCCGCGATGCCGTCCTCGAGAAGGTCCTCGACCTCGTCGAGGTGCCGCTGCCCGACACGATCGTCGACGAGGAGCTGAAGGCCCGCCGCGAGAACGTCCAGCAGCAGCTGATGTACGCCGGCATGACCATGGAGCAGTACCTCGAGTCCGAGGGGCAGACCGTCGACGAGTTCGAGGGCGACCTGGAGAAGCGCACGCGCGACGCGATCGCCGCCCAGTTCGTGCTCGACGAGGTGGCGAAGAAGGAGCAGATCGGCGTCGAGCAGCAGGAGCTGTCCGAGCACATCTTCCGTCGTGCACAGCAGTCGGGTCAGGACCCGAACGAGTTCGCCAAGCACATGGTCGAGCACAACCACATCCCGGAGATGGTGTCCGAGGTCGTCCGCGGCAAGGCGCTGGCGACGATCGTCGAGAACGCCAAGGTGGTCGACGAGTCCGGCAACCACGTCGAGCTCAAGAACCTCCGCCCGGACGGCACGATCGGTGAGCCCGAGGCCGAGGCGGCCGAGCCCGAGGGCGGCGCCGGCGAGGAGCAGCCCACCGAGGCCTGACCCTCTGCCGGAAGGCGCAGCTTTCCAAGAAGCCCTGAGAGACCGTCACTCCCCACGACGTATTCGTCGTGGGGAGTGACGTTTTCCGCCGGGAAGTGGCTCCGCCACCGCAGGGAGTTCGCCGGTGAGACGGTCGCCGTAGGCCGTGCAGGAACCCGTCCGAAACGCGGCGACATCTTTGACATACCGGAAGTATCGGACACAGACTTGCCCACGTGACACCCCCGACGACTATGCGAGCCGTCGACGCCGCCGCCGTGTCAGGCTCCGATCGCCGCAACAGACGCCGCACCCACGACCTGCGTGACGCCCGGGACCCTCGCGACGTGGGGGTGGCAGCCGCTGCGGCACTGGCAGGGGAGTACGCCGAGGACCTCCTGCTCGGGGCTGTCCGAGACGTGCACCGCGCCGTGGCCAGCCGGGTCTTCGGCCTGACTCATCGGAGCACGCTTGGCTCCTCGCGCATGTCCCAGGTGCTTCACGACGGCATCTCGGAGAGCGTCTACCTCGGCCTGGGCGTCGGTATGAAGTCCGCCGTCGCCGCGCTGCGTGCGGCCGACCGGCACGGCCTCAGCCCCAGGCTCCAGGACCGTCCGGCCGGGCGTCACCTGCTCTCCGCCGTCAACGGCCTCATCGGTGACCGGCTCCGCGACGAGCGACCCGAGCTCGCTATCGAGATGGCCGTGCGGAGCCGGGGCTCCGACGTACCCACGGAGCCCGAGGCGTTGCGTGAGGTGTTCCCGGCCGCCACCGGTGACCTCGTCGTCTTCCTGCACGGTCTGGGAGAGAACGACGAGAGCTGGAACCTTCGCCGCACCGAGCTCGGCGGCACCTACGGATCCCGCCTCGGCGAGGAGAGCGACTGGACCCCGGTCTACCTCCGCGCCAACACCGGGCTGCCGATCGCCGAGAACGGCGTTGCCCTTGCCTCCCTTCTCGACCGTCTGGTCCACGCCTGGCCGACGGAGGTGCGTCGGATCGCGCTGGTCGGCCACTCGATGGGCGGCTTGATCATGCGGGCGGCCGGCGCGGTCGACACCGGGGCGCTCGAGGCCGAGCGGCACTGGACCGACCTGGTCACCAACGTCGTCACGCTCGGGACGCCGCACCTCGGCGCGCCGCTCGAGCGCGTGGTCAACGCGGGGGCGAGGGCCCTCGGCGTGCTGCCGGAGTCGGCGCCGTTCGGCCGGATCCTGGAGTACCGCAGCGTCGGCATCCTCGACCTGCGCAGGGGGCTCGCGGCCGACGTCCAGCACCTCCCGCACGCGCGCTACCACCTGGTGGCCGCCACCTTGGCCGAGTCGCACAAGCATCCCGTGAGCGAGGTCCTCGGCGACCTGCTGGTGAGGTACCCCTCAGCGATCGGACAGCCACGACGGGGGAGGGCGATGTTCCCCGAAGCCGACGTGCTGCACGTGCCTGGGGCCGGCCACTTCGCCCTGTTGAACCACCCCGACGTCCACGACGCCCTCAAGACCTGGCTCTCCTGAGCCGAGACCTAAGAGACCGAAGAGCACCAGCCGACCGAGAGGTACCCATGAACCAGCCCCTGCCCATCAGCGCCTCCGTGGAGATCGCCGCCACCCCTGAGTCGGTCTGGGAGGTGGTGTCCGACGTGAGCCGGATGAGCGAGTGGAGCCCCGAGTGTCGCAAGATCGTCGTGGTCGGCTCCGCGAAGCAGGGCCGGGGCACGAGGTTCATCGGTCTGAACCGGCGGGGCTGGGCGGTATGGCCCACCACATCGAAGGTGGTCCGTTTCGAGCCGGGCGTGGCAGTTGCCTGGAAGACCCGCGAGAGCGGTGCCACGTGGACCTACGAGATCGCACCGACCGCGTCGGGTACGACCCTCACCGGGCGGCGTGACCTCCAGGCGTTCAGCGTGGGCACGAAGCTGATGGCACCGGTGATCGGGGGAGCGGGCGGCCACGACGAGGAGCTCGCCGCAGGTATCCGGACGACGCTCGAGCGGATCAAGGCCACCGTCGAGCACCGGTACAGCCGCTCCCGCTGATCGCGGCCGGTCGGCGTGTCGTCTGCTGTGGGCGAACACCAGGGGTTTCCCCGTGGAAGTGTCCGGGCTTACGGCTAGGGTCGGGGACGTGAACGAGACTCCCAGCTTGACCCCAGGTCCCCAGATGAACGGTGGCGGCGCGTCGTACGGGCTCGACGACCACATCTACCAGCGTCTCCTCAAGGAGCGGATCGTCTTCCTCGGCTCCGAGGTGCGCGACCAGAACGCCAACGCGATCTGCGCCCAGATGCTCCTCCTCAACGCGGAGGACCCCGAGGCCGACATCTTCTTGTACATCAACAGCCCGGGTGGCTCGGTGGACGCCGGAATGGCGATCTACGACACGATGAACTACATCTCCAACGACGTCGCCACCGTGGGCATGGGCCTCGCAGCGTCGATGGGGCAGTTCCTGCTGTGCGCAGGTGCGAAGGGCAAGCGCTATGCCCTGCCGCATGCGCGGATCATGATGCACCAGCCGTCGGGCGGCATGGGCGGCTCGGCCTCGGACATCAAGATCCAGGCCCAGCAGTCGCTGCACATCAAGGAGGTGCTCTTCAAGCTGATCAGCGAGCACACCGGGCAGCCGCTCGAGCAGGTCGAGCTCGACGCCGACCGCGACCGCTGGTTCACCGCCCCGCAGGCGCTCGAGTACGGCTTCATCGACAAGGTCGTTGCCAGCGCGGGCCAGGTCGCCGACCAGGGCCGCCCCGCGGCGCAGAAGAAGTGACCAGGAAAGGCAGCGGACAAGACATGAGCAGCACAGAAATCCCCGGTCTCGCGGCCAGCAGCTCAGCGGACGGACGGGCCAGCGACCTGGTATCGCCGAACATGAACTACTACATCCCGCAGTGGGAGGAGCGGACGTCGTACGGCGTCCGCCGGATCGACCCGTACACCAAGCTGTTCGAGGACCGGATCATCTTCCTCGGCACGCCGATCTCCGACGACGTCGCGAACGCCGTCATGTCGCAGCTGCTGGTGCTCGAGTCGATGGACCCCGAGCGCGACATCATCCTCTACATCAACAGCCCCGGCGGCTCGTTCACGGCGCTGACGGCGATCTACGACACGATGCGCTTCGTCAAGCCCGACATCCAGACGGTCTGCCTCGGACAGGCTGCATCGGCCGCGGCGATCCTGCTGGCCGCGGGTGCCCCTGGCAAGCGGATGGCGCTGCCCAACAGCCGGATCCTGATCCACCAGCCCTACACCGAGGGCACCTACGGCCAGGCGTCCGACATCGAGATCCAGGCCAACGAGATCCTGCGCATGCGGGAGCTTCTCGAGACGATGATCGCCGAGGCCACGGGCAAGGACAAGGAGCAGGTCAGCCGCGACATCGACCGTGACAAGATCCTGACCGCAGAGGGAGCCGTCGAGTACGGCATCGTCGACGCCATCCTGGAGTCCCGCAAGGCGACGCTCGGCGTCGGCGTGGGCACCGGGCGCTAGTTTCACCCGGTCGGGCGGCGTGCTTCAATCATGCGTCGCCCGACCGGACCAAGCGTCGTGTCCCCATCCCATTTGGGGGCGCGACGGGGTACCTTCGAGGATGTAGCAAGTCGTGACAGCGAGCCGGTGCAGCAGGGACTGCCGGCCTGAATCGTGAGGAGACGTCGCCTGTGGCACGCATCGGTGACGGAGGCGACCTGCTGAAGTGCTCGTTCTGCGGAAAGAGCCAGAAGCAGGTCAAGAAGCT
>DATGYO010000106.1:0-16875 GCA_035297905.1 Nocardioidaceae bacterium
GCGTTGTAGGCCTTGCAGAACTCCATGATGTTCACACCGTGGGGACCGAGAGCGGTACCCACCGGCGGAGCAGGAGTTGCCGCCCCGGCCTGCAGCTGCACCTTGACGAGCGCTGCGATCTTCTTCTTGGGAGGCATGGAATCGGGTCCTTAACTGATGTTCTGCGGTGTTGCTGGGTTTACGGGCTGGTGTTGCTTCGCCGCGCTCCGGTCAGACCTTCTGGATCTGGCTGAAGCTCAGCTCGACCGGGGTCTCCCGGCCGAAGATCTCGACGAGGGCCTTGACCCTCTGGGTGTCCGCGTTGATCTCCGTGATCGTCGCGTGCAGGGTGGCGAACGGGCCGTCGACCACCATGACCGAGTCGGAGACGTCGAAGTCGGCGACCTCGGTCTTACGCTTGGCGGGGGCACCGCCCGCAGCAGCCTGCTCGGGAGCTGCGGCCTCGGCCGCGGCGACCACGGTCGGCGCGAGCATGTTCTCGACCTCGGTCAGCGACAGCGGCACCGGCTGGTGGCTGTGGCCGACGAAGCCGGTCACCGAAGGCGTGTGGCGTACGGCGGCCCACGACTCGTCGGTCAGGTCCATGCGGACCAGGACGTAGCCGGGAAGCACGGTGCGCTTGACCAGCTTGCGCTGGCCGTTCTTGATCTCGGCGACCTCTTCGGTGGGGACGACCACCTCGTGGATGTAGTCCTCCATGTTGAGCGAGGTGATCCGGTTCTCGAGGTTCGCCTTCACCCGGTTCTCCATGCCGGAGTAGGTGTGGATCACGAACCAGTCGCCCGGCTTGGACCACAGGGCGCGGCGGAACTCCTCGAGCGGGTCGCCCTCGACTGCCTCGCCCTCGACTGCCTCGCCCTCGGCAACGATCTCTGCCTCGGCGACCTCAGGGGCGTCGGAGGGCACGTCCTCGGCCTCGGCGGCCAGGGCGGCGTCGACGTCGGAGGTGACGGCGGCCTCGGGGTTGAGGACCGTGTCGGGGTCGGTCTGCTCGGTCACGACGGAGTCGTCGGTGACCGGCGCGGTCTCGGACTCGCCCTCGGGCTCGCCGAAGATGTCCTCGACCGTCAGCTGGGGCTCCTCGGCGCCTTCGACGTGGTCGTCATGCTGCTGTGACACGGCTAATCAGTCACCTTCGTGGTCGTTGCGTGCTGCGGATGGGGGGTCATGTTCACCCGAAGATGGCGAACGCAGCCTTACCGAAGGCCAGGTCGAGCAGGGAGACGAGCGCCATCACCACGACCACGAACACCATCACCACGACGAAGTACGTGATCAGCTGCTGCTGCGTGGGCCAGACGACCTTCCGCAGCTCGGCGACGACCTGGCGGTAGAAGGTCACGGGGCCAGTGCGCTTGTCACTCGACGAAGAAACGGAGCGGCTCTCCGACACTGTCCTCCACCTTCCTTCTTTGCGTAGACCGACCGGACTCGGGTCGCCTCCCGGCGGGAGGGACCTTGCAGGGCACGAGGGACTTGAACCCCCAACCTTCGGTTTTGGAGACCGATGCTCTGCCAGTTGAGCTAGTGCCCTTCGGAGGCTCGTGCTCCTGCTCGTCGTACCGCTTGCAACCGCGGCGCGATCCAGCTGCGCGACGAGAGGTGCGGGCATGACAACCAAGGGTGCGAACCACCAAACGGGGATTCTACGGGTTACCCCGACGGGAAGTCGAACCGAGCCGGGTCACCGCCCGGGAAGGTCGCCGCCCGCTCGAAGCCCGGACCCGGATGCCGTCCAGGGTAGGTCAGTGGAACGATGAACCCATGAGCGACTCGACCAGCCCTGCACCCGGCCGTCACGCTGCCCCCGTCGACTCCCCGATCGACCGCCGCATCTCCGCGCGGGTCGCCGGGATCGCCGAGTCGGCGACGCTCGCCGTGGACGCGAAGGCGAAGGCACTCAAGGCAGCAGGCCGCCCGGTCATCGGCTTCGGCGCCGGCGAGCCGGACTTCCCCACGCCCGACTACATCGTCGAGGCCGCCGTGGAGGCGTGCCGGGACCCGCGCAACCACCGCTACACCCCGGCCGGGGGGCTACCGGAGCTCAAGCAGGCGATCGTCGAGAAGACCCGCCGCGACTCCGGCTACGTCGTCGAGGCGGCGCAGGTGCTCGTCACCAACGGCGGCAAGCAGGCCATCTACGAGGCGTTCGCGACGATCCTCGACCCGGGCGACGAGGTGATCGTCCCCGCGCCGTACTGGACGACCTATCCGGAGGCGATCCGGCTTGCGGGCGGAGTGCCGGTGGAGGTCCTCGCCGACGAGACCCAGGACTACAAGGTCACCGTCGAGCAGGTCGAGGCGGCTCGCACCGGGCGGACGAAGATGCTGCTGTTCAACTCCCCCTCGAACCCCACCGGCGCGGTCTACAGCCGTGACGAGGCCGAGGCGCTCGGGCGCTGGGCACTCGAGCACGGACTCTGGGTGATGACCGACGAGATCTACGAGCACCTGGTGTACGACGGCCTCGAGACCGCCTCGATGCCCGTGGTCGTGCCCGAGCTCGCCGACCGCTGCGTCGTCGTGAACGGCGTCGCCAAGACCTACGCCATGACCGGCTGGCGCGTGGGCTGGGTGATCGGCCCCAAGGATGTCGTCAAGGCCGCCACGAACCTGCAGTCCCACGCGACGTCTAACGTCTCCAACGTCTCTCAGCGCGCCGCGATCGCCGCGGTGTCCGGCGACCTCTCGGCCGTCCAGGAGATGAAGGCGGCCTTCGACCGTCGTCGGCGCACGATCGTCTCGATGCTCAACGAGATCGACGGCGTGGTCTGCCCCCAGCCGAAGGGCGCCTTCTACGCGTACCCGTCGGTGAAGGGCCTCCTCGGGCGCACGATCGACGGTGTGACTCCGCAGACCTCTGCCGAGCTGGCCGAGCTGATCCTGGACAAGGCGGAGGTGGCGGCGGTCCCGGGCGAGGCGTTCGGCTCCCCCGGCTACCTGCGGTTCTCCTACGCGCTCGGCGACGACGACCTGGTCGAGGGGATCTCCCGGCTACAGAAGCTCTTCGCCTGAGCACCGTGACGAGACGGGGGGCGACCGCGACGACCGGGCCGCGGTCGCTCACCGCTCTGCCCAAGGCACACCTGCACCTGCACTTCACCGGGTCCATGCGCCACAGCACCCTGCTGGAGCTCGCGACCCGCGACGGGATCGTGCTGCCCGACGCCCTCGTCGAGGACTGGCCGCCGAAGCTGTCCGCCGCCGATGAGAAGGGCTGGTTCCGGTTCCAGCGGTTGTATGACGTTGCCCGGTCCGTCCTGCGCACCGAGGACGACGTGCGGCGGCTCGTGCGTGAGGCCGCGGAGGACGACGTGGCCGACGGGTCGCGCTGGCTGGAGATCCAGGTCGACCCGAGTGGTTACGCCGCCCGCTTCGGGGGGATCAGCGCGTTCACCGACCTGGTGCTCGACGCGGTGCGCGACGCGTCGGAGCGCACCGGCCTCGGCATGGCGGTCGTCATCGCGGCCAACCGCACCCGCCACCCGCTCGACGCGCGTACGCTGGCACGCCTGGCCGCGCAGTACGTCGGACGGGGCGTGGTCGGCTTCGGGCTCAGCAACGACGAGCGTCGCGGGACGACCGCGGAGTTCGCACCGGCCTTCGCGATCGCCGAGCGGGCCGGCCTGATGCTGACTCCCCACGGCGGGGAGCTGCTCGGGCCGCAGAGCGTCCGCACCTGCCTCGACGCCCTGCACGCCGACCGGCTCGGACACGGCGTCCGCACAGCGGAGGACCCGGCACTCCTCGAGCGCGTCGTGGCGCAGGGCGTCGCCCTCGAGGTCTGCCCCGTCTCGAACGTCGCCCTCGGGGTGTACTCCGACCTCAGCTCGGTGCCGTTGCCGACCCTGCTCGAGGCCGGTGCCACCGTCGCGCTCGGGGCCGACGACCCGCTGCTCTTCGGCTCGCGCCTCGCGGGGCAGTACGCCACCATGCGTGCGGCGCACGACCTGTCCGACGTACAGCTTGCGGAGCTCGCCTCGATGTCGATCCGCGCGTCGCGAGCGCCCGAGGAGACCAAGACGGCGTTGCTGCGTGAGGTCTGCACCTGGTTGGCAGCAGACTAGGTACATGACGAACACTCCGGGGGACGAGCCGACGAGGCCCGAGCAACAACCGAGGCCGAGCGGCGACCAGCCGGGCTCCTGGCAGCAGCAGGCCCAGAGCCAGCCGCGCACACCTCCGCAAGGCACACCGCCCAGTCAGGGGCAGCCCTACCCGCAGGCACCGTCAGGCTACCCGGGACACGTCCCGGTGCAGTACGCGCCTGACCACCCCCGGGCGGTCACGTCCCTGGTGCTCGGCATCCTCGGCATCGTGCTCTGCGGCGTCCTCGCGCCGTTTGCCTGGTCGATCGGCAGCAAGACCCTCAAAGAGATAGACGCGAGCAACGGCATGGTCGGCGGCCGCGGCGCTGCCCAGGCGGGCTACATCCTGGGCATCGTCGGGACGGTGCTGCTCGTGATCTACGCGATCGCGGCGGTGTTCTACGTGATCTTCATGATCAGCCTCGTGGGCGGAGGCGTGACCTCGCGGTACTGAACCGGCCGGCCGCAACCGCGGGGTCAGAGAGAGCAGCCGACCATGACCGGCTCGTTCTCCAGCCGGACCCCGAAGCTGCGCTCCACGCCGTCGCGGATCTCGCGAGCGAGGGCGACCAGGTCGGCTGTGGCGGCGCCGCCTCGGTTGGTCAGCGCCAGCGTGTGCTTGCTGGACAGGCTCACCTTGGCGTTCCCGTAGCCCTTGGCGTACCCGGCGTGGTCGATCAGCCAGGCGGCGCTGGTCTTCACGCGGCCGTCCGGCTGCTCCCAGCGCGGCGCGTCGTCCGGCAGCGCCTTGGCCTCCTCAGCGCTGAGCAGCGGGTTGGTGAAGAACGAGCCTGCGCTCCAGGTGTCGTGGTCGCCCGCGTCGAGCACCATGCCCTTCCCACGGCGGAGCCCGAGGACCGCCTGGCGGACCTGCGTCATCGGCACCCGCTCCCCCGGCTGCACCCCGAGCGTGCGGGCCAGCTCGGCATACGTCACCGGAGCCCCGAGGTCCCCCAGCCGCAGCTGGAAGGTGACGGTGAGGACGAGGTACCGGCCCGGGTCCTGCTTGAACCTGCTCGTCCGGTAGCCGAAGCCGCAGTCCGCGGCGGCGATGGTGCGTACGACGGCCTCCCGTCTGTCCCAGCAGCGCACGGAGGCGATCGTCTCCGCGACCTCCTGCCCGTAGGCGCCGACGTTCTGGATGGGTGTCGCGCCGACGCTGCCGGGGATGCCGGAGAGTGCCTCGATGCCGACCCAGCCCTCGTCGACAGCGCGCGCCACGAGGTCGTCCCACGTCTCGCCGGCGGCCACGGTGATCATCGCGCCGCCGCAGGTGTCCTGGTCGACGTTCACCCCACGGCCGGCGATCTTGACGACCGTGCCGGGGAAGCCGTCGTCGGCCACGACGAGGTTGCTGCCGCCCGCGACGAGCAGGACCGGCTCGCCGGACTCGTCGGCGCTGCGGACCGTGTCGACGAGCTCCGCCTCGGTGCGTGCCTCGACGTAGTGGGCGGCCGGGCCACCCAGGCGGAGCGTGGTGTGGCGGGCCAGGACCTCAGCCACGCACCAGCACCGCCTTGGGGGCGCCGAGCACCTTCTCGCCGTTGCAGGTGACCTCGAGGGAGATGTGGACCGCGTCCTCGGTGAGGTTCGCGACGGTGCCTGCGACCTGCACCTCCACACCCTCGTCGTCGTCGGGGACGACCACCGGCTTGGTGAACTTGCAGCCGACCTCGCGGACCCGTCCGGGCGCACCGGCCCAGGTGTCCAGGGCGCGGGCGGCGAGCGCCATGGTGAACATGCCGTGCGCGATCACGCCCGGCAGCCCGACGGAGGTCGCGACGCGGTCGGACCAGTGGATCGGGTTGAAGTCGCCGCTCGCGCCGGCGTACCTGACCAGGTCGGCCCGGGTCACACGGAAGGACTGGGTCGCCAGGGTGTCCCCCGGGCTGAGCGTGGACGCTGGGTTGCTCATGCCGGCTCCTCCGCTCGGTGGACCAGGGTGGCGTAGGCGGTGCAGATGGGCTCGCCGCTCTCGTCGGTGATCTCGCTGCGCGTGCCGATGATGTCCGCGCCGCCGATCTGTCGCAGGCTGTCGACCGACAGGGTCGCGACGAGGCGGTCCCCGACCACGACGGGGCGGGTGTAGGTGAACCGCTGTTCGCCGTGGACCACGCGGTGCAGGGCGATCCCCACGTCGGGGTCCTCCATCAGCGCCGTCATGGCGGCGAAGGCCACGACGATCGGGAAGGTCGCCGGCGCGGTGTGCCCGTCGAACTCCGATCCGGTTGCCCGGGCGAACTCGAGGACCTTCTCGCGGGTGGCGGTGTAGGGCTCGGTCGGCGGGAAGGTCCGTCCGACCAGGGCGGTGTCGACTGCCATGCGCGCGACGCTAGCAGGGCCAACCGCCCCGCCCGAACACAGCGTTGTGGACGCTCCCCCAGCGGTATGCGGCTTGTGGACCGTCCATAACCCCGCGTTACTTGACGTCTGCTCTCTGTCGAGCAGGCCGGTTCGGGGCGATCGGGGAGGTCGCCCCGCTGCCGCCGGGCGCGTAGAACGTGCATTGCGGAGGCCGTCGAGCCGCCCAGGCGTGAGACTCCGCCGTCGTACCGCTCAATGCATGTTCCACGGGCCCGCCCGCCGATTCGGCGGCCCTGGTCGGAGGCAAGTCGGGATGGTCGAGCCATCTGGACGTGCACCTGCGGCCGTGTCCCGGCGCGAGGCCGGCCGCCGTGCGCCCTGAGCGCACCGAGTCGGCCGCCGACCAGCTCCTCACCCCTGCCCGGCTCCCGAGAGCTGACGCCGTGCTCGTAGAACATGCATTGCCAAGCCCGTCGAGTCCCGCCCAGGCGTGAGACGCCCCCGTCGTACTGCTCAACGCATGTTCGACGGGCCCGCCTGTCGCTGGTCCGGGCAGCCGGTGGGGGCGGGGATCGCGGCGCGCGCCGGACGTCCGATGGGGCACAGCGTTGTGGACGCATCCCCAGCGGTATGCGGCTTGTGGACCGTCCCTAACCCCGCGTTACTTGACGTCTGCTCTGTCGAGCAGGGACCGGTTGGCGGTCCGACAGCGCAGCACATGCAGAAGGAGCGACGTACCCGAGGGTGACGTCGCTCCTTGCTGGGACTGTGAAGCCTGTGCCTCAGCGGGTCTCGCGGTGCTCGGTGTGGGTCCGGCAGCGCGGGCAGAACTTCTTCATCTCCAGACGGTCCGGGTCGTTGCGCCGGTTCTTCTTGGTGATGTAGTTGCGTTCCTTGCAGACGGTGCACGCCAAGGTGATCTTGGGACGAACGTCCGAGCTCTTGCTGGCCACGAGGCGCCTCTTCTTCTCCGGTAGTACTGCCTGTCCAAGTCTGCACGAGCGTTCAAGCCCGACCGACCGAGGTGGTTCAAAGTAGCGGGGGCGGGACTCGAACCCGCGACACCACGATTATGAGCCGTGTGCTCTAACCACCTGAGCTACCCCGCCACCGGGCGGGGCACCCGACCGCGTTCACGATCGGGATTCCCTTACCCAGAGCCCCTTTACGGAATCGAACCGTAGACCTTCTCCTTACCATGGAGACGCTCTGCCGACTGAGCTAAAGGGGCAAGCGACGTCAAAGAATACACAGGCCCGACCACGATGAGAAATCGGCTTCCGGCCCGGGGAGACGGGCGTCACTCGGCCTGTCCGCGCCCCTCCGGGACGTCCATGCCGCGGGCTCGGATCTCGGCCTTGACCGACGGCGGGATCGGTCCGCAGCCGCACTCCCGCGCATGCTCGAGGTGCCACTCGACGCGCCGGTCCATGGGCGCCTTGCTGCCGAGGACGTGCGCGAGGTGCCAGTCCCTGTTCACGCCCCCATCGTCCCTCTGCGAGCATCATGGCGTGGTGACTTCCGCAGCCCCGCCCCCCTTCTACGTCCGCGAGAAGGACCGGATGGTGTCCCAGGCCAGCACCGCCGGCCCCTGGGGACCCGAGAGCCAGCACGGCGGTCCACCGGCTGCCTTGCTGACGCGCGCGGTCGAGCAGCTCGACACCGGCGCGGAGCGGGTCGTCGGTCGGGTCACGATGGAGCTGCTCGGTCCCGTGCCCGTGACGCCGCTGACGGTCGCGTCCTCGGTCGTGCGCCCTGGCCGGAGAGTCGAGCTCTGTGAGGCGACCCTCGTCGACGTGGAGACAGAGCGGCCGGTGGCCCGCGTCGCCGCCTGGCGGTTCCCCGCAGGCGTGGCGGGCCCGCGGACCTCGACCGAGCCGCTCAGCCACAGCCACCGCGACGGACATCGTCACGAACGACCCACGAGCTGGTCGGGCGGCTACCTCGACGCGGTGGACTGGCGATGGATCAAGGGCTCGGTCGAGGAGCCGGGGCCGGGAGTGGTGTGGATGCGTCCCACTGTCAGCCTGGTCGACGGTGAGGAGATGACCCCTGTGCAACGGCTGATGGCGTGCGTGGACTCGGCCTCTGGAGTCTCGGCCGAGCTCGACCCGGCGGGGTGGGCGTTCCTGAACACCGAGCTCACCGTGCACATCCTCCGGCCACCCGTCGGCGAGTGGCTCTGCCTCGACGCCGAGACCATGCTCGGCAGTGGCAGCGTGGGGTTCGCGACCTCCTCGGTGTACGACGAGCAGGGGCTCGTCGCGCGCTCCGCCCAGGCCCTGCTCATCTCACGCCGGTAGTCGAGGGGCGGCCGACCTGTGACGCCGTCAGGACAGGTCCCACACCGCAACGTGATACATCACCCCGTAGGGGTCGTCGCAGTAGAGCGTCTTCGCCCGGGGCCTCGCGCCCTGCGCCGCGACAGCGCGGCCCAGCACCGCATGAGCCGCTCGCCCGGAGGCCATGAGCTCCCGCGCCAGCACGGGGTCCAGCGCCGACAGCGTGGCGGCGTCGCCTTCCTCGAGCGCCCGGCCGACCTCGTCGTCGAAGGCGAAGGCCCTCTCGTCCAGGTGGCCGGGGGCCTTCTCGCCACGGCGGGCGCTGCCGTCCCCCATCACGACGAGCATGACGCGACCCTCGACAGCAGCCACCTCCTGAGCACGTTCGCCGACCTCGGCCGGGCCGGCGTCCCAGGCGATCGCGTGGGTGCGGGTCGGGCCGGCCCATCCCACCTCGTGGAGCAGCCGGCTGGCCACGCCGAGGCTGAGCGGCAGACCCGCGACGTGCGGAGCGTCCGACGTACCGAAGCGGTGGACGTCGACGGGCAGCAACGGGTCCCACTCACCGGACTCGTCGGCTCCGCCGACGACCACCACGACGTCCGGCTGGAGCTCCAGCGCCGAGGCCAGCGCCTCGTGACAGGCCGCGCGCAGCTCCGGCGCGGCGTCCGCTGCCCCGCTGAGCTCGCGCAGGAGGAGCGGAGGGTGCGGACAGACCACGGCTGTGACGATCACGATCGCTGAGGCTACCCGCGCCTGCCTCGAGACCTCGGGGAACATTGCCGGACCTCGCGTCCGATATGTGGTGAACAGACCCAACTGGGCCATTCCTCTGACAGGCACGGCCTGCGCGGGTTAGAACTGCTGCGTCCCATCGCTCAAGGTTTGTGCGGCATCATGCTCCCCTCTCGGATCCTCCCGTCCTCCTCCCCTGTCCCCTCGGACCTGCCCGGTCGTCCAGGAGCGCACCGCTTCGGCCGGATCGCGGCGGCTGTCATGCTCGGCCTGCTCGGTGGCTGGATCGGCCTCATGCTCGGCGGCACCGTCCATCACGAGATCGGGCCGCTCACCACGTCGATGCAGGTCCTGCCGTCCTGGGACGGGGAGACGACGGTCTCCATCCCGCCGCTCGGTGAGCTCGTCGTGGACACGCACGACGGTCCCTTGGGTCTGCACGCGCGTCTCGTCGGGGTCGACGTACAAGAGGCACGCGCGATCATGGACGACCCCCAGCTCCTGTCGGGCATGCGCTCGCAGGCGGAGGGGGACCTGCGCTGGGAGCTGTTCATGGCCGCGCTGCGATCGCTGATCGCTGCCGTGGTCGGCGCCGCGGCGCTCAGCCTCCTGGCGCTGCGCCGGGTCCGGAGCGCGCTCGTCGGCGGCGCCACCGCCGGCACCGCCGTGCTCGCCGCCGCGGCAGTCGCCTTCGCGACCTGGAACCCCGCCTCGCTGGCCGAGCCCCGCTACACGGGCCTGCTCACGAGCGCGCCGAGCGTGATCGGCAACGCGGACCGGATCGTCAACAACTTCTCGGTCTACGGCGACGAGCTCGCCCAGCTCGTGCAGAACGTGACCGGCCTCTACACGGTGACCTCGCAGCTGCCGATCCTGCCCGGGAACCGCGAGGTCGTGCGCGTGCTCCACATCTCCGACCTCCACCTCGCGCCGCAGGCCTGGGACGTGGTGCGCACGGTGTCGGAGAAGTACGACGTCGACGTGATCGTCGACTCCGGGGACATCACCGACCATGGCTCGAAGCCCGAGAACAGGTACGTGCAGGAGATCCGCCACCTGCGGGCGCCGTACGTCTGGGTCCGGGGCAACCACGACTCGCTCGTGACGGAGCGCGCGATGCGTCAGCTGCCGAACGTCGTCGTCCTCGACGGCAAGGTGCGTCGCGTGGCGGGACTGACCTTCGCCGGCCTCGGGGACCCGACGTTCACGCCGGACAAGTCCACGACCCTCGACAAGGACACGCTCGACGGCTACGTCGCCGACGCCGCCGACCACCTCGCGCGGATCGCCAGCGACGCGGGCGGCGTCGACGTCGCCGTCTTCCACGACCCCACCCCGATCCGCGCCCTGGACGGCCTGGCCTCTGTGACGCTCTCGGGCCACCTGCACTACCGGAAGGTCAGGCGCGGCGAGAAGGGCACCTGGCTGATGACCGAGGGCTCGACCGGCGGCTCGGGCCTCCGCGCCCTGGAGCCTGGGGAGCCCGCCGACATCGACCTGTCCGTGCTGTACCTCGACCGGGAGAGCGGAGACCTGCTCGCCTACGACGACATCAGTCTCGGCGGCCTCGGCCTGGCGTCGGCGCAGATCAAGCGGCAGGTCGTGAAGCCCGATGCGCCGAGCACCGAGATGGTGGCCCCTCTTCCGCGCGGCACATCGGCTGACCGGCCACAAGACCAGCCCTCACCGGACGAACCCATCTCCCCCTGACGAGGGACGACATCACCAGGGCGGCCGCCTAGCCTCGCCGCAAGGAGGCTGCCCATGACTCGTCTACTGCGCCCGGTCGCCGTCGCCGTTCTCGCCTGGGGGTCCCTCATGGCCCCCGCGCCCCATGCCGTTGCCGCCCGGCAAGTCGTCGACATCGCCCACCGCGGCTCGTCCGCCAGGGCTCCCGAGAACACCGTGATCTCCGTCAGACGTGCAGTCGCCCAGCACGCGAGGTTCGTCGAGATCGACGTCCAGCGGTCAGCCGACGGCCGGCTCGTGGTGGTCCACGACACCACGCTGTCCCGGACCACCAACGTGGAGCAGGTCTTCCCCTCGCGCGCACCATGGGCGGTCGGCGCCTTCACGCTCGGGGAGATGCGCCGGCTCGACGCGGGCTCGTGGTTCTCGGGAAAGTACGCCGGCGCGCGGATCCCGACGCTGCGCCAGGTGCTCGACGCGGTCGGTACCAACTCCGGACTTCTGCTCGAGCTCAAGAACCCCGACCGCTACCCGGGGATCGAGGCCGACGTGAACCAGGTGCTGCGGTCCGTGGGCGGCTACGTCCCCGCCGCGGTCGCCTCCGGCCGCCTGGTGGTGCAGTCCTTCGACCGGAGGTCGCTGCGGCGGTTCCACAGCCTCGCGCCCGACATCCCGGTGGGGCTTCTCTACCACCGGCGACCTTCCCAGCCGGGACTCAACGGGGCTTCGAGGTGGGTCGACGAGATCAACGTCGACCGACGGGCCACCAGTCGTGGGCTGGTCAAGGCGGCGCACCGGCGCGGCATGGAGATCAACGTCTTCACCGTGAACAGTCGCGACCTGATGCGCAGGTACATCCGTCTCGGAGTGGACGGCATCGTCACCGACAAGCCTCGCGTGCTCAAGGACCTCGCCGGCGGCTGACCGGACCGGTGGAATAGGGGCACCCCTGCGATCGTTGGACCCATCAGATAGTTGAAAGTAGAACTACTCAGCTGTCGTCCGTCCCCTTTCCAGGAGGTTGAACCCGATGCAGTTCGGCATCTTCACCGTCGGCGACGTCACGACCGATCCCACCACGGGTCGCACGCCCACCGAGCACGAGCGCATCAAGGCGACCGTCGAGATCGCGAAGAAGGCCGAGGAGGTCGGGCTCGACGTCTTCGCGACCGGTGAGCACCACAACCCGCCGTTCATCGCGTCGGCCCCAACGACGACGCTGGCCTACATCGGCGCCCAGACCGAGCGGATCATCCTCTCCACCTCGACGACGCTGATCACGACCACCGACCCGGTGTTGATCGCCGAGGACTACGCCAAGCTCCAGCACCTGACCGACGGCCGCGTCGACCTGATGATGGGCCGCGGCAACACAGGCCCGGTCTACCCGTGGTTCGGCAAGGACATCCGCGACGGCATCCCGCTCGCGATCGAGAACTACCACCTGCTGCACCGGCTCTGGCGCGAGGACGTCGTCGACTGGGAGGGCAAGTACCGCACCCCGCTGCAAGGGTTCACCTCGACGCCCAGGCCGCTCCACGGCGTCCCGCCGTTCGTGTGGCACGGCTCGATCCGCAGCCCCGAGATCGCCGAGCAGGCGGCGTACTACGGCGACGGGTTCTTCGCCAACCACATCTTCTGGCCCGCGTCGCACACCGCGAAGATGGTGGGCCTCTACCGGCGCCGCTTCGAGCACTACGGGCACGGCTCCGCAGACCAGGCCATCGTCGGCCTCGGCGGTCAGGTCTTCATGCGCAGGAACAGCCAGGACGCGGTCCGTGAGTTCCGGCCGTACTTCGACAACGCGCCGGTCTACGGACACGGCCCGTCGTTGGAGGAGTTCACCTCGCAGACCCCGCTGACCGTGGGCAGCCCGCAGGAGGTCATCGAGCGGACGCTCGGCTTCCGGGAGTACGTCGGCGACTACCAGCGCCAGCTGTTCCTGATGGACCACGCCGGCCTGCACCTGAAGACCGTGCTCGAGCAGCTCGACCTGCTCGGCGAGGAGGTCGTCCCTGCGCTCCGGAAGGAGTTCGAGGCCCTTCGCCCGGCCCACGTGCCGGACGCGCCGCCCACGCACCCGTCACTCGCCGCCGCAGCACAGGCCGAGGAGGCAACCCGATGACCCGAACCATCGCCGTCGTGACGGCCGGGTTGAGCCAGCCGTCGTCGACCCGTCTGCTCGCCGACCGGCTGGCGGAGGCCACCGACCGGGCGCTGCGGCTGTACGGCGAGAAGGTGCGCGTCGAGGTGGTCGAGCTGCGCGACCTCGCGCACGACCTCACCAACAACCTGCTCACCGGGTTCCCCAGCGAGAGTCTCGCAGGCGCCATCGACACCGTCGCCCGGGCGGACGGCCTGATCGCGGTGACGCCGGTCTTCAGCGCCTCCTACAGCGGGCTGTTCAAGAGCTTCTTCGACGTGCTCGAGGACGGCACACTCGCCGGGCGGCCGGTCCTGATCGGCGCCACGGCGGGGACGGCGCGCCACTCCTTGGTGCTGGAGTTCGCGATGCGCCCGCTGTTCGCCTACCTCCGCTCGGTCGTCGTACCGACCGGGGTGTTCGCGGCGAGCGAGGACTTCGGCAGCAACGCCTCGGGGTCCCTGGCGGAGCGCGTGGACCGGGCCGGCCGAGAGCTGGCCGACCTCGTCGCCGGGAGGTCGAGCAGCGGCCCGACTGACCCGTTCGACAACCCGACCCCCTTCGAGGAGCTGCTCTCCAGCCACTGAGCGCCGGCGGTCGACGCGAGCTGGCCCCTGGGCGGCCATGCGAGAAGGCACGAAGGTGACGGTGTAGCCCGTAGCCTGCTCCGCAAGGCGCATGACGGAGCTCGCCGTCCATCGAACGTCGAACCGAACGTGGTGCTTGACACTCGTGCGCTGCAGGCCCAGCCGAGCGGGCCTGTCCGTGACGTCTGGAATGGAGCGAGATCATGGCAGCGGACCCCACTGCGGAGAGTGCCGTCGTTGCGGAGGTGATGGCAGCTCTGGCGTCGGGCGCCGGTCAGGCTCACCCCTACCCGCACTACGCAAGACTGCGTGCGCTCGGCCCGACGGTGACCGCACCCGACGGTGCGCTGCTGGTGGTCGGCCACCGGGCCTGTTCGGCTCTGTTGCGCGACCACCGGTTGACCAAGTCACCGGGCCTGGCCCTCGCCGCCGCTGGCTACCCCGACTGGGTTGACCGCCCATCGCTGCGGATGATGTTCGGCAGCATCCTCATGCTGAACCCGCCGGCCCACACCCGGCTTCGCTCCATCGTCTCGGGGGCGTTCACCGCCCGGCGAGTGGCCGCACTGCGGCCGGCCGTCCAGCGGATCGTCGATGACCTCTGCGACCAGCTCGCTGGGGACACTGACTTCGTCGCGACGATGGCGTTCCCCCTTCCGGTGACGGTCATCGGAGAGCTGCTGGGCATCCCGACGGCGGACCGCCCCCAGTTCCAGACGCTAGTACGCGACTGGGCCATGGTGCTCGAGCTGCTCAGCCCTCTGGCCGTCGACACCGCCGACGTGGCCGCGACCCAGATCGCGGACTACCTCGAGCACCTGGCCGAGGAGCGGCGGATGCATCCGCGCGACGACCTGGTGTCCGCCCTGGTCGGGAACGAGGGCGACGACCGGCTCTCCGGCGATGAGCTCGTGACGATGCTGGCCCTCCTGCTCGCCGCGGGCTTCGAGACCACGACCGGGCTGCTCACCAACGGGCTGCTCGCCTTGCTCGCCCATCCAGCCCAGGCCTCCTGGCTCCGCGCTCATCCCGAGGCCGCGGCCGTAGCCGTCGAGGAGCTCCTTCGCTACGACTCCCCGGTGCAGATGCTCTTCGGGCGCAGGGCCACCGGGCAGCTCGACCTTCCCGAACTCTCGGTGACTGCAGGCCAGCGAGTCATCACCCTGCTCGGAGCAGCCAACCGTGACCCGGCAGTCTTCGACGAGCCGGACGCCCTCCGCCTGGACCGTGCCGGCCCGGCGCACGTGTCCTTCGGTGGGGGCATCCACTACTGTCTTGGCGCACCACTGGCGCGGCTCGAGGCGTCGGTCGCCTTCCCCACGCTTCTCCGCAGGTTCCAGCGAATGGAGCTGGCAGGGGACCCGGTGCACAGGCAGGGACTGGCCCTGCACGGCCACACGGCCCTGCCGCTCCACGCATCGAGCGCCGGGTCGGTAGGTATCTGAAGGTCCCGGCTGAGGCAGCGTCGTCCGGAGTGGCACCCCCAACATGTGCCACGGCCTCGGGGCAGAACCCGTTCAGCGGCGACTCTAGGACTTCTTGGCTGCAGCCTTGCCGCCCTTGCGGCCGGCCTCCTTCTTCTGGGCGGTCGTGCCGCCCTGTTTCGAGTCGCCTCCCGAGCCGCTCTTCTTCCCACCACGGCTGGACGCGCCCGGAGAGTTAGCGATCTTGGCGGCACGCTCCTTGGACATGCCCTTGTCCTTGAGCGCTTCGTACTGCTTCTCGTTCTTGATGTTCGAAGGCATGGCCCCTCCTTCCGGAGAACGGTTCCTGGCCTGCCGTACCCACACGGGTCGAGCGGCATTCACCCCGCCGCAGGGTCAGGCCGGTGACGAGCCGTCACGCGCCGGCGTACGTCGGACAGCGACATGCGCTGACGGCGCCGGGCGGCGAATGTCGTGACCGCGAGCGCCGCCGCGCCCCAGACGAGGAGAGCAGCCGCCGAGCCGGTGACGGAGCCGACCCGACCGCCCAGGGTGAGGTTGCCGATCCCCTCGGCGGCCAAGGACACCGGCAGGATCCCGCTGAGCGACCGGATCAGGACCGGGGCCGTGTCGACGGGGACCAGCCCGCCGAGCGAGACCGCCTGCAGCACCGCGAACACGATCGAGACCATCCACCCCCGCCTCGGACCGAGGACGGCGACGAAGGCCTGGTTCACAGCAGCGAACACGGCCGCGGGCACGAGCAGGAACAGCGCCACGCCGCCCGGTGACTCCATCACCACGTCGAACACCCCGAGCACCGCGAAGACGAGCAGGCTCTGCACTACCCCGATCACGAGCGCGGGCAGCCAACCGGAGAGGGCGACGCGGAAGGGCGAGGCCGCCGATGCGAGCGCACGGCCCGGCAGCGCGCGGCGGACGAGGTAGGTCACGAACGCGCCGAGCCACAGCGCGAGGGCCAACACGCCGGGAGCGAGGCTGGTCGCCGCAGACGGTGCCGGGTTGAGCCGCTCGGTGCTGCTCGCGACGGGCCGGGCGACGGCGTTCGCGAGGCGCCTCCGCTTGTCGGAACCGAGGGTCGGGATCCGCCGCGCCCCCTTGCCGAGGCCGTCGGCGAGCTCGCGGGACCCGTCGCCGAGCCGGGCGGTTCCGCTCGCCACCCGGGTGGACCCGTCTGCGAGCCGGGCTGCTCCGGTGCTCGCGTCACTCGCGCCCGAGGCGAGACGTTCCGCGCCCGGGCCCAACCTCGCCGCACCGGCCGCGAGCTCGTCGGCGCCGGAGTCGAGCTTCTGCGCACCGCCTGCCAGACGGGTCGCCCCTCCGGCGAGGCGGTCCGCGCCGTCGGCGGCCCGGCCGATCGCCGAGACGAGAGCGGGCGTCCCGTCGGCGAGCCGGCGAGCACCGCCGGAGAGCTGTCGAGAGCCGGAGACCATCGCGTCGGCGTTGCGGTCGTCGACCCCGACCGCCTGGACCGTCGCCGCGCAGAGGCGGGCCTGGCTGGCGGTCACCACGGGGTCCGACTGGCACGCCTTCTTCCACGCCAGCAGCACCGAGCTACGACACGCGCGACAAGCGCATGGCGGTGCACGTCGAGGACCACCC
>DATGYO010000107.1:0-12122 GCA_035297905.1 Nocardioidaceae bacterium
TTGATCCGAACGCTGATCGAGGACCACGAGGCGACGTCGCTCTCGTGCGGCGAGATCATCGCCCTGCTCGACGTACACCCCGAGCTCGTGGCCATCAACCAGCACGTCGAGCAGAAGAAGCTCGGCGAGTAGGACGACGGCGCACGCGCGCCAGATGACCGCCCCCCGGGTGACTAGCTCCGGGAGCTCGTGCGCTGCTGTTGTGCATCGAGCTGGGAGAGAGTCTCCTCGACCTGCCGCAACCGCTCCTCGTAGCGCGTAGCGGCGCTGATCCGGGCGCGCACCCGCTGGTGCTCCCGTCGGATCTCCTCCACGAGCGAGAGCGCCTCCGCCCGCTCGGCGTCGTCGAAGCGGGGCTGCTCGAGCCGCTGCCGGAGGTCCTCGAGGCGCGCCTCGCTGGCCGCCACCTGCGGCGAGAGCCGGGCAAGCTCACGCTCGACGACCTGCAGGCGTCCATGCTGGCGGTTGAGACGGGCAGTCACCTCGGCGAGGGCGGCCTGGATGTCGGGGGCCGCGGGATGGTTGCTCGACCGGTTGCGGACTCGTCGAACGAGCCGTCCGGCCCGTCCCTGCGCGGACGACGGGTTCGAGGTCACTCGGTTTCCTCCAGAGAATGGGTCACGAGTCGGTCAGAGATCGGTCAACGAAGAAAGCGTGCGCGTCCGTCGTCGATCCAGGATCGCATCAACCGCGACTCCTCCGCGATCCGGTGCTCCGGTCCCACCGGACAGGAGTCGCCCCACTGGTGGCGCCACTCGGTCTGGCTCGGGTCGTCCACGAAGGAGAACCCGGTGAGGACGACGTCGGCCTCCGGGAACAGGGTGACCGCCAGGTAGGCAGCCGTCAGCCCGGTGGTCGGCGCGAGCCGCTCTTCCTGCCACGGGATGCCGAGCTCCTCGTTGAGCCGTCGGGCGACCGAGTTGTTGGGCACCGGGACCAGCCCGAGGTCCTCCGGCCACGACGGGGGCCACATCTCCTTGTTCCCGTGCATGCGCATCGGCTCGACCAGGAGGTACAGGCGGTCACGGTAGTTCTCGTAGAGGAACGGGGTGGCGCGGGTGATCCGGTTCCAGACCACGATGTCGACGCGGCTGCCCTGGCAGCGCGGCTGCTCCGGCCGGTCCATGACGAAGCTGTTGACCCGTATCACGAGGTCGCAGGAGTCGATCTCCGCTGCGCGCGCGTCGCTCGGCTCGAGCGGGGCGTTTCCCACAGCCGCCACCTTGCGCACCGGCGTGGCCCTCGCGTATGCCGTCATGAGCTCCTGCAGCGACACCAGGGCGGGATCGGTGAGGACTGGGGCGGCAAGGGACAGGGTGGACGACACGGTTCACACCATAACCGCCCAAGCACGTCAATCCGCCGCCGGAGGGTGACCATGAGATGAACTTTCCGGGCCCGGAGCGAGCGGGCGCTCACGCTGAGCACTCACGCGTCTCGACCCCCGTCCCGGTGCACGCTGTTAGGCTCACGGACCATCGGTTTGTCAGAGGGAAGGGCCCTGAGACCATTGAGCCGGAACGTCGCGGTCGTCCTCGGTGGCGGAGTCGGTAGCCGGGTCGGCCTGAGCATCCCCAAGCAGCTCGTGAAGATCGCCGGACGGACGATCCTCGAGCACACCTTGTCGGTCTTCCAGGGCCACCCGATGGTCGACGAGATCATCGTGATGATGGCCCCGGGCCACCTCGACGCCGTGCACGCGATGGTCCGGGCAGGTGGCTATCCGAAGGTCACGCAGATCCTCGAAGGCGGCGAGACCCGCAACGAGACCACACAGCGCGCCCTGGACGCGGTGGGGCCCGAGGACTGCAAGGTGCTGCTCCACGACGCCGTACGCCCCCTGGTGTCGGCGCGCATCATCACCGACTGCTTCGAGGCGCTCGACACGTACGACGCCGTCGACGTCGCCATTCCCTCCGCGGACACGATCATCGAGGTGTCCGAGGACAACATCATCCGGGAGATCCCTCCTCGCTCGATGCTCCGGCGGGGCCAGACGCCCCAGGCCTTCCGTGCCTCGGTGATCCGGCGGGCCTACCGGATCGCGGAGCAGGACCCGGACTTCGTGGCCACCGACGACTGCACGGTCGTCCTCCGCTACCTGCCCGACGTGCCGATCTGGGTCGTCGCCGGCGAGGACCGGAACATGAAGATCACCGAGCCGATCGATGTCTACATCGCAGACAAGCTGTTCCAGCTCACGAGCCAGCAGCTTCCGCCGACCCGACCGGCGGCGGAGTACCGCGCCGCCCTCGAGGGCAGGACCGTCGTGGTCTTCGGTGGCAGCTACGGCATCGGTGCCGACATCGCGAACCTGGCACGGTCCTACGGCGCCGACGTGTTCTCGTTCAGCAGGTCGGGGACCCAGACCCACGTGGACCGGCGCGAGGACGTCGCCGCTGCGATCCAGGGTGTCGTCGAGAAGACCGGCCGCATCGACTACGTCGTGAACACCGCCGGGATACTTCCCCGCGGCGAGCTGATGGACACGTCGGAGGAGACGATCTACGCGGCGACCGAGGTCAACTACCTCGCCCCCATCTTCATCGCCCAGGAGAGCTTTCCGCACCTGGCGGCGACGGGCGGAAGCCTGCTGCTGTTCACGTCGAGCTCGTACACCCGTGGACGCAGCGGTTACAGCCTCTACAGCTCGGCCAAGGCAGCGGTCGTCAACCTCACCCAGGCCCTCGCGGACGAGTGGGGGCGGGCCGGGGTCCATGTGAACTGCATCAACCCGGAGCGGACCCGCACGCCCATGCGCGCCAAGGCCTTCGGTGCGGAGCCGGAGGGTTCGCTGCTCGAGTCCGAGACGGTTGCCCAGGTCTCGATCGAGGTGCTGATGTCCGGGGAGACCGGTCACGTGTTCGACGTACGTAAGGTTGACCCGCTGGCCACGCACATGGCCGCGGCCACCGAGGCCGAGCAGGACATCACGCCGTGAGCACCACCACCACCACCACCGACAACGGAGGCGCAGAAGTGAAGAGGTACCTGGTAACCGGGGGCGCCGGGTTCATCGGATCGAACTTCGTGCGCCACGTGCTCGACCACACCGACGCCACCGTGACGGTGCTGGACAAGCTCACCTATGCGGCGAACGTGGACTCCCTTGCAGGGCTGCCCGAGGACCGGTTCAGCCTGGTCAAGGGTGACGTCGCGGACGCCACGGTTGTGGACGAGCTGGTCGGTTCGCACGACGCGGTGGTCCACTTCGCGGCGGAGTCCCACAACGACAACTCGCTGTCGGACCCGTCTCCGTTCGTGCACACCAACCTGGTCGGCACCTTCACCCTGCTCGAGGCCGTTCGCCGGCACGACACCCGGCTGCACCACATCTCGACCGACGAGGTGTACGGCGACCTCGAGCTCGACGACCCTTCGAGGTTCACCGAGGGCACGCCGTACAACCCGTCGAGCCCCTACTCGGCGACCAAGGCCGGGTCCGACCTTCTCGTGCGCGCCTGGGTCCGCTCCTTCGGAGTCCGAGCGACGATCAGCAACTGCTCCAACAACTACGGGCCGTACCAGCACGTGGAGAAGTTCATCCCCCGGCAGATCACCAACGTCCTCGACGGCGGGCGCCCCAAGCTGTACGGCGGCGGGCACAACGTCCGCGACTGGATCCACGTCGACGACCACAGCTCGGCCGTGCTGCGGGTCCTCGACGCCGGCGAGATCGGCGAGACCTACCTGATCGGCGCCGACGGCGAGCGCGACAACAAGCAGGTCGTCGAGACGATCCTCCGGCTGCTCGGCCGGGCGGAGGGCGACTTCGACCACGTGACCGACCGCGCGGGGCACGACCTGCGCTACGCGATCGACGCCAACAAGATCCGCAAGGAGCTCGGTTGGGAGCCTGCCTACCGCGACTTCGAGGCCGGACTGGAGCAGACCATCGAGTGGTACCAAGCCCACGAGGACTGGTGGCGGCCCCAGAAAGCCGCGACCGAGGCGAAGTACCAGCGACTGGGACAGTAGCCGTGGCCGAGCTGAACGTCTCCTCGACCACCATTCCCGGGCTGCTGAGGGTGGACCTGCCCGTCCACGGCGACAACCGGGGGTGGTTCAAGGAGAACTGGCAGCGCGCGAAGATGGTCGCGCTCGGCCTGCCCGACTTCCGCCCCGTGCAGAACAACGTGTCGTTCAACTCGGACGCGGGGGCGACCCGTGGCATCCACGCGGAGCCGTGGGACAAGCTGGTCTCGGTGGCCACGGGCCGGATCTTCGGCGCCTGGGTCGACCTGCGCGAGGGGCCGACCTTCGGGACGGTGGTCACCGCGGAGATGGGGCCCGAGACCGCCTACTTCGTGCCCTCCGGGGTCGGCAACGCCTTCCAGACCCTCGTCGACGCGACGGCGTACTCCTACCTCGTCAACGACCACTGGAGCGCCGAGGCCCGCGACTCCTACACCTTCGTCAACCTCGCCGACGAGCAGCTCGCGATCGCCTGGCCGATCCCGCTCGACCAGGCGGAGCGCTCGGACGCCGACCGCACCCATCCTCGCCTGCAGGAGGTCTCCCCCGTCCCGCCGAAGCGGATGCTGATCCTCGGCGCCGACGGGCAGCTCGGCCGCGAGCTGCGTGCGCTGCACCCGACAGCCGACGCGTTCAGCCGTGCGGACCTCGACCTGACCGATCCCGCCGCGCTCGACGCGGTCTCCTGGCGCCGGTACGACACGGTGGTCAACGCGGCTGCCTACACCGCCGTCGACGCGGCCGAGTCCCCCGAGGGCCGACGCACCGCGTGGGCGGTCAACGCCATGGCCACCGGCCGGCTGGCGCGGGCCGCGGCAGACCACCGGGTCACCATGGTCCACGTGTCGACGGACTACGTGTTCGACGGCACGGTCGAGGTGCATCCCGAGGACGAGCCGTTCTCGCCGCTCGGGGTCTACGGCCAGAGCAAGGCAGCCGGCGACGCCCTCGTGGCGACGCACGAACAGCACTACATCGTCCGCACCAGCTGGGTCATCGGGGAGGGCCGCAACTTCGTCCGCACCATGGCGGACCTCGCCGACCGTGGCGTGAAGCCGTCGGTGATCGGCGACCAGCACGGCCGGCCGACCTTCACCCGAGACCTTGCGCGCGGCATCACGCACCTGCTCGAGACGCGGGCGCCATACGGCACGTACAACCTGACGAGCGCCGGCAGGGTCCGCACCTGGGCCGACATCGCGGCCGCCGTCTTCGAAGCGCGCGGCCGCGACCCGCAGGACGTCCAGCGGGTCACCACCGAGGAGTACGCCGCGGGCCGGCCCACCGCGCCTCGTCCGCCGCACAGTGCGCTCGACCTGAGCAAGGTCCGGGCCACCGGCTACATCCCCGAGGACGGCGACACCGCCCTGGCGGCCTACCTCGACTCGCTGGAGCCCTCGGCCTGACGCCTGGCACGACGCTGACCCCACCACCTCTTGGCACGCGGGACACCCGGTCGGACGGAGAGAGTCACGCGGCGGGACCGCCCCGACGTCGCGACCAGTCGAGTGCCCCAGATGGCCGGGACCGCCTGGTCGCGGATCGCGATGCGGTAGCGGCCTCTGGGAAGGCGGACGACGCCCTCGACGCGAGCACCATCGGCGTCGGCGACGATCTCGCCCGGGAACAACAGGAGCTCCTGGCCGTCGTCGATCCGCCGCAGCCGCAGCTCGCAGGCTCGGCGGGCGCCGAGGGCGACCTCCACACCACGCATCGGCACCGTGATCTTGCTGCTCCACAGGCCGGCCCGCACGATCTGCGCCTGCTTCGCAGCAGGAGCCGTCTCGTCGAGCACGTGGCGCTGGCCTCCGCCCAGGTCAAGAGCGAGCTTGCCCGCCTTGGTGCCGAAGGCCACGGCGAACCGCCCTGGCAGCGCGGCCACCCGGGACCGCCCGTCATAGGGCAGCGGGTGGTGCGAGAGGAAGCCCAGGAAACCGGCTCGAAGGGTCACGGTCCAGACGTCGTCGCCCAGCTCCTGGCCGAAGACGCCGGAGCGTGGGTTCACGACTGCGCTGCCCTTGAACCCCACGGTCGCGAGGCCGCCGTCCAGATCCGTCACCACCGTCTCGTGGGTGGCCCTGACCGGCCAGCCCACGTGGTCCGCGCGGCTGGTCAAGGCGAGGTCCACGTGTGTCTTCGCGAGCTCCTCCGTCACGTCGACGAGGTCCTGCGGCAGAGCCCCGGCGACGTCGTCGGGCAGGTGGCGAAGGATCCGGTCCCCCTCGCGACGAAAGAGGAGTGGCCGGCCGTCG
Organism: Nocardioidaceae bacterium; assembly: GCA_035297905.1. GTDB lineage: Bacteria > Actinomycetota > Actinomycetes > Propionibacteriales > Nocardioidaceae > Nocardioides_C. The sequence goes on from DATGYO010000107.1 coordinate 6,228, forward strand.
GCGCCCACCCACGTGCCCTCGAAGGTCACCTCGAGCGAGCCTTCGGGAGTCCACCGGACGTCGCTGTCGGCCAAGACCTTGACGCCGTTGTCGGCCTCGGCGAGTGGGCGGACCAGGTGGAGCCGGCCGGTGCGCAAGAGGTGCGCCCGAGCGCGGTTGACGGGGGTCTGCCGAGCATCGAGCTCGATGGGCACGTGCCGCTCGACGAACTCCGGGACGATCCGGAGCACGTGCTCGAACTCCTCGTCGGTCCGTCTCAGGGACCGGGGTCCGAGCATGTACGTGAGGATCCGGTTGCCGTACTGGTGCCCCTTCATGAAGTCCACGAAGCCGGGGTCGGCGGCGTTCTCGGTCACGTAGTCGAACATCATCCCGATGCTCGCGAGGAACTCGTCGAGATCTCGGCCGTAGGTCAGGGAGTAGTTCTCCCCCGGCGAGTGCACCCACTTGTAGAAGGGGACCGACGCCATGACGGCGATCCTGTCGGTCGCGGAGTAGACGTCGATGTCGACCATGACGTCCTCCCACAGCATCCGCGCACCTTCGCGGAAACGGATCCCGGTCTCGAGGAGGAACTCGCGGCGGAACAGCTTGTGCGTGGTCCACGGGCTCAGGTTGCGGGGCCGCTTCTTCGCCGGCAGGGAGACGTCCTCCTGGAAGGCGCCCCAGTAGGCGAACCACTCCGACGTACGCGTTTCCTTGCCGTTGACGACGTCAGCCTCGTTCGTCCTGCCGACCTCGTAGCCCGCCTCGAGCCCCCGCGGGTAGATCTCGTCGTCGTGGTCCATGAAGACCACGTACTCCCCGCGGGCCATGTCGAGGCCGACGTTCCTCGGACGGCTGGGCCAGCCCGAGTTGGGGATCGACGTGACCCGCATGTTCGGCCGGGACTCCGCGAGTCGTTTCAGTCGCTCGAACGTGTCGTCGGGTGACCCGTCGTCGACGAAGATGGACTCGAACTGGTCCTGGGGCAGGGTCTGGGCGTCCAGCGAGGCGATGACCCGGTCGAGCCGGTCGCCGGGCTTGTACGTCGGCACGATCACACTGACTTTGGTCATTCTGCTGACACGTCTCCCACAGCTCGACGTCTCGTGGCGTCGTCTTCGAAGAACGCCTTCACGACACTGGCGGCCGACCGCCCGTCCTGAAGGTACTGGTAGGTCTTGAGGAAGGTGGCGTACGCGTCGGCGTACTCCTCCCGCACCGCAGACAGCTGCTTGAGGTGCCCGACGACGTCGTGGGCGGTGTCCAGGAGCGGGCCCGGTGCTGTCGGCCGGAAGTCGAACAGGAACCCGCGCACCGCGCCACTGTAGGAAGCGAGATCGGGCACGAGGAACAGCATGGGCTTCCCGGTCAGGGCGAAGTCGAAGCGCAGCGACGAGTAGTCGAGGACGGCGACGTCAGCCGCCAGGATCAGGTCGTTGATCTCGGGGTAGTCCGTCACGTCGACGTGCCTCGCCGAACCGCGGTCCCGCGTCCGCTTGCCGCTGTGAAACCGGTGGCCTCGCAGCAGGAGCACGAAGTCCTCGCCCAGATCGACGCTCGCGGCCTCGAGGTCCAGATGGCGGAGCAACGGCACCGAGTGCGCCCGGCTGGCGAGGTCGTCGCGCCAGGTAGGGGCGTACAGCACGACGGTCTGGTCCTCGCGGATGCCGAGGCGGCGGCGAGTCTCCTCGCGGATCCGCGTCGACTCGTCCGACAGGAGCACGTCGTCCCGCGGATAGCCATGGCTGTGGATGGGGCCGTCGTAGCGGTACTCCCTGCGGTAGTACTCGTCCATCTCCGGGATCGGGGTGAGGATCAGGTCCCAGTCCCGCGACGTCCGGTCGAGCTCCAGCTCGATCCGCCGGGGTGTGTAGTACTTGCCTTCCCAGAGGCGGATCCCCATCGACTTGGCCGGGTAGCCGTGGAAGGTCTGGAGGAATCGCTGCGACGGCTTCTTCTCGAACCACTTCGGGAAGTCGATGTTGTTCGACAGGTAACCGGCGGTCGCCAGCACCTCGTACCACTGCCGGCTCCGGATCACCACGGGGACTCCACCCTCGGGGACCGAGGCGGAGCGGTCCTCGACGCCCCAGTAGACCTCGAGGTCCGGCCTCGTCCGCCGCAGCTCCTGGTGGATCGCCAGCTGGCTGTCCGTCGCGGTGAAACCGCGGTAGGCCTGGAGGTACACGACCGAGGGGTCGCTCGTCTGCTCCGACTCCGCAAACCAGGTCTGGAGCAGATGCTGTCGATGTGGACCGAGCTCCTCGTCGGTCAACGGCGCCGTCACGACGAGGAAGAGCCGCTGGTTCGCATCCGAACGCACCATCACTCGGTGGAACTCGGAGAGCAGCGACATCGGGGTTCGGTAGACGAGCTCGGGATCGAGGAGGATCCGCTCGGTGTCGACCTGCCCGTCCTCCGTCTCGATCGACAGGGTCATCCGGTAGTTGGCCACCGGAAGCGGTGCCTCACCCAGGCCCCATTCGTCCCAGAGCATCGGGAAGCGCGCCTCGAAGCGGCCGGCGTCCTGACGTCGTACCTCCGCTTCGACCGTGGCGCGTCCACCGCCCATGGTCAGGGTCCACCTGGCAGGTGCCTCTCCGAGCCAGCGACCCGTCACCGTCAGCGTCCGGTCCTCGAGCACGACGTCTGTGACCAGGGGCGTCCAGCGCACGGCCACCAGCTGGCAGTTCCCGGGCGCCGTACGACGGAGGGCGATCGCCGAAGGAGCCTCGGCCTCCAACCACCGACCGACGAGCCCTTCCGGCCAGGCGAGAGGGGTCGTCCGACCGTCGGGGAGGACAGCCTGCAGCCCGAACGAAGCGGGTCCGCCGACGGGGTCGATCCGGTCCCCCGGGAGGGCGAGCGAGAAGCGGCCGTCGTGCACGTCAGCCGAAGCCAGCAACCGGCCGCCGGGAAGCGAGGCCCTGACCGCTCTGACGTCCCCGCCCTGCGCGAGCGTGCCCTCGAGCGTGGCGCCCCTGAGCACTGCATCGGACAGCTGGACAAGGGGACGGCTCACCTTGAAGGTCCAACCGGTCCTCGGTCGCCAGTCCGGTCCCCATACGTGCCCTCGGACCGCCCGCCGGTCCGGGTAGCCGGCCGAGCCGTTGACGTCGCGGTGCGTCACCCGTGCAGTCCGGGTGAGACCGCCGTAGCGCAGGGTCAGCTCGAGTGCCCACGACCCGGACCCACCTGCCCCAGCGGCGGCGTCGATCAGGGCGTCCGCCCTCACGGTCACCGTGAGCCCGCCGCTGTCGTAGCACTGGTAGCGGTGCCGCGCGACCGCCGTGACGCGGGGGTGCGACCACTGGGTGACCTCGAGGGGGATCCGGCCGCCGGCCCCTTCAGAGACAAGCTCGGCGGTCACCTCCGGGAACCCGTCCGTCATGCTGACCTGGTTGATGAAGGCGTACACGTCGAGGTCCAGTGCGTCGACGCCGACCCAGCGCATCCCCCGCACGGAGATGGAGAGCGTCGTCTCGGCCTCGTTGAGCCGGAAGAGCCTCTCCGGGACCCCCACGGACGGATCGCCGTTGTGGGGCAGGTGCGCGATCACCACGCCGTCGCGGACCTCGGTCGGCATGTTGGAGCCCTCGAACCACCGTGCGGCCACGAACTCCTCGAGCGCAGTCCGCTTGTCCTCCGCAGCCAGCCACGCCTTGACCCGGGGCACGACGCGCACCCTGTCCTGCACCTCGGCAACTGCCAGGTCCCACAACTTCCCAGCGGTCGCCGAGAGCAACCGCCACTCAGCTGCGTCGGCGCGTTCCACGTCGTCGAGGAACGCGGGGAGCTCGCCGTCGAGTACGCCGTACAACCAGGCGCCGCGGACTTCTGCGGAGAGCTGGTCGAGGCCCTGCAGCATCTCCTCGATGGCCGCCACCCACTGACGAAGCTCCGGCATCACGACGGGAACCTGGTCGAGAGTCTCCCCCTTTCCGCGCTGCATCCACCGGTAGGTCACCCGGGCGAGTACGTCGAAGGAACGCGCGTGGAGATAGGCCCTCACGACCAGCTGGTCGGCGCCGGCCTCCCTGGAGTCAGCGAAGGTCAGCTCCTCCTTCTCCCAGAACTCCCGGCGGAAGACGCGGTTCCCCAGGAGCCGGTCGGTGATGGCCATCGGGAAGGCGGCGATGTCGATGCCTTGCCGGTCACGATCGTGGACGCGCTGGATCGCAGTCGCTGCCATGCCGGGGGGAGCGAGCTCGTCCTTCGCCTGCCCTACCGCGAAGTCCGAACCGGTCTGGACGAGGGAGTCGACGAGTGCCCTGAGCGCACCGGGCGGGAGCACGTCAGCGGCGCCCATGAAGGTCAGGAAGGGTCCGGAGGCGGTCTTCGTGCCGGCCTGAAGCGCTTTGCCTAGCGTCGGTTCCACCGGTGCGACCTGGACCCTGGAGTCCTCCTCGGCCCAGAGGCGGACGCTGCTCAGGCAGGTGGACGCAGCGCCGTACGGCACGACGACGACCTCGAAGGGCTGGTGGTCCTGCGAGAGCAGGCTCTCCATCGCCTCGTCGAGGAACGGGTCGTGCTGGTCCGAGACCGCCAGGACCACACTCAGCAGCCGGCCGGCGTCCTCCTTGCTCCTGGCTTCGCTCGCCAGGAGGGCGCGACCACGAGAGACTGCCTGCGCCAGCCTGCGCCGGAGCGCGCTAGGCGACACCCCGTGGCTCCTCGGCCGACTGCTCCATGTGCCTCGCCAGGTCTGGGTCCGTGCTGGTCAGACCTGCACGGTACCAAGCCCGGCGACCTCCGGCGCTGACTTCAGACGAGGCCTTTGTCGGTCAAGTACTGCTTCGCCACGTCCGCGGGAAGCTGCCGCTCGGCGTCGACCTGGGCGTTGAGCTTCATCAGGTCCTCCGTGGTCAGGACCTCGGAGAGCGCGTTGAGCGTCTTCTCCGCGTCCGGGTGGGCGTCCAGGAACTTGGTGCTGACCACGGGGACGAGGTTCTCGGCGTTCTGCCAGTTCTTGTCGTCCTGGAGGACCACCAGCTTGAGCTGCTGGATCTGCCCGTCACTCGTGCCGACCTGTCCGACCTGCACCTCACCCTTGGTCAGCGCGTCCTTGGTCTGCGGCGTGCCGAACCCCAGCGGCTCGAACTTGCTGACCTTGACCCCGTAGACCGCCTCCAGACCCTTCTGGCAGTCCTGGCGGTCCGGACAGTCCGGCGCGGCCGCCAACGCGACAGGCCCACCTAGCTTCCCGAGATCACTCAGCGTCTTGACGCCTTTGCTGTCGGAGAAGTCCTGGGTCACCGCGAAGGCGTTCGCGTCCTCTGCCTTGGCCGGCTCGAGCGGCGTCATGTTCTTCGGCTTGGCCAGCTCCTCGAGCTTTGCCATCGTCTGGTCGAGATCAGGCGTCGCGACGGGCTTCGCGTTGGCTCCGTTGGCCTCCCGGTTGAGGTACTCGGTCATCGAGGAGGCGTACTCCGGTGCGACGTCGACCTTGCCGTTCGTCAGCTCGCCTGCGTAGATCGCCCTGTCCCCCACGCCCTTGAGCGTCGGCTCGTAGCCGGCTTCCTTCAGCAAGGCCGCGTACATCTCAGCCATGATCGACATCTCGGTGTAGTCCTGGTAGGCGATCACGACCTCGCCGCCGCCTCCTCCGTTGCCGGAGTCCGAACCGCTCTTGAGGGCGTCGTTCCCGCCGTTACCGCAGGCCGCGAGGAGCAGCAGCGGGGTAGCCATGGCAATCGCGAGCGCGCGACTCGCCCGTGTCTTCTTGGAGAGCGATGCGAAGGTCATCGGCGCCTTCCCTTCTGTGTCCCGCGGCAGGCCGCGCGTGTCCGGTGGGCACCGTCATGCACCCGAGGTTCACTGTAGCCACCCGGCAACTGCCGGTCCCAACAACTTCCCCGGCCTGCAGGGTCGGATTACCGGCCACTCGCCAGCTTTCGTCCACAGATGACC
>DATGYO010000108.1:0-11721 GCA_035297905.1 Nocardioidaceae bacterium
CACCGCCGTTGAGGAGCAGCGACATCGCACCGAGCACCTCCTCGACCTCGGGGTTGCGGCCGCTGCGCTCGAGCGGGATCAGGTCGCCGTCGGAGAGCCGGTTGGGGCTGGCCCCGGCCGGGGGCGGCGCGAGCGAGACGAACTTCTCGCCGAGAAGGCTGGTCTGGCGGATCTCCGCCTCTGCGTTGTCCGGCAGCTTCACGCTGTCGCGCAGGGCGAGGGTGACCTTGGCCTTGTAGCCGTCGACGTCGATGTCGGTCACCTTGCCGACCGTCACGTCGTCGACCTTGACCGACGACTGCGGCACGAGGTCGAGGACGTCCCGGAACTCGACCTTGACGGTGTAGGGGTCGTCGCCGAGGTCGGCGCCGCCGGGCAGCGGCAGGCTGTAGACGTCGAAGTCACAGCCGCTGAGCGCCAGGGCCCCGGCACAGGCCAGGGTGGTCAGCCGGACCACCCGCGTCCTGAGGCTGCGGTTGTTGGTGCGCATGGTCAGTCCACCTCCACGAGACCGGCCAGTGACCTGTCGACGTTCTCCACGGCAATCGGCTCCTTCGGGGCGCCGGAGTCGAGCGCCCCGGCCCGTCCCGCACCGCCGAGCGCCTGCTTGACGGCCTTGCAGGCCTGGCGGCTCGGGTCGTTCGGCTCGAGGATCGAGCACAGGAAGCCGCTCGGGTCCGCCTCCATCTGCCCTCCCAGCTCGCCCTGGTTCGACCGGGTGTCGAGCGTGCCGGCCTTGGGGTTGTAGGTCAGGAACAGGTTGTTCAGGGCCAGGGGCGAGAGGTGCAGCACCTCGTCGAGGGCGTTTCGCTGCTTGACGAGGATCTTGGTCACCCGGTTGAGGCCGTCGATGTTCTCACCGAGCACGTCGCGGTTCTCCCGGACAAAGCCCGACACCTGCTGCATCGCGATACCGAGGTTTCTCAGCGAGGCCGCGAGGTCGTCGCGCTCCCCCTCGAGGACGTCCGCTGCTCCGGCGAGCGACTGGTTGAACTGGCGCACGGTCTGGTCGTTCTCGGCCAGCGCGTTCACGAACCGCTCCATCTGCCGCGCGGTGCCGAACAGCTCCTCCTTGTTGTTGTCGAGGGTGCCGGTCAGCTTGCCGAGGTCGTTGATCGTCTTGTTGAACTGGTCGCCCTGACCCGCGAAGTTGCGAGCCGTGGTGTCGAGCAGCCGGGTCAGCGCGCCTTCGTTGTTTGCGCCCTCAGGGCCGAGTGCCACGGTGAGGTCGTCGATGCTCTGGTAGATCTCGTCGAGCTCGAGCGGCGTCGAGGTCGACTTCGTGCTCAAGGTCGCACCGTCGGCCATCACCGGCCCGCGGGTGTAGACCGGCGTGAGCTGGACGAAGCGGTCGCCGACGATCGCGGGGGTGATGATCACGGCCTCCGCGTCGGCCGGGATCTTGTACTTCGCGTCGTACCACATCTTCACGGTCACGTCGGTGCCCGCGGGAGTCACGCTCTCGACCTTCCCGACCGGAACGCCGAGGATCCGGACGTCGGAGCCTTCGTAGAGCGAGACCGTGCGCGGGAAGCTCGCGGTGACGAACTTCTTCTCCTGCTGCGGCATCATCAGGAGGACGCCCGCGATGACCACCGCCACCACGGCGACCAGCGAGAGGATCCGGGTGAACCCACCCAGTCCTCCCATCCGAGAGGCGTGCTGGCTCATCACTGGCCTCCAACTGCGGTGGGCGGCAGGTTCTGGATGTAGGTGTCGAACCAGGGACCCGTGCCGAGGGTGTTCGCGAAGACGCGGTAGAACGGCGCCATCAGCCGGAGGCTGTTGTCGAGGTTCTCCTGGTTCTTGTTGAGCATGTCGACCACGCTGTCGAGGTGCTCGAGCGCGGGCTTCAGGTCGGCCCGGGTCTGCTTCACCAGCAGCGTGAGCTCCTGCGACAGCTGGTTCGTGGCCACCAGCAGGTTGTGGACGGCCTCACGCCGGGCCACGAGCGCCCGGAACAGCTTGTCGCCGTCCTTCATCAGCCGGATCAGGTCTCCGTTGCGGTCTGCGAGGACTCCGGAGACCTTCTGCATGTTCCCGAGGAGCTCGTTGAGCTGCTTGTCGCGGGCGGCGATGTTCGTCGACAGGGCCGACATGCCGCGCAGGGCCCCCTGGAACTCCTCCGGGGTGTTGTCCATCAGGGCGGCGAGCGTGTCGAGGCTCTTGGCGAGCCGCGCGGTGTCGATCCGCTCCGAGGTGCTGGCGAGCCCGCTGAACGCGTCCACGACGTCGTACGGCGAGCTGGTGCGCTCCACCGGGATCTCGGTGTCCTCCTCCATCTGACCCTGGCCGGCGGGGTCGAGGGCGAGGTACATCGCGCCGAGGAGGGTCTTGACCTTGATCTCCGCCTTGGTGTCGGAGCCGAAGTCGACGCCGTTCTCGACGTTGAACTCGACCCGGACGTGGTCCCCGGCGAGGTCGACCGTCTTGACCTTTCCGACCCTGACGCCGGCCACGCGGACCTCGTCGTTGGCCTTGAGACCGCCGGCCTCGCTGAAGGCGGCGTAGTAGGTGTCTCCACCGCCGATCAGCGGCAGGTCCTCAGCCCGGAAGGCTGCGAGCACCATCGCCGCAATCACGGCGAGGCTCACGGCCCCGACGATCACGGGGTTTCGCTCACGGAAGGGAACACTCATCCGAGATCACACCTCGCCGCTCCGACGTCGTACTTGACGTCCTTGATGATCTTTCCGCCCGTGGGGGTGGGCATGGTGACCTGGCCCTTGAAGTTGCACAGGTAGAAGTTGAACCAGGACCCGTAGATCGCGGTCCGGCCGACCTTGTTGAGCTTGATCGGCAGCACCTGGATCGCCCGGTCGAGCTCGGCCTTGTTGCGGTCGAGGTTGCCGGCGAGCCCGCGCAGCTCGTGGACGTCCCTGGCCATCGGCTTGCGGATGCCGGAGACCAGACCGGAGGTCTGCACCGCGAGGCCGGAGATGGAGTCGAGCGAGCCGAGGATCGCCTCGCGGTCCTTGGACAGGCCGGACACGAACTCGCGGAGCCTGATGATCAGCGAGGACAGCTCGTCGTCGCGGTTCCCGAAGGTGACCATCACCTTGTTCAGGTTGGTGATCAGCTCACCGATGATCTGGTCCCGGCTCGCGAGCGTGCTGGTCACCGAGGCGGTGTGCGCCAGGAGGCTCTCGAGCGTGCCGCCCTCACCTTGGAAGACCGTGATGATCTCGTAGGACAGCTTGTTGACGTCCTCGGGAGAGAGCGCCTCGAACAGAGGCTTGAACCCGTTGAACAGGACCGTGAGGTCGAGGGCTGCCTGGGTCCGGGACAGCGGGATCGTGGCTCCGTCGCGGAGGATCGACGGGCTGCCGACACCCTGCGTCAGCGCGATGTAGCGCTGGCCCACCAGGTTGCGGTAGCGGATCGCCGCGTCGGTCGCCGCGGTCACGCGCGAGTCGGTGTCGACGCTGAAGGTGACCAGGGCCTTGTTCCCGTCGTGGACCTCGATGCCCTTGACGGTGCCGACCTTGACGCCGGCGATCCGCACGTCGTCGCCCTTCACCACGCCGGTGGCGTCGCTGAAGACCGCCTTGTACTCCTTGGTCGAGCTGAAGGAGATGTTGCCGATCAACACGACCAAGAGGCTCGTGGCGACCGTGGTGACGACGATGAAGATCACCAGCTTGACCGCGTCGCTCGCGGTCCGTTTGTCGAGGAGGCTCATCGCACACTCACCTCCGTCCCGCGTGCCAATGGACCGAACAGCAGGGTGGCCACATCAGGAACGCCATCCACGGGAACTCCCATCACAGGTGCTGCAATTGCGTCGACGACCGACTGCTCGGCCGCGGTGCCGGCGTAGCCGGAGGTCAGGTCGAAGCCGGTCGCCGCGCGGTTTCGGAACTTGCCGTGCCCGTCCTCGACACCGTCGTCGACGGCGGACATCGGCGGTTGGGGGCCGGGGTTCGCCTGCGAGTACGGCGGCGAGGGCAGCGTCTCGCAGTGCGGACCGTTGCTCGCGCCGTACTTCGGGTCGTCACCCGGGCCGTAGCCGGTGGGCTGCTTCGGCAGGGTCTCCATGTTGATGTGCAGCTTGTGGCCGCGCCAGCCGCTGTCCATCCGCGGAATCCAGTTCGACATCCCCTCGAACAGGCAGGGGTACTCCGGTGAGTACTTCTCGAGCAGCCGCATCTGCGGCACGCTCACCTGTCCCAGGCGGATGATGTTGTCGCCGTTGGCCTCGAGGAAGTCCTTCGAGGTCGCAGAGAAGCCGGCGACGTCGTCGAACAGCGCCTGGAGCTTCTGCTCCTTCTCGACCAGCGTGTTGCCGGTCGTGACGCTGTTGCGAAGCACCCGCGCGACCTCGGGCATCACCGAGCGATACACGTCGGAGGTCTGGCCGAGCAGGCGAAGGTCCTCGACGAGGGCCGGGAGCTGCGGGTTGGTGCGCTTGAGGTAGCCGTCGAGCACCACGAGGTTGTTGCCGATGTCCTCGCCCCGGCCTTCGAGCGCCGTGGCGAGTGCCGTCAGCGTGTAGTTGAGCTCCGCGGGCTGCACCGTGCGGAGGAACGGGTAGATGTCGTTGAGGATCTTCTCGACCTCGGTCGACACCTTGGTCTCGCGGATGACGTCTCCGGCCTCGATCCGCCGGGTGAACGGCCGGTCGGGGATCTCGAGGGCGACGTACTTCTCACCGAACAGCGTCTTGGGCTCGATCCTTGCCGTCGCGTTCGCCGGGATCGTGTCGACCTTGCTGGGCTTGATCGCGAGCTGGAGCTTTGCTCCGTCACCGTCGGTCGTGATCTGCCGGACCTGGCCCACGATCACGCCACGAACCTTGACGTCGGCGAGCATCGGCAGCTGCATCCCGATCTTCGACGTCTCGAGCGTCACCGGCACGTAGTCGACGAACTTCTGGGTGAACACGGCATAGGTAGCCCACACCCCCAGCAGGAGCAGGGCGAGAAAAGCGACGCCGAGCACGCGATGACCGCCAGCTGCGACGAGCGACCTGGCACTCATCGCAGCTCGACCTCCATCCCCCGGGCCAAGGGTCCGAACAACAGCGAGGCGACGTCAGGCACCGAGTCGACCGGCACCCCGAGCACGGGCGCGGCGACGCCGTCGACGACGCTGCGCTCCGACGCCGTTCCGGCGAAGCCGGAGGTCAGGTCCAGCGTGGGGGCGGGCCGCTGCTTGCCTGTCGACTCGTCGACCCCGTCGTTGATGTCGGGGACCAGGGACTTGGGCGGCAGGTGGTTCTGGTTCCACTCGTCGTTGATCGCGCGCCGGCACAGGCCCTCGTCCATGGGCCCGCGCTTGTCGCGGTAGACCGCGTCGTCCTGCGGACCGAAGCCGCGCGGCTGCTTCGGCAGCGGCTCGAGGTCGATGTGGAGCGTGTAGCCGCGGAACGCCTCGGCCTGACGCGGTCCGATCTTGACGATGCCGTCGAGCAGGCAGGGGTACTCCGGTGCGTACTTCTCGAACACGGGCAGCTGAGCCGCGCCGAGCTTGCCGAGGCGGATGATGTTGTCGCCGTTGGCCTCCAGGAAGTCCCGGGACGTGGAGGAGAACGCGGCGACATCCGCGAACAGGGCTTGGATCTTCTGCTCCTTCTCGATGAACGTGTGCCCGGTCGTGACGCTGTTGCGCAGCAGGCGGGCAACCTCGGGGATGACCGAGCGGTAGACGTCGGAGGTCTGCCCGAGCAGGCGGAGGTCCTCGACGAGGGCGGGGATCTGCGGGTTGGTGCGCTTGAGGTAGTCGTCGAGCACGGAGAGGTTCTCGCCGATGGCGGCACCGCGTCCCTCGAGTGCCGTCGCCATCGCCGTGAGCGTGTAGTTGAGCTCGGCCGGCTGGACCGTGCGCAGCAGCGGGTAGATGTCCCTCAGGACCCGCTCGACCTCCATGGAGAGCTTCGCCTCGCGGATGACGGCGCCGGGCTGGATGGGCTCGCTCGCGTCGCCCGCGGGCGCCTCGAGGTCGACGTACTTCTCGCCGAACAGGGTCTTCGGGATGATCCGTGCGGTCACGTCAGCGGGGACGACATGGCGACGCGACGGGTAGAGACCGAGCGTCAGCACGGCGCCCCTCGCAGTCGTCTTGACCTCGGTGACCTCACCCACGATCACGCCACGCAGCTTGACGTCGGCGCGGTCGGGGAGCTGCAGGCCGATCTTCGACGCCCGAAGGGTGACCTGGTCGTAGTGGGCGAACGACTTGTTGAACACGGCGTAGGTGAACCAGACCGCGAGCATGAGGAGTGCCAGGAACGCCGCGCCGAGCACCCTGTGCTCGAACGCGATGGCGGCCCTGAACCCACGCGACTGGCGGTTGACCATGGCTCAGCCCGCCAACCTGACGGTCGTGGTGGCGCCCCAGATGGCCATCGACAGGAACAGGTCGATCACGTTGATGGCGACGATCGAGGTACGCACCGCGTGCCCCACGGCGATACCCACACCGGCCGGCCCGCCCTTGGCGTTGTAGCCGTGGTAGCAGTGGATCAGGATCACCACGACCGCGAAGACGAGCACCTTGCCGAACGACCAGAGCACGTCCCCCGGCGGCAGGAACTGGTGGAAGTAGTGGTCGTAGGTGCCGGTGCTCTGCCCGAAGAACTTCGTCACCGTCAGCCGCGTCGCGAAGTACGACGAGAGCAGCCCCACGACGTACAGCGGCACGATCGCGATGAGGCCAGCGATGATCCGGCTGGTCACGAGGAAGGGCAGCGACGGGATAGCCATCACCTCGAGCGCGTCGACCTCCTCGGAGATCCGCATCGCGCCGAGCTGGGCGGTGAAGCCACAGCCGACGGTCGCGGCGAGGGCGATCCCGGCGACCAGCGGGGCGATCTCACGCGTGTTGAAGTACGCCGAGACGAAGCCCGAGAAGGCCGCCGTGCCGATCTGGTTCAGGGCGGCGTACCCCTGGAGACCGACCTCGGTGCCGGTGAAGAAGCACATTGCGAGGATGACGCCCACGGTGCCGCCGATGACGGCGAGCGCGCCGGAGCCGAGGGTCACCTCGGCCAGCAGCCGCAGGATCTCCTTCTTGTAGCGGTTGATCGTGCGCGGGGTCCAGGCGATCGCCTTCAGGTAGAAGGCGAGCTGTGAGCCGAGCGAGTCCAGGAAGCCGAGCGGCCTCTGGTAGACCGACCTCAGGGTCGCACCAACGTCTGCCATGACCTCAACCTGTCTTCGGCGGGACGAGCTGGAAGTAGATCGCGCTCATCACGAAGTTGACGACGAACAGAAGCATGAACGTGATGACGACCGACTCGTTGACGGCGTCGCCCACACCCTTGGGTCCACCGCCTGCGTTCATGCCCTTGTAGCAGGCCACGATCGCGGCGATCAGACCGAACACGACGGCCTTCGCCATGCCCTGCCACAGGTCGGGCAGCTGCGCGAGGGCCGTGAAGCTGGCGAGATAGGCGCCCGGGGTCCCGTCCTGGAGGATGACGTTGAAGACGTAACCGCCGGCGACGCCCACCACGCTGACCAGGCCGTTGAGGAAGACCGCGACGAGCATGGTCGCGAGCACCCGAGGTACGACGAGCCGCTGGATCGGGTCGATACCGAGCACCATCATCGCGTCGAGCTCCTCGCGGATCTTGCGAGCCCCGAGGTCGGCCGCGATGGCCGAGCCGCCGGCACCGGCGATGAGCAGCGAGGTGGCGATCGGTCCGGCCTCACGGACGACCGCGAGAACCGAGGCCGAGCCGGTGAACGACTGGGCGCCGAACTGCTTGATGAGGCCGCCGACCTGGAGGGCGATGACCGCACCGAACGGGATCGCGACCAGTGCGGTCGGGATGATCGTGACGGAGGCGATGAACCAGGCCTGCTGGAGGAACTCCCGCAGCTGGAAAGGCCTCTTGAACAGCGCTCGCATCACGTCGAGGCCGAAAGCGAACAGCTTTCCGGCGGTGCCGACGGGCGCGAGGACCCTGGCGGAGGTGATGGACGACATGGTCAGGCCCCGGTCGCCATCGTCATGTTCTCGTCGAACGACCCGGGCGGCGGCGTCACGCCGTGCTCGCGGCACCAGGCGCCTGGCTCACGCTGGCTGCGACGTGGGATCCCGTTGGAGGGCTCGAGCTGCATCGGGATGGGCGGCAGCGGGGGCAGCTCCTGGTCCTTCTCCTGCGCGAGCTCGTCGGCGTCCTTCTCCTCGGACATGCCGATCGGGCCGACGCGCTGGGCGTTGAGGAACTGCCGCACGACGGGCTCCTCGCTGGAGAGCAGCATCTCGCGGGGGCCGAACATCGCCAGGTGCTTGTGGTAGAGCAGGCCGATGTTGTCGGGCACCGTCCGGGCGGTGTTGATGTCGTGGGTCACGATCAGGAACGTCGCGTCGATCTGGGCGTTGAGGTCGACGATCAGCTGGTTCAGGAACGCCGTGCGCACCGGGTCCAGGCCGGAGTCGGGCTCGTCGAAGAGCACGATCTCGGGGTCGAGCACGAGTGCCCGCGCGAGACCTGCACGCTTGCGCATACCGCCGGAGATCTCTCCGGGCAGCTTGCCCTCGGCGCCGAGCAGACCGACGAGCTCCATCTTCTCCATGACGATGTCGCGGATCTCGGACTCGGACTTCTTGGTGTGCTCGCGCAGCGGGAACGCCACGTTGTCGTAGAGGTTCATCGAGCCGAACATCGCGCCGTCCTGGAACAGCACGCCGAAGAGCTTGCGGATCTCGTAGAGGTCCTTCTCCGAGCAGTTCGCGACGTCGAGGCCCTCGATGACGATGCTGCCGGTGTCGGGCTTGAGCAGGCCGATGATGGTCTTGAGGAAGACCGACTTGCCGGTGCCGGACGGACCGAGCATCACGCAGATCTCCCCGGCGGGGATCGTCAGCGTGACGTCCTTCCAGATCAGGTCCTTGCCGAAGGACTTCGTGAGTCCGTCCACTTTGATCTCGACGCCCACGAGCGCCCTCCCTCTTCCAAGTCCTACGCCTTTGGCCAGGCAGAAATGAGCCAGCCGTCAGATGGCCCCTCCGCAACCATCTGCCCCGCGTTACCAACGAGTAAACCGACAGCAAGTTACGGACCAGCCAGATCGGGCGTCACCCGCTTGTCCGACATGTCGCCCCGGCTCGGCCGCTAGACAGTGTGCAGGCAAAGACCGACCCGTGCCGGAGCGGCTCACTGTGTGAACCGCCCCGCTGCAGGAGGCACCGCGGGCACGCCGCCGGCACTCCGGCTGGGGCCCCGGAAACGCAACACGGCGGCCGCCCCCCGTTCGGGGAACGACCGCCGTGGTGACGGGTGGTCCTTGGATCAGGACCTGAAGGTGGGGCGGAACGTCACTTGAGGGTGACGGTGGCGCCGGCGCCCTCGAGGGCAGCCTTGGCCTTCTCCGCGGCCTCCTTGTTGACGCCCTCGAGGACGGCCTTCGGAGCAGCCTCGACGAGCTCCTTGGCCTCCTTGAGGCCGAGGCTCGTGAGCCCGCGGACCTCCTTGATGACGTTGATCTTCTTCTCGCCGGCAGCCTCGAGGACGACGTCGAACTCGTCCTTCTCCTCGGCAGCGGCGGCCTCGCCACCAGCGCCGCCGGCAGCCGGGGCAGCGGCCACGGCGACGGGAGCGGCGGCGGTGACGCCGAAGGTGTCTTCGAACTGCTTCACGAACTCGCTGAGCTCGAGGAGGGTCATCTCCTTGAAAGCGTCGAGCAGCTCGTCGGTGCTGAGCTTCGCCATGGTGGCGGTTCCTCTCTGTTCTTACTGACCCTGGGTTACTGCCGGCCCTGGGGCGATGGTCCGCTCCAGTGCCGTCAGTGGGTCATCACTGGTGATGGTGTCGTGAAGGGCCCCGGGTCAGGACTCTTCGGTGGTCTCCGCAGATGCGTCCGCAGGCGTTGCCTCGGAAGCCTCCTCGGCCGCAGCGCTCTCGTCGGCGACGGGAGCGTCCGCGGTCTCCTCAGCGGGAGCGGCGGCCGGCTCGCCGGCGCCACCCTTGAGGATCGACGGGTCCTCCTCCGCCTTCGCCTGCAGCGCACCCGCAAGACGGGCGGCCTGGGCGATCGGCGCGTTGAGGAGGTAGACAGCCTGGCTGAGCGACGCCAGCATGGCGCCGGCGAGCTTCCCGAGGAGAACCTCGCGAGACTCGAGATCAGCAAGCTTGGCGATCTCCGCAGCGTCGAGGGTGCGGCCTTCGAAGAGGCCGCCCTTGACGACGAGGGAGGGGTTTGCCTTGGCAAAGTCACGCAGGCCCTTGGCCGCCTCGACCATGTCGCCCTTGATGAAGGCGATGGCGGTCGGCCCGGTCAGCAGGTCGTCGAATCCTTCGACGCCGGCATCGCGGGCAGCGATCTGGGTGAGCGTGTTCTTGACCACGGCGTAGTTGGCGTTCTCGCCGAGAGCGCGCCGCAGGTCCTGCAGCTGCTTGACGGTGAGACCGCGGTACTCGGTCAGCACAGCACCTGCAGACTCCTGGAACGTCTCCGTGAGCTCTGCAACGGCTGCTGCCTTGTCTGGCCGCGCCATGGGTCTCCTTCCACGGTTCATGAACGATCAAGCATGGTGGGCGCCGCTGGAGCGACACCCGGAGACCGGTACGTCGGTGCCCGGGAACGGAAAACGCCCCGGCACAGGAGGCACGGGGCGCACATGCTGACGCACAACTCCACGTCAGTGGTTCACTCGGTGTCACCTGCGCAGGCCGCCCGCTCTTGCGGGACCTTCAGCCGGGCGCTTCGCCCCTCACGGGGTGCGGGCACACCGACAACCGGCGGTCTCTGGTTTCAGGTCAGAACTCTAAGGGATCGCCCGGCGTACACAAAATCGACGCCGGTCCACCGGCCCAGGAGGATTGCCGAAACGTTTACGCCCGGCGACGGGCTCTGCTTCCATGATCAAGTGGACTTTTCGCTGCAGTCGCTGACAGACGTGCTGGACCAGGCAAACAGCAGGCTCCGGGCCGGCTCCCATGCGGCTACCCGGGTATGGCCGACAGGCTTCGACATCCTCGACCGCAACCTTGCCGGAGGGTTCCGGTCCGGCGAGCTGATCCTGCTCGCCGGACCCCAGGGGCTCGGCAAGACGACCTGGGCGCTGCAGACCGCGCGCAACATCGCGCTCGAAGGCCGCTCGGTGCTCTTCTTCTCCTTCGAGCACGACCCGCAGACCATGCTGATCCGGCTGGTGGCCCTCGAGGCAGGCCTGATCGCGGGGGTCGAGGCGCCCAACCTGGCGAAGATCCGGGCAGCCTTCGAGGCCCTGGACAACCGCAAGGGAACGATCGCCGACCGCCTCGAGTCCACCCAGGGCGGCGTGAAGGCGGTCGACATGGTCGAGTCGTACGCCGACCGTCTCATCCTGCACCGCTCCACGGGCAGCAGCACCACCCTCGACGTGATCCGCGACGCCGTCGAGGAGGTCCGCCACGAGACCGGACAGCTGCCGGTGGTGTTCGTGGACTACCTCCAGAAGGTCAAGGTCCCCAACGGGCCGCCGGCCGAGGACGAGCGCGTGACGCTGGTGGTCGAGGGCCTGAAGGACCTCGCGCTCGACATCGACATCCCGGTGGTCGCGATCGTCGCCGCGGACAAGGCGGGGATCGCCTCCGGCAAGCGGATGCGGGTGAACAACCTTCGCGGCTCGTCGGCGCTCGCCTACGAGGCCGACACCGTGCTGATCCTGAACAACAAGTTCGACATCGTCGCGCGCCACCACCTCGTCTACGACATCGGCCACGCCGAGCGCTACAAGCAGTGGGTCGTGCTGACGATCGAGAAGAACCGCAACGGCAAGGACGGCATC
>DATGYO010000109.1:0-8021 GCA_035297905.1 Nocardioidaceae bacterium
GCACGAAGATGTCACGCGAGGCCCGCTCCCGCTCGGTGCGCAGACGCCCGAACGCCAGCAACGCCTCACCCGCCCCGAGCTCCTCGACCTCCACCTGCATGACCACGACGCTAGACCAAGGCACCGACAGTTTCGGCAGCCCGCAAACCGCTTGTCTACAACGGGTTTCGTCTACTTCGAGAGCGCGGGGGAAGTCGGCTAACCCGTGATCGAGAACCCCTATGCGACCTCGATGACGGTCATGCCACTCGTCGACGCGGGACGGTCCATCGCCGCCAGGGCGGCACCAGCATCCTCGAGGTCGATGACCTCCCCGACGAGCAGGTCGGGACGGAGCGTGCCGTCTGCGACGAGGCCGAGCATGGCCGGGTAGTCCGCCGCCGCCATGCCATGCGAGCCGTAGATCTCGAGCTCCTTGGCCACGACCTGGTCCATCGGAAGCGCGGGTGTGGAGGCAGCTCCAAGAAGCAGGCCGACCTGCACGTGTCGCCCCCTTCTTCGGAGAGAGCTCACCGACGCAACGGCGGTCGCAGGGGAGCCCAGTGCATCGACCGAGACGTTGGCGCCGCCTCCGGTGATCGAGCGCACCGCCTCGGCCACGTCGTCGACCTCTGCCCCGTTGACAGCGGCCTCGGCACCGAGCTCGGTCGCCCGCCGGATCGCCGTCGGGTTCACGTCGACGGCGATCACCCGGGCCCCAAGGGCGACTCCCACCATGACGGCGGAGAGGCCCACGCCGCCGCAGCCGTGCACAGCCAGCCAGTCCCCATGACCCACGCGCCCGTGGGCGGTCAATGCCCGGTACGCAGTGGCGAAGCGACACCCCAGCGAGGCGGCGGTGATGAAGTCGATGTCTTCGGGAACTCGAACAAGGTTGGTGTCGGCGGCGTGGACGGCCACGAGCTCAGCGAACGAGCCAGGGCCGGTGAAGCCGGGCTGCGTCTGCTCGGGACACACCTGGGCCTCGCCGGAGAGGCAGTACTCACACGCTCCGCAGCCGCAGACGAAAGGCACGGTGACACGGTCGCCCACTTGCCATCGGGAAACGCGAGCTCCGACAGCGGCCACCAATCCCGCCAGCTCGTGGCCCGGGACGTGGGGGAGCGCGACGGGGTCGTGGCCCTTCCAGGCGTGCCAGTCGGAGCGGCACACGCCTGTGGCGCGGACCCGGATGACCACACCGTCGTCAGGGCACGCGGGCTCGTCGACCGTCTGCACCTCTGGCGTGACGCCGTACTCCTCGAAGACGACCGCTCTCATCACCATGGCGCCCCAGTCTGCACGGCCAGCCCGGACGCCACGTCTGTTGCCCCTGGGCCCACCGTGGCCGAGCGTGCTTGTCGTCACAGGTCCGGCGACATAGGTTCGGCTTCAGCCGGAGAGAGCGCCGGCCGACTTCTCCCACTCCGGCTCGCACCCCAGGAGGCAGGTCGTGCAGGACGTCCATGACTACGTGATCGTCGGAGCGGGTAGCGCAGGGGCCGTGATCGCCGCGCGACTCACCGAGGATCCGAACATCTCGGTGCTCCTGCTCGAGGCGGGTCCTGAGGCCGACGCCGACGAGATCACCATCCCCGCGGCGTTCTCGTCGCTGTTCAAGACCAAGTGGGACTGGCACTACGACACCGTCGAGCAGAAGCAGCTCGACTCGCGGCGTGCGTACTGGCCACGGATGCGGGCCCTTGGCGGCTGCTCGTCGATGAACGCGATGATCTACATCCGCGGCAATCGGCTCGACTACGACAGCTGGCGCGACGACTTCGGGGCGACCGGATGGGGGTACGACGACGTCCTGCCGTACTTCATCAGGGCGGAGAACAACACGACCTTCGGCGCGCCCTACCACGGACAGGGCGGGCCCTTGCATGTCGAGGACCGCCGCTACACGCACCCGCTGACCTACTCCTGGCTGGAGTCGGCGGCGGCGACCGGCATGAAGCCCAACGACGACTTCAACGGCGCTGAGCAGGAAGGTGTCGGGCTCTACCAGGTCACGTGCCACAAGGGGCGCCGCTGGTCCGTGGCGAAGGCCTACCTCGAGCCCGCGATGGACCGGCCCAACCTCACAGTGCGCACCGGCGCCCTCGCCACCCGTGTGGTCGTGGAGGGAGGGCAGGCGGTCGGTGTCGCTTACCAGCACGGCCCCGATGAGCAGGTGGCCTACGCGGACGCGGAGGTGATCCTCTGCGGCGGCGCGATCAACTCACCTCAGCTCTTGATGCTCTCCGGTATCGGGCCGGCCTCGCACCTGCGCGAGGTGGGCGTGGACGTCGCCGTGAACCTGCCCGGGGTCGGCCAGAACCTCCACGACCACCCGGCCGCACCGCTGGTTTGGCATACCCAGGGCGCCACGGACCTCGCCGACTTCAACAACCTGAAGAACTTCGCCAGGGCGAAGGCTCTCGGCACGGGCCCGCTGGTGTCCAACGTCGGCGAGGCCGGCGGCTTCTTCCACAGCCGCGACGGGCTGCCCGCGCCGGATCTCCAAGTCCACATGGCGCCGTCGGGCTTCTGGGACAACGGGCTCCACGAGCCGACCACCCGGAAGGTCACGGTCGCACCGACCCTCGTGCACGTCGAGAGCCGTGGACAGCTCAGGCTTCGTTCGGCGGACCCGCGCTGGCATCCCGAGATCGATCCGGCCTACTACGAGGACCGACGTGACCTCGAGGCCATGATCCGAGGCGTGCAGCGAGTGCTCGAGACGGTGCACACGGGTCGACTGGCTCGTCACATCGCCGGACCGTTCCTCCCGGGATCGGACCATCCCACCGAGAGCCACATCGAGCTGCACCTGCGGCAGACGACCCAGACGCTCTACCACCCGGTCGGCACCTGCGCGATGGGACAGGGGGAGCCGGCCGTGGTGGACCCGGAGCTGCGGGTGTACGGCGTCGAGGGGCTGCGTGTCGCCGACGCATCGGTGATGCCCGTCGTACCTCGAGGCAACACCAACGCACCCACGATCATGATCGGTGAGAAGGCAGCGGACCTGCTCCGAGGCCGCCACGACGTACGAGGAGCCGTGTGATGAGCCAGAAGCTGGAGTCGCTCAACCCCGCAACCGGGGACGTGGTGGGCGTGCACACCATCGACGAGCGCGACGACGTGGACGCCGCGGTCGCGCGCGCCAGACGGGCAGCGTCGTGGTGGTCCGAGCTCTCCTTCGACGAGCGCAAGCAGGTTCTCGACCAGTGGAAGGGCGTGCTCGCGCGCCGGATGGCACAGCTCGCCGACGTCGTACACCTCGAGACCGGCAAGCCTCACGCCGACGCGCAGATCGAGATCGGCCTCGCCATCGACCACCTCGGGTGGGCCGCGAGGCACGCCGAGAAGATCCTCGGGCCGCGCAAGGTCTCGGCGGGACTGCTCATGGCGAACCAGGCCGCCTCCGTCGAGTACCGGCCCCTGGGTGTCGTCGGCGTGATCGGCCCCTGGAACTACCCCGTCTTCACGCCGATGGGCTCGATCGTCTACGCGCTGGCGGCCGGTAACGCCGTGGTGTTCAAGCCCAGCGAGTACACGCCCGGGGTCGGCGTGTGGCTCGCCGAGAGCCTGGCCGAGGTCGTGCCGCACCACGCGTTGCTCCAGGTCGTCATCGGGTA
The DNA here is from genome assembly GCA_035297905.1 of Nocardioidaceae bacterium. GTDB lineage: Bacteria > Actinomycetota > Actinomycetes > Propionibacteriales > Nocardioidaceae > Nocardioides_C. The sequence goes on from DATGYO010000109.1 coordinate 3,606, forward strand.
CGGCGAGACCGGCGCTGCCCTGTGTCGTGCGGACATCGACAAGCTCGCGTTCACCGGATCCACCGCGACCGGCAAAAAGGTGATGGCCACGTGCGCGGAGAACCTCACGCCGGTGCTCATCGAGGCAGGCGGCAAGGACGCACTGCTGGTCGACGAGGACGCCGACCTGCCCGCGGCTGCGGATGCCGCGATCTGGGGGGCCTTCTCCAACGCAGGCCAGACGTGTGCCGGGGTGGAGCGCGTCTACGTCCACGAGAGGGTGTACGACGAGTTCCTCGACGAGATCACCAGGCAGGCGAAGGGAGTCAACGCCGGAACGCACGCAGGGGCGCACTACGGCCCCATGACGATGCCGGCGCAGGTCGAGGTGGTCCGCCGGCACGTCCACGACGCCCTCTCGAAGGGCGCAAGGGCGCTGCTGGGTGGCGCCGAGTCTGTCGGGGACCGGTTCATCCAGCCGGTGATCCTGACCGACGTCCCGGAAGACTCCTCTGCGATCACGGAGGAGACGTTCGGCCCGACGATGACGGTGAACAAGGTCCGCGACATGGACGAGGCCGTCGAGCTGGCGAACAGCACGAGCTTCGGCCTCGGGTCCACGGTTTTCTCCAGGTCCAGGGGTCCGGAGCTGGCGCGACGGATCCGGTCGGGCATGACGGCGATCAACTCGGTGATCTCGTTCGCAGGCATCCCGGCTCTCCCGTTCGGCGGGGTGGGTGACTCCGGCTTCGGGCGGATCCACGGCGCCGACGGGCTCAAGGAGTTCACCTACGCCAAGGCGGTCGCCCGCCAGCGGATGAAGCCGCCGATGCTGCTGACCTCGTTCGGCCGGACGGCCAAGCACGATGCGGCCTTCGCGCAGCTGGTCACCGTCCTGCACGGTCGAAGCTCGCAGCTCCCCAAGCTGCGGCGCGGGCAGCGGTAACCGGTCTGGACCGCACCATTTGTCACGTTTCAGTGCTTACCCCTGGGGGCATCTGGTCCCGGACAACCCCCACGAGGAGGCCCCGAGATGCGCGAGATGCTCGGCTGGATGCTGGAGCAGATGTGCCGTCCGCTCGACACCAAGGTGTGCGAGATCGCCAACCTGACCGACGACGCCGACGGGGACGGGTTTCCTGGTTACTACCTCAGTGCTTGAGGAGGACCCACACCCAGTCGTCCCCGTTTGCCTGCGAGGTTCGCCGTGCTCATGATGGCTTGAGTCCGGCGCACCTTCGTCCGGGCAGAGGGGGTAGTGATGGGTGAGCTTCTCGGCCTGGTGATCTTGCTGGGGATCGTGGCCGCGGTCATGTTCTTCTTCGGCTCGGGTGCAGCCTCCAGAGCGCTCAACCAGCAGGAGCGGGAGGAGCTCGTCCGGCTTCGCACGCTGGTCGACGACTTGAAAGAGACCGCCTGGGACCACCGGGAGCTGGACTCCGCACTCGCCACGATCATGATCGACAAGATCCGTGCGTACGAGCGGCGTGGCCGCGAGCTCGGCCCCTGAACCCCGGCCGAGGCGTACGGTCAGCCGTTGTAGGGGACCTCGGCGCGCCAGTCGGAGTCGGAGGTCGTGGCCGCGGCGTAGATCGCGTCGGCGACCCGGTCAGCGGCGAACGGCGTGTCGGGAGCGAGCGTGCCGTTCACGGTCAGTGACATCGCCCGGATGCCTTCGGGAGCGAGAGTCCGGTCGAGGCTCAGGACGAGGTTGCGCAGCGCCGCCTTCTGGACGCCGAGCGAGCAGGCCGCGGGCGACGGAGCGTCGGCCGCCATGCTCCCCGTCACGGTGACCCGGGAGCCCGAGGGCATCGAGGGCTTCGCCGCCTGCACCGCGGTCAGCAGGGCGCCCACACCGACGTGAAGGTCCTCCAGCAGCTCCTCCGCGGTGAGGTGGAGCGGATCGCGCTGCCGGAAGGCGCTCGGGTTGAAGTGCAGCGCGTCGATGTGACCGAGGTGCTGACCGAACCGGCTGATCGCGCTGGTGAGCGCTTCGGCGTCGGTGATGTCGACCGGCGTCCAACCGGTCGTGATGCCGGCCCCCTGCAGCTCGCTGCCAAGCCGCTCGAGCGGCTCGGGGGAGCGGGCGATCAGCGCGACGTCGTAGCCCTCCCGGCCGAACTTCCGTGCGACCGAGGCTCCGACGCCGGGGCCGGCCCCGACGACCACGAGCACCTTGTTGTCCATGGGGGGACCCTAGCGGGCAGGTTCGCCGGATCCGGCACTTTTCCAGTGCAGACGGCTCATAACGGACATACTGCTGCGGAAAGAAGTAAAGAGCCCGCCTCTGGGAGGGGCGGGCCCTCATTCCTCATGAGTGTCTGGGAGGCCACTGATGAACCGCACGTCTCGCAATGCCGTGGCGGCTGCACTGACCGCTGTCGTCGCTTTCGGCATGACCGCGCCCGAAGCGACCGCAGCGCCGAAGCACGCCCATGCCAAGGCACACCACCAGGTGACCAAGGCGCACAAGGGCGCCAAGGCTGACCGAACCTTGACGCCCGCGCAGCGCAGGCTCGCCAGGGTGGTGGCTCGCAAGGACGCCTACCTCGGCCGACTGGTGAAGTCACCGAAGGTCGTCCGCCTCGCCGACGGGGTCGAGGAGGCCGTGGTGGCCAGCATCACCGGCGACTGCGACGACCTCGACGCGATCAAGGCCGGCGTCGCAGGGGCCAAGGGCGAGGACCTGAAGGCGCTGGCGCGCGACCTTCGCAAGATCCGCCCCGAGGTCTACAACACGATCATCAACCAGCTCCGTCTTGCCACCAGGATGCAGACCGCTGCCGCGGGGCTCACCGTGGCGGGCGACCTCGACACGCTGATCCAGACGCTCGAGGGCTACGACGCCACCGTCTCCCGGGCCGACCTTCGGGCCGCGCAGCGCGTGCTGAGCAAGGTCAAGACGGCGATCGACGCGGCCGACGGAGACAGCGCCGACACTCCGGACGCTCCCGAGACTCCGGACGTTCCGGCCGAGGGCGCCACCACTCCGTAACTGGATGAGCTGAACCACATCGGCTGACGTGGGCCGCCCTCTGATCATGAGGGCGGCCCATCGTCGTCCCAGCGGCGTGCAGGCTCGAGAGCGTCGATTTACCGGACCGGACGGTTCCGTTCTGTGAGAATTGCGCAAAACGACCGAACCGGGGGAATCGACGTGGAGCCAGAGGAGACCCTGGAGCTGAGACGCTCCAACGACCACCTCACGCTCTTCGCGGGACAGGTCAGCCATGACCTGCGCACACCCTTGACCGCGATTCTCGCGAATGCCGAGATGCTCGCGGGTGAGCCCGCCGTCGTCGCGGACGCCGACCTTCGGTGGATGGTCGACGGCATCTCGAGGGCAGCGCACCGGATGAACTCGATGATCGAGGCGATGCTCGGCTACGCCCGGGAGGGCGGTGTCCCGACCCTCCGCGTCACGGACCTCGACAAGGTCTTCGAAGCGGCACTGCACGACCTCGCGCCCCTGATCGACGAGACCGGGGCCGAGGTGGTCGTCGGAGCCTTGCCGGTCCTTCCTGCGGACGCCAGCCAGCTGTACGCCGTCGCGGCGAACCTGCTCTCGAACTCCCTGAAGTTCACCCGCCCGGGCACACCTCCGCGGGTGGTCGTGGAAGCCGAGCGCCGGGGTGAGTGCTGGCGGGTCAGGGTCACCGACAACGGGATCGGTGTCTCACCTGAGCGACGCGAGGCGATGTTCGTGCTCTTCGCCCGTGCGGACAAGCGCGTCGACGGCAGCGGCATAGGTCTCGCCACCGCCCAGCGCGTGGTCGAGACCCACGGGGGCCGGATCGGCATGGACGAGGGCGAGGGCGGCGGTACGACGGTGTGGTTCGAGCTGCCCGCCTGACGCGACCGCCCTCGCAGGCCGCCTACCAGCGCGGCGCGATGCCGTTGTTCAGCCGCACGGCGTAGAAGCCGGTGTTGCCGTCGGTGTACCAGACCTGTTTGCGCGCCAGGTCCCAGGCCGGGGCGGACATCGCGTGTGCACCTTCGCGGGGTGGCTTCACTCCCGGGGCGAGCGGCTTGTTGAAGTAGCCGACCTCCTTGGGCGCCCGTGGGTGTCTGATGTCGAAGATCCGCAGACCCGACGCGATGAAGCTGCACGCGACGAGCTTGGGGTTCTTGGGTCGCGGCACCGAGCAGTAGTGGGCAGCGTAGCCCTGCACCTGCAGCTGCGCGCCGGGGTCGTTCTGGGAGGGGCCCTTGCGCGCCCACGGCTGGTTGACCTGGAGCCGGATGTTGGACACCACGCGCGGGTGCCTCTCGTCGTCGATGTTGATCAGGCGCGCGGCACCGACCTTGGCGCCGGCGTCGTAGACGGTGGGCTGGTTGGTGCGGTAGTTCGCGAACTCGTCCACCTCGAGGAGGTACTTGTGGCCACGGATCGTGATCGGGATCGGCACCTGCGGGATCGAGCCGCTGCGCCACTGC
>DATGYO010000110.1:0-33921 GCA_035297905.1 Nocardioidaceae bacterium
CCGCGACTGTCCGCTTGCACCGACCCGACACTGGCAGCCGCCATGGGGTCGCGTTCAGACGCCTGGGTGGTCAGGTGCGTCGGCGGTCAGTCGGAGGAAATGACGGACACCGAGGGCGCGGAACGGACCGCGGAAGACGGCAGGCACCAACTGCAGTCCCTCGCCCCTGCCCATGAGCCGGGGATGCCGGTGTTCGCGCACGGTGCCTCCCGCTGGATGGGTACCAGGACCGCACCAGACGGCAGCGTTTCTTCTTGGACCTCCGTCGCCCCGTTTGCGGGGGTAGGAAGCGGGCGTTCATGCCCTGCGGACGAGGACTTGCGGCCCTGGCGACGGAGATGGCTGGGCGAGCAGGCTCGATATGTGCCCTGAGGGCACTCCAGATCGACAGGGCGAAGTGGGTGGTCTCGATGTTGGCCCAGGACCGGTGCGATGCACGCGGTTGTGGCGTGCAGGCCTACTTGCGCGTGGCGTTGGGAGATGCCGGGACGCTGGACTTCTGCCACCACCACTACGTGCTGTATGAGGACGCCCTCTTGCGTCAGGGCGCCGCAATCGTCGCCGACGATCGGCGGAGGTTGAGCCGGTCTGTTCTCTACTGACAAGTACCGCCTGGTGTTGAGGCAGAGCGACGCCCGGCAGGCGGGATCGGCTTCCTTGTCTTCCGTGCCGCAGTTCTGCGGGATCGGCCTACCCGTTGCCGGTCGCCCCCATCCCTTGCCGAAGCGAACTCGGATCTCTGCGTCCTGTCGGACGCGATGTTGATGGAGGTCCGAAGATGGCCGAGGAAGATCTCCTCGTCGAACTTCGCGGTCGGCTCAGACGGTGAGGGCGACTTTGCCGCGCACTTTCCCGGTCTCCAGCTGCCGCATGGCCGCGGGGGCTTTGTCGAGCGGGTAGGTGCGGTCCAGGTTGGGCATGACTTTGCCTGTCTCGATCAGATCGGTGAGTCGCTCGAGGTCGGTGGCTCGTTCCTTGGCCATGAACAACGCGAGACGTTGCCGCACGAACGGTGAGACCAGCGCTCCGCGTAGCTGCCTGCTCATGCCGGTCAGGCTTCCGGCGTTCTCCCCGCCCACGAAGACCACCGTGCCGCTCGGCTGGAGTGCCCGCCGGAGCCGCCTGAGGGAGGGGTTACCCCCAATGTCGAGGATCAGGTCGTAGCGTCGGCTGCCGTCGGCGAAGTCGTCGCGTGTGTAGTCGAGGACGTGGTCCGCGCCGAGGGAAGTAACGAAGTCGAGCTTTTCGGTGCTGCAGGCGCCGGTGACCTCCGCTCCGAATGCCTTGGCCAGCTGCACGGCGTAGCTGCCGACGCCGCCTGACGCGCCCAGGACCAGGACGGCCTGAGCTGGCTCGACCTTGCCCACATCGAGGAGTGCCTGGAGTGCGGTGCCGGCCGAGATGGGGACCACGGCGGCTCGAGCAAAGGACAGGTTCACCGGCTTGCGGGCGAGCTTGTCCTCCCGCGCCACGGCGTACTCGGCGAGGGACCCGGGTGCGATGCCGTAGACCTGATCGCCGACCGCGAATCGGGTCACTGCGGAGCCGACCGCGGCAACTGTGCCTGCCACGTCCCGACCAGGTACCGGGTTCTTCGGTTTGCGGAGTCCGAAGCCGAGCCGCATCGCGTAAGGCTTGCCGGTCATAAGGTGCTCGGTGCCGCGGTCGAGGCCTGCTGCACTCACCCGCACCAACACCTCGTGCGCGGTGACGCCGGGACGGGGAACCTGCGCTAACTGCAGGACCTCCGAACTGCCGTAACGGTCCTGGACGACGGCCCTCATGGTCGCGGTCGCGGTGGTGGGTGTCTGGTGCGTCATGGTTGTCCGTCCCGGGGAAGGTTCGGTTCTGGTACGTCAGGTGCGGCAGCTGCCGCGGATGTGACGACCGGCTTCGGCCTCCGCTGCCAGTCGCCGGCCGGGCGGTGCGCCTGGGCATGGCTCAGGCAGGCTGCTTGGGAACCACAGGTGGTCCGGTGAGGATGGGCGAAGGCCGGAAGCCCCTGACGAGCAGGTAGACGCTCAGGGAGAACTCCCAAATGATCTCCGCAGCGGTGAAGAGGAACAGCACGGTGGAAGGGTCGGCCCAGGCCCCGAGGAGCACCCCGACGCCCCCGACCAAGGCCAGTGGGCCGCCGACGAGTCCGAACAAGGCCATCGGGCGGGGGACGAGCCCCGAGCGCCACATCAGGTAGCCGAGCAGGATCCCGTTTCCCAGACCGGCGCAGAACTGCGGGCCGAGGAGGAAGGTCTGGTCATGGATCGCGACCAGGGACCGTCCGACGTTGACGAGTGAGTCGTCGGCGCTGGCCGTGCCCGTCAGGTCCTGACGCAAGGCGACCACGGACATCAGGCTGATGAGTCCCATGACGATGACCGTCGACTCGAGGATGCGGGTAGCGACGTAGCCCAGCGCGATGCTTTCGCTCACTCGCTTGGCGATCGGGAAGATGACCACGGCCGTCGCGATGCCCGCCGTGGCGGACAGGATCTCAAAGACCGCTCCGAACGCCACCCGCGTGTCGGCGCCGCTGCCGAGGATGTAGTTCGCGTTGTTGAGAACGGGCTCGTAGAAGAACAGCGCTGGGACGGAGAAGACGAACGTGGCGAGGAACCACCCGCCCATGATCCGGGCTGTTCTCTGCTCAGACACCGTCGGGGCGCACGGACTGCGCCCCCTTTGGGCGGGAACGGTAGGCGCGACATTGGGCCTGTGAACTGCGAGTCTCGGACTCATGCGAGCCCCCTCCACGTGGGAAACGGTGGGGGCAGCCGAAGAAACGAATATGAAACTGCGAGCGACCCTCGTCGGTCTACCTTTCCTGTCTACGCGCGATAGAGGCGCAGCACATGACTACCTGACGTCACCACACAGTTCCGCCTGGAAACGGCCACCAGCCCTGATCGCGCCCTCGTTGCGATAGGCCGGTGCACAGAGCCCCGCGTCTTTGTGGGCGGTGTGACGCGCCGATTACGTCTCTTCCTCAGCGCTGGGCCGCCAAGCTGAACGGCGACTCCATGACTCGCAGGGTGACCGTTTCAACTTCGGGAGTGGAAGCGGTGACCCTCTCGGTGTGTCGGCGGTCGTTGGACGCGACAAGCCGCAGGTCAAACGGTGTTTGACCTGCGGCTCTCGTTGCTTGTGGGCAGGGGCGGGGTCGAACCGCCGACCTTCCACTTTTCAGGCGGACGCTCGTACCAACTGAGCTACCTGCCCAAGCAGGGGAAAACGATACATCAGCCGGTAGCCGAACACGGAATCGGTCCCGGCCAGGACCGCCACGGACGGGTGAAGCGACGCGATGTCCGGGTGGGCGAGAGTTGCAGAGTTGTGCAGTGCACGAATTGTCATGCTTCGAGGCTTTACTCACGGCTGCCCGCATCGTCTGATTAGGCGGAGCCGGATCTCAACGGCCGGCCTGAGTCAGAGGAGCAATGCGTGCGGAGCAGAAGCAGGACCGTAGCGGCGGGGGGTGTCGTCGCGCTGCTGGCAGGTGTCACGACGGTGATGGCGGCGCCAGGGGCGATCGCGTCGGACTGGAGCGGGTGCCTCCAGGGGACCGACGCCCGCCAGGCGGTGTTCGGTCGGGCGGCCGCCGTCAGCGGTGTGCCGGAGGAGGTGCTCCTAGGGGTCTCGTTCATGGAGTCCCGCTGGGACAACCACGGCGCGAGCCCGAGCACATCGGCCGGTTACGGACCGATGCACCTGACCGCCGTACCTGACTCCGCTCGTGCCGACGAGCACGTGCAGGGCAAGGGCAAGGCCGAGGGAGCCGAGGACCGGGAGTCGACCACGGTGACCGACTCCCCGGGAGTGGACCAGGACCCTTCCGCGTTCGAGACACTCGCGACCGCGGCTGAGCTGCTCGACGTGTCGGCGGAGCAGCTGAGGCGCGACGACGTCGCCAACATCTGCGGTGGCGCGGCGCTGCTGGCGGAGTACCAGCACGAGCTCTCGCCCGGGAACGCCTCCGCCAAGGACCCGTCCGCCTGGAGCGAAGCGGTCGCACGGTACAGCGGCGCGGCGGACCAGGCCACGGCGATGAGGTTCGCCGAGCAGGTGTTCACGGTCATCCGTGAAGGCAGGAGCCGGGTGACCAACGACGGCCACCGAGTCACGCTCCACGCAACGCCGGCGGACGTCGACCGCACGGCCATCGAGTCCATGGGTCTCGTGGTCGCCTCGACTGACGGTGTGGACTGCCCGGCCGACCTCGGATGCGAGTCACGCCCGGCGCCGTACGCCTGGTACGACAAGACGAGCCCGTACCGGTACGGCAACCACGACCTGGCGAGCCGCCAGCAGGACATGAAGATCGACTACATCCTGATCCACGACACCGAGGCGTCCTGGAACACCACGCTGAACCTCGTGAGCCGGCCGAACTACCTCGCCTGGAACTACTCCCTGAGGTCCGCCGACGGGCACATCGCCCAGCACCTCGACAGCAAGAACGTGGGCTGGCACGCGGGCAACTGGTACGTCAACATGCACTCGATCGGCCTCGAGCACGAAGGCTTCGCAGCCGAGGGGGCGAGCTGGTTCACGGAGTCGTTGTACGAGAACTCCGCGGCCCTGGTACGGTACCTGGCGGCGAAGTACGACGTGCCGCTGGACCGCGCCCACATCATCGGGCACGACCAGGTTCCAGGCGTCACCCCGACCAACATCCCGTCCATGCACTGGGACCCGGGCCCGTACTGGGACTGGGAGCACTACTTCGACCTGCTCGGGGCTCCACTCGAAGCACCACGCGACCGGTTGGCCTCCGCCGAGGTCGTGACCGTCCTGCCCGGCTACGAGGGCAACTCCCAGCCCATCACCGGCTGCGGTAGCAAGCCGTGCGACACGACCAAGGCGAACTTCGTCTACCTCCGCCAGGCTCCGTCGGAGAGCGCGCCGCTGGTGAAGGACCCCGGCCTCCGGCCGGCGGGCGGGGACTCGACGACGAAGGTGTCAGACGTGGGCGCACGAGCAGCCGCGGGCCAGAAGCTCCGGGTGGCCGAGCGTCGCGGTGACTGGCTCGGCGTGTGGTGGCTCGGCGAGATCGGGTGGATCCACAACCCGGAGTCCTCGCCGGTCGTCGGACCCACCCGCGCCAAGGTCGTCGTCCCCGCGGGTGAGGCCGCTGTGCCTGTCTACGGTCGCGCCTACCCGGAGTCCTCGGCGTACCCGTCGGCCATCCCGGCCCAGAGCGTGGTGCCCCTGCCGTACACCATCAAGCCAGGACAGGGCTACGTCCTCACCGACCGTGACCTGGAGACCGACTACTACTACGCCAAGACGTTCGAGTGCGCTTACGTCGCGATGGACTGCACGGATGTGGTGGGACAGGACAAGTACCTCCAGATCGAGCTCGGTCACCGGTTCGCCTACGTCCGTGCGGCCGACGTGGAGGTGCAGAACTACATGGGAGACGTCCGCTCGTCGGCGGCGCCCGACCAGGGCTGACCAACGGACGACGGGCCGGCCCGGAGATGCTCTCCGGCCGGCCCGTCGTTCATGTCAGGGCACCGGCAGTCGCCATCAGCTGTCGGACGATGGTCCAGCGCATCGCGACGAACGCGAGCGCCCCGGTGTACACCGCCGTCGACGCACCGAAGGTCGCGAAGGTCGAGCCGGAGAATCCCAGCAACCCCAGCAGGGTGAGGACCACGGCCGTCACCAGCGCCACGGTCGCGCCGAGCAGCAGACCGAACTCCCAGGGCCGCGTCGGCAGCCTCTCGAGAAGGTTCCGCTCCCACTCGGTTCCGCCATGCGGAGTGCGGTGACCCGACCTGAGCTCGTGCCGGAGCCGCCGGGCCCCGAAGACGGAGACGAACAAGGACACGGCCACGGAGCTGACCACGAGGTCGAGCGTGAAGAGGGCGACGGAGACGAAGTGGATCCCGGTGCTGCCGATCAGCGCCACGGTGGGGTTCAGCACACCGTTCACGATCGCCGCGACGAGCGCTGCCCTCCAGATGTAGGCACCTTCCACGGCGCCGCACCTCCCTGATGCCTTCAGCGTGACGATCCGAGCGGTGTCGCGGGCAGAGGCCAAGGTCCTCCGACGCCTGGGTTCATGGACGGTGGCTGGCTAGCATCGCGGACATGACCGAGAGCGCATCCAGCCCCATGCCTCAGATCCCCCAGGACGTGGCGACCTTCGACAGCGGAGGCCGGATGCCGCTGCTGGGGTTCGGCACCTGGCAGCTCAAGGGCAGGGAGGCGACCGCTGCGACCGAGGCCGCCCTCGAGGTGGGCTACCGCCACATCGACACCGCGACCATCTACGGGAACGAGGGAGAGGTCGGTCGTGCCCTTGGCAACAGTGGCGTGGCCCGTGACGACGTCTTCGTGACCACGAAGTGCCCGCCCCACCTGGCCGGACGGGAGCTCGACACCCTGAGGCGGAGCCTGGACCTGCTGGGCACCGACCACGTCGACCTGTGGCTGATCCACTGGACGCCCGAGGCGGGGGTCGGGCTCGACATCTGGGAGAAGTTCATCGAGGCCCGCGAGCTCGGGCTGGCTCGGGACATCGGGGTCAGCAACTACTACGCCGAGCAGATCGACGAGCTCACCGCCAAGACCGGGGTGGCGCCCGTGGTCAACCAGATCAAGTGGAGCCCGCTGCTCTTCAAGCCCAAGGTCGTCGAGGAGCACCGTGAACGAGGAGTCGCGCTCGAGGGCTACAGCGGCCTGCGCGGCGGGACGCTGGAGGACCCGACGATCCGCCGGATCGCGGAGAGCGCAGGACGTACGCCGGCTCAGGTGATCGTCCGCTGGCACCTGCAGCACGGCATCATCACGATCCCGAAGTCGCGCAGCGCCGAGCGGATCCGCTCGAACGCCGACGTCGGCGGGTTCGAGCTCGCCGCCGAGGACATGGCTGCCCTGGACGCACTGGGCTCCTAGAGCATCGCACCGGGTCCGCCTGTTGCGCGGCGGGCCCGGTGCGGCAGAGCGCTTTGTGGGTCAGGCCTCGAGGACGACCTCGTCCTGCTCGAGGCGGGGAAGCCGGTCGAACCAGGCGTTCTGGCCAGGGCGGCCGATGTTCACCACCAGGAGCGACCTGAGGGCTGTGCCCTCGAAGAACGTGGCGTCGATGCCCTCCGCGTCGAAGCCGCCCATCGGGCCCGCTGCGAGGCCCGCGGCACGGATGCCGATGAGGAAGTAGCCGATCTGCAGGGCCGCGTTGAACTTCGCGGCCTGCTCGCGCGCGGCTTCCTCGGCGAAGAGGTCCTTGGCGCCGGGGAAGTGCGGGAACGTCCGGGGCAGGTTCTCGTGGAAGTCAGTGTCCGCGGCAAGCACGGCCACGAGCGGGGCGTCGGCGGTCTTGTCGCGGTTCCCGTCGGCCATGTGCTTGAGCAGCCGCTCACGTGCCTCGCCCTTGCGGACCAGGAGGACGCGCAGCGGCTGGTTGTTCATCGCGGTGGGGGCGTACTTCACCAGGTCGTAGATCGCGGCGATCTGCTCATCGGTCACGGGCTCGTCGCTGAAGGTGTTCGCCGTGCGGGCGTCGCGGAAGAGGAGGTCCTGGGCTTCGGGGGAGAGTGCGAGGTGGGTGGTCATGCCCTGTCCAACGATGGTTGACCATTCAAGTAATCCCCTGAGCGGTGTGACACCGGCCACGAGCGCCGTACCCGCGTGGTTCCTGGGACGACAGGCGGAGAACGACGAAGCCCCGGACCTTGCGGTCCGGGGCTTCGGCTGGCGACCCCGACGGGACTCGAACCCGCGGCCTCCGCCGTGACAGGGCGGCGCGCTAACCAACTGCGCTACGGGGCCTTGCTGTGCTGCTCTGTGTTGCTCGAGCGCTGGAATGCTAACCCATCCACCGCCATTCATCCGAATCGGCCGGAACCGGCTCGGATCCTGCACCCCCAACGGGATTCGAACCCGTGCTACCGCCGTGAAAGGGCGACGTCCTAGGCCACTAGACGATGGGGGCTGGTTACCCATGGGCCGTCGGGCGCGACTGCCGTCAGGGACCGGTACAGCATAGGGCACAGCCCTTGACGCCCCAAATCAGATCGTCGATCGGCCCCTTTGGGGACGAGAGACAATGGAACCGTGATCGAGATGAGCCGCGCGCGCTTCGAGGAGCTCGTCGGTGACGCCCTCGACCAGGTCCCCGAAGAGCTCGCCGCGGTCGTCGACAACGTGGTGGTGCTCGTCGAGGACGAGCCCCCGGCCGACGACCCGCACCTGCTCGGTTTCTACGACGGCACGCCGCTGACCGAGCGGGACACGAGATACGCCGGCGTCGTCCCGGACCGGATCATGATCTTCCGCATGCCGCTGCAGCGCATGTGCGCCGACGAGGACGAGCTGGTCGACGAGGTCCGGATCACCGTCGTGCACGAGATCGCCCACCACTTCGGGATCGAGGACGACCGGCTGCACGAGCTCGGCTACGGCTAGGCTCGGCGGCTCCCGCTGTGGCCGTCAGGCTGCGCCGAGCCAGAACCCGACGAAGCACAGCGCCAACGCCGGTACGACGGTCAGGGCGACCGTGGCCGCCCCCTTGCGGAGCCCCAGGTCGTGCACGTGCACCGCGAACGCGGAGTAGGTCGTGAGGGCGCCGCAGAAGCCCGTCCCGAGCAGCGCCAGGGTCTGGCCGGAGAGCGCCATCCCGCTGAACATGCCCAGCAGGAACGACCCGATGACGTTCACGGTCATCGTGCCCCAGTGCATGCTCCACGGGGACTCCCACTGGCTGCTCCAGAGGCGGCCGCCGTCGAGGAAGTGCGCCGTCAGGTAGCGCAGCGGCGCGCCGAGCGCGGCCCCGGCAGCCACGAGCAGGAAGGTCACAGGTCGCCCTCCTCCTCGTCGAACTCTGCGCGGCTCGGCTCGGTGCTGAACCGGTCCGCCACGGCGACCGCGACCAGGCACGCCGCGAGCGTCCCGACCACGTAGGCCGCCGCGGTCCCGACGGCACCCTGCGACACGAGGCTGCGGGTCTGCTCGGACCAGGTGGACATCGTGGTGAACCCGCCGAGGACGCCGGTGCCCAGGAGTGGCGGCAGGAGGGGATGTCGACGTACCCGTTCCGAGGCCGGCAGCAACGCGAGCAGGAACGCACCGACGAGGTTGATCGAGAACGTGGTCCACGGGAAGCCGCTGTCGTCGGGCTCGGCCAGCGTCAGGCCGTAGCGGAGCATCGCCCCCACAGCGCCGCCGAGGGCGACCGCGAGCAGCACGGAGGCGTGCAGCGGGTGACGGGGTCTCACGCGTTCTGGGGCGTCTCGTCCACGGTGAACGATCCGGTCCAGGGTCGCGGCTTCTCGCCGGCGCCCTGACGCACGACCTCGCCGAGGTACCAGCGCTGCATCTCGAGCTCCTGCGGGGTGGCGGCGAGGACGAGCAGACGCTGCTCCCGGCAGAACTCGTCGGCACGCTCGAGCACCTCGAGCAACCGGGCCGACGTGGCCGGAGCCGTCCGTGGCACGAGCAGCCCCGCGCTGACCCGGTCCAGGCCTGCCGCCGCCGCACCCTCGAGCACCTCCATGCCGCGGGTCAGCCTGCGCTCCTGCTCGACCTGGAGGAAGACGTCGCTGAGCTCTGCGGCGATCGGGTAGGTGTGACCGTGCGCGAGGGAGAGCAGCCGCAGCTCGCGGCCGAGCTCGCTCAAGCGCCGGCGGAACCGCTCGTAGAGCGCCACCGGCATGTCGATGATCTGGATCCGCAAGGGGTCGTCGGGCAGCCCGGCGGCCTCGATCCGCTCCTGCACGGTCTGGTCGAGGTCGAAGACCTCACCGTTCAGGTCGCCCTCCATGCGCGGCTCTGCGGCCGGTTCGAACCAGACGACCTTGCCGTCCGGCACGAGCTCTGCACCCCAGGCGCAGGAGTGCAGCGCGACCAGACCCAGGCCGCGGCCGAAGGTCGCCAGCAGGTGGTCCTCGTCGGCCATCTCGACGTTGACCTGCGGCGGCCGGTTCGAGGCGTCCCGGACCTCGACGCGCGGGTGGTCCCGTGTGCCGCGGACCCGGATGGTGATCGGCGGCGTGCCGTGAAGGATGGCGTTGGTGACCAGCTCCGAAACCCCCAGCTCAGCGGTTTCGACGATGTCCTCGCGCTCGAGCCGGGTGAGGATCTTCCGAACCCAGGCACGCGCCTCCTTGACCGACTCGGGGTCCGGTCCCAGCGGAAGCGCTTCCAGGTTCAGGGGCACCGTCAGACCCTGTTCCGGGTGGCTTGGCGCCGGACGAGCCGGGCAGAGAGCAGGAGCCGGATGAGCCGGGCAGCGAGCAGGGCAGCAGAGGGGGTGCGCTTGACCAACCCCATCACTGCTGCCATGGCATGAGGCTAGCCCTGCCGTGGTCGCGGGTGTCCAGCGAGTCACACCATCCCGCTCGCGACCCCGGACGGGTGAGCGCGGGTGCTCCTGCGGCGATCACCTCGGACGAGCCTTCGCACACGGGCGCTGGACGTCGAAGGCACTCCCAGCAGATCGGCACCGTCAGCGCCTCGCTGGTTCGTAGCGAAACTGTCGTCGCCAGGCCGCCATGACAGCAGTATTGATACGATGCAGGGCACCGCGCGCCTCAGCCGGACCCGTGGGATCAGCCGGCCGCGTGCTTCGCGAGGAACGCATCGACGGCGGCGTAGTAGGCGGCAGGCTGCTCCCGTCGGATGCAGTGGCCTGCGCCGGCGACCCGGACCACCCTCACGTGGGGGTTGGCGATGTCACCGATCCGCTCCTCCATACGTTCGGTGACGCAGACCTCCGACATGTCGTCGCCGGAGACCACGAGGGTGGGGACCGACAGCCCCGCGAACAGCTCCGGCCACCGGGTGACCGGCTTGAAGTCACCGTGCACGAGGTAGTCGAGGTCGATCTGCTGCTCGGCCACGCCTGAGACCAGGAGCTCGTCCTCGGCCCAGTCGGGGTGCTGCTCGCGGCGGATCCGGAGCAGGTCCTCGTCGTCGCGGGAGGCCAGGCTCTGGCGGACCCCGGCCGCGAACTCCTCACCGCGCGACCGGTCCTGCTGCAGGTCATCCGGTCCCAGGGGAGCGGGGTCCTCCAGGACCAGCGCGCGCACCAGCTCCGGCCGTCGTACCGCGGCGGTGAGCGCCACGGCTCCACCGAGAGAGTGCCCGATCAGGATCGGAGGTGCGTCGAGCTGCTCGAGGATCCCGATCGCGTCGGCGACCATCACCTCGCCGGGGTGCGTTGCGAGCTGTTCCGGCGTGAACCGCGGCGAGGTCCCGTGGCCGCGTTGGTCGAGGGTGAGGATCGAGTACGTCGACCCCCAGTGCCTCTCCGCACTCGGCCACCCGGACCCGGAGTCGGTCAGGCCGTGCAGGAACACCAGCAACGGGGCCTCACCAGCCGGCTGCCCTGCTCGACGTACGGTCAGGTCGGTCTGCAGGTCCTGGGACATCGCTACTCCGAGGGGGTGGTACGCAAGAGCCCGAGGTCGCGGAGCAGGCTGCGCTCGGTCTCGGCCTCCGCGGCCCTCATGAGTCGAGGTGGCGAGCCCAGGCGAAGGCGAAGAGCCCGTAGCAGGCGAACCCGGCAGCGAGCGCGAGCAGCATCGGCATGCCGAACGGCTGCTGGAGGAGGTGGTGGAGGGCCTGGTCGAGACCACCGGACTTCTTCGGGTCATGGGTCCATGCGGCCCACAGGAAGAGGCCGGCGACGATGAAGAAGGCCAGACCCTTGCTGACGTAGCCGGCCTTGCCGAAGGTGATGAACGTCTTGCCGCTGTTGCCGAGGCGGCCCTCGATGTCGAGCTTGTCGGCGAAGTCCTCGCTCAGGCCGCGGTAGATGAGCCGCAGGGCGAAGCCGAGCACCGCGAGCCCCACGATGCCGACGAGGACCGGACCGGCAGGCATCGACATGATCTTGGCGGTCGTGGTGTCGGTGCCGCCGCCGCTGGAGCCGCCACCCATCGCGATCTTCAAGGCGCTCCAACCGAGGGTGCCGTAGATGACCACCTTGAAAGCCGAGCCCAGGCGCTTGAACACCCGCTTCTTGCCCTCCTGGTCACGATGGCCCGCGGCCGCCTCGACCAGCTGCCACACGACCAGCGCACCGAAGCCGGCGGCGACGACGTAGAGCAGCACCCCGCCCATCGGGGTCTTCGCCAGCTGGCTCAGCGCCCCCTGGCTCGAGGCCGAGCCCTCGTCGTTGCCGAACGCCAGCTGGACCGCCACCCAGGCGATCAACAGGTGCACCACGCCGTAGGCGATGAGCCCGACACGGATCGCGTGGTCGAGGACCTTGCTGTTCTGGGCGGTGCGCCCGACTTGCTGGGCCTGTGCGGTTACGTTCCCCGCGTTCATGGGTGCCTCCTGTCGAGCCCGGCGAGCACCGGGCTGAGGTCATATACCCCGTCGAGCGGTTGTCATATCTGCCGCGTCCCCGAAGGCGATGAAGGCCACGTTCGCAGCGTGGCGGGAGTGCCGAGGGGGTAGACATAGGGAATGACCCAGGACCTGCTCGTGCTCGGCCCCTTGCTCAGATACGTGGACCAGACCAGTGCGAGCATCTGGGTGGAGACGGCACATGCCGCAACCGTCGTCGTGCACGCCGCCGGACGGTCGTGGTCGGCCCGGACCTTCGCGGCGCACGGACACCACTACGCACTCGTCGAGGTCGAGGGTCTCGAGCCGGGGAGCAAGAACCCCTACCGCGTGGAGATCGGCGGTACGACGGTATGGCCGGACGAGTCCTCGTCCTTCCCGCCCAGCGTGATCGCCACGCTCGAGCCGGGGAAGCCGCTCCGGATGGCCTTCGGCTCCTGTCGCACGAGCGTCTCCCACGACGAGAAGGGCAACCGCACCCACGGCGTCGACGCCCTGCGCGCCTACGCGCTGAAGATGGTCGCCGGCGAGGAGGAGGGTGCTCCCGAGAGGTGGCCGGACCAGGTGCTGTTCCTCGGCGACCAGGTCTACGCCGACGAGACCAGCAAGGAGATGGAGGAGTTCATCCGGTCTCGCCGGGACATCGACGAGCCGCCGTGGAGCGAGCTCAAGGACTTCGAGGAATACGCCCACCTCTACAAGCTCGCCTGGGACGACCCGGCGAACCGGTGGCTGCTCTCCACGCTGCCGAGCCTGATGATCTTCGACGACCACGACATCCGCGACGACTGGAACACCTCCGCCGAGTGGAAGCAGAAGATGGAGGCCACCTCGTGGTGGCACGAGCGGATCGTCTCCGGCCTCGGGTCCTACTGGATCTACCAGCACCTCGGGAACCTCTCGCCCGAGGAGCGCGCCAAGGACGAGCTCTGGCAGGCAGTCACGGGCGGTGCCTCAGGGACGGCGTCGGACCCCTCCGCCGAGGTCGACATCACGGCCCGGCTCGACGAGTTCGCCGAACGGGTCGACCAGGAGCCGACGACGTACCGCTGGAGCTACACCCGCGACGTCGACGACGTACGCCTCGTCGTGGTCGACTCGCGAGCCGCGCGGGTGCTCGAGCCCGGCCAGCGGTCGATGCTCGACCCTGAGGAGCTCGACTGGCTCGACCAGCAGATGCAGGGCGGCTTCCGGCACCTCCTCGTGGGTACGTCCCTGCCGTTCCTGCTCTCCCCGGGCCTGCACCACTTCGAGGCCTGGGACGAGGCGCTGGTCGGCGGGGCCTGGGGCGACCGTGGCGCCCGCTTCGGCGAGTGGATGCGGCAGACGGTCGACCTCGAGCACTGGGCGGCGTTCGAACGCGGCTTCGCGGAGGTCGCGGAGATGGCGCTGGCGGTTGCGTACGGCGAGCGGGGGCCTGCCCCGGACACGGTCACCTTCCTGTCGGGGGACGTCCACCACTCCTACGTCTCGGAGGTGTCGAAGGTCGAGGGCAGGTCCGGGCCGCGCAGCCGCATCGTCCAGGCGGTCTGCTCGCCGATCCGCAACCCGCTCCCTCGGGCGATGCGGTTCGCGACCGCCTTCCTCTCCTACGGCCTCGCCGGCCCGATGGGTGCTGTCGCGGCGAGGTCCGCGCACGTCCCTGAGCCGCCTTTCACGTGGGGGTTGATCAAGGGCCCGTGGTTCGACAACAACCTGGCAGTCCTCGAGGACAAGGGGCCCGAGGGGCTCCACATGTCCTGGTGGACCGGCGTGGTCGAGGGCGGGGACCACGAGCACCCCGGTCTGGAGCAGGTGTCCTCCGTGCTCGTGACGCCGGGAGAGCCGGCCCGTCGCGACCGGCTCGGCGGCCCGGTGGTCGGACGCGCTGTCAGCCGGGTGTCCCGGTCCGTGGAGCGTCGACGCAGACGCCGAGGAGCACGTTCTCCACGACCTCGCTGAGGGCCGGGTGGATCCAGTACTGACCCCGGGCGATCTCCTCGGCGGGCTGCCCGGAGGCCACACCGGCGATCAGGGGCTGGATCAGGTTCGAGGCCTCAGGTCCCATGACATGGGCGCCGAGGAGCCGGCCGGTCTCAGGGTCGGCGAGCACCTTCGCGAAGCTCGTGGTGTCCTCCATCGCCCAGCCGTACGCCGTGTCCCCGTACGACTGCCGCGCCACGACGTAGGGCACGCCCTGCTCGCGGGCCTCCTGCTCGGAGAGGCCGACCGAGGCGATCTGCGGTGAGGTGAACACCGCGCTCGGCACGGCGTCGTGGTCGGCCTCGACCATCGAGTCGGGGTCGTCGAGGTGCAGCAGGTTGTGCTGGATGACGCGGGCCTCGTGGTTCGAGACGTGCTTGAGCTGGTAGCGGTTGCTCACGTCGCCGAGCGCCCACACCCCGTCGGCGGTCGTCCGCTGGTACCCGTCCACGACCACCAGCCCGTCGTCGTCCACCTCGACGCCCGCCCGGTCGAGGTCGAGACCGTCGGAGTTCGAGCGGCGACCCGTCGCGACCAGGAGCGTGTCGACGTCCAGGACCTCGGACCCGCCAGGCGTGTCGAGGTGCAGGCGGATGCGGCCGTCGTACTGCTCGACCTTGGCGGTGGACGTCCGCTGCCGCACGTCCCACCGGCCCTCCGCGAGCTTGGTGAACCGCTCCGAGACCTCCTCGTCCTCGCCGCGCAGCAACCGGTCGGACCGGTTGACGACGGTGACCTCGCTGCCGAAGGAGCCGAAGACGTGCGCGAACTCCATGGCGACGAAGCCGCCGCCGATGATGGCGAGCCGCTCGGGCAGTGCGTCGATCCGCATGATCGTGTCGCTGGTGTGGTGCTCGACCTCGCAGATGCCGGGGATGTCGGGTACGACGGCGCGGCTGCCGGCCGCGAGGACGACCTGGTCGGCCGTGATCGTCTCGCCGGTCCCGGTGTCGATCGTGCGCGGAGCCGTGAAGCGCGCATGACCCTCGAACAGCGTGACGTTCTCCAGCCGCTCGGCTCGATAGTTCCGACCCGCCACGGAGATCGGGTCGATCCGCCGGAAGATCCGGTCGCGAATCTCCGCCCAGTGCACGCCGTCGAGGTGGAGGTCCACGCCGACCTCTCGGGCGTGCTCCACCGACGCGGCCAGGTCCGCCGGGTGCACGAACATCTTCGTGGGGATGCAGCCGACGTTCAGGCACGTGCCGCCGAACGTGCCCTTCTCGAGAATGGCGATCTTGCGGTCGGCGAAGCGGCCGTCCGGGATGGAGTTGCCCGATCCGCTGCCGATGATCGCGAGGTCGAAGTGCGTCACCCGGTCCATACTGCCCCAGATCGGATGTGAGCCTGCTCGCACTCTCTACTGCCGCCGGGACCCGGCCCCGCCTAGACCTGTGAGCCACGTCATCTGTCGAAGCGCAAGCATCGAGACGCCCTCGGTGTTGTGTCTTGTGGGCCCTGAGAATGGGCACAGTGACCGCGGGGGATCGACGGACGGACACAGGAGAGGACGCGATGAACCAGGTGACATCGGACCGGCACAAGGTCGTGGTGATCGGATCGGGCTTCGGAGGCCTGTTCGGCACCAAGGCGCTGCGACGCTCCGACGTGGACATCACGATGATCGCGAAGACGACGCACCACCTCTTCCAGCCGCTGCTGTACCAAGTGGCGACCGGCATCCTCTCCGAGGGCGAGATCGCGCCGCCGACCCGCGAGATCCTCGCCTCGCAGGAGAACGCGCGCGTGATCCTCGGCGAGGTCACCGACGTCGACCTCGAGGCGCGGACCGTCACCTCGCACGTGCTCAACCGGACCACCGTGACGCCGTACGACTCCTTGATCGTCGCCGCAGGCGCCGGCCAGTCCTACTTCGGGAACGACCAGTTCTCGGAGTACGCCCCCGGCATGAAGTCGATCGACGACGCGCTCGAGCTGCGCGGCCGGATCTTCGGCGCCTTCGAGCTCGCCGAGCTCGCCGAGGACGAGGAGGAGATCGAGCGGCTGCTCACCTTCGTGGTGGTCGGTGCCGGACCCACGGGCGTGGAGATGGCCGGCCAGATCGCAGAGCTCGCCCACCGGACGCTGCGCAAGGACTTCCGCAAGATCAACACCCGCGAGGCCCGCGTGATCCTGCTCGACGCGGCGCCGCAGGTGCTGCCGCCGTTCGGCGCGAAGCTCGGCGAGAAGACCAAGCGAGCGCTCGAGAACCTCGGCGTCGAGGTCCAGCTCGGCGCGATGGTCGTCGACGTCGACGAGCGCGGCCTCGAGGTGAAGGACAAGGACGGCACCCGCCGCCGGATCGACGCGGTCACGAAGATGTGGGCCGCGGGCGTCCAGGCCAGCCCGCTGGGCAAGACGCTCGCCGAGCAGACCGGAGCCCCGCTGGACCGCGCCGGCCGGATCGGGGTCAACCCCGACCTGACGCTGCCCGGGCACCCCGAGGTGTTCGTGGTGGGCGACATGATCAGCCTGAACAACCTCCCCGGTGTCGCGCAGGTCGCGATCCAGGGCGCGAAGTACGCCGCCAAGCAGATCGACAACCGGGTCAAGGGCAAGGCGCCCGAGGGGCCGTTCAAGTACTTCGACAAGGGCAGCATGGCCACGATCTCGCGGTTCCGTGCCGTTGCCATGGTCGGCAAGCTGCGACTGACCGGGTTCGTCGCCTGGCTGATGTGGCTGGCCGTCCACCTCGTCTACATCACCGGCTTCAAGAACCGGATCACGGCTCTGCTGCACTGGTTCGTCAGCTTCATCGGCCGCGGCCGGTCGGAGCGCACCACGACCGAGCAGCAGATCTTCGCCCGCGCCGCGCTGAACCGGCTGCAGGGCGGTGCCTCCGACCTGGTCAGCTCGCCGGGTGCCTACGACGCCGCCCGCGACATGCTCGAGGCGACCAGGCGGGCCGAGCTCGAGGCCCAGGCGGCCGAGGAGGCGCGTCTGACCGACTCCGGCGAGCGCGGCATGAAGCGCGAGGAGGTCTCGGCCTCGCGCCGCTGACCCCGACCGGCCGGACCTGGCTGGACAGCACGAGACCCGCAGCAGTCCGCTGCGGGTCTCGTCGTCTGCAGGCCCGTCAGGGCAAGCGAGCTCGCGCCCTGGTCACTCCTCCTCGACGACGTGGACTGCTGCCTCTTCGGCGCTCGCCGCGCCGCCGTCGATGCCCACGTCGCCGGCCACGAGGTCCTTCTCGGTGTCCTCCGCGGTCCCTTCGTCCTCGGCGACGAGCCGGCCCGCACGAGCCTCGCCCACCTCACCGGAGACGTGCTCGGTCTCGTCGGCTGCGGCTTCGTACGGGTCGGGCTCCGGGACCTCCTGCGCGAGGCGCTGGTCGAGGGTCTCACCCAGCTGCTCCTCGAGCGGGGTGTTGCCGTACTTCTCCGCAGGCGACCACTTCTCGGGCGGTGAGTAACCCTCGTCGAGGGGGTCGGCGACCCGGTCGCTGTCGACCATGCTGTCGCCCGTCGACTGCGGCTGGTCCTCGTCGTCGACGCTGTAGCCGTGGTAGCTCTCGTTCTCCGGCTGCTCGGTCATGCTTCACTCACCTTCCGTGTCACAGCGGGCCGTCGAAGGTCGGGCGGCCCTGCCGCGGGCGTGTGCCCCGGACCGGCCCGGACCATGTGTCCGGCCGCGGAAGTGGGAGGTCCGGTCCGCCGCGAGAACCGAGGGGCTACGTTGGAGGTGAAGCCGCTCCCGAAGGAGGGGAGGACATGTCGGAGAACACCGGTGAGACGAGCCGTGAGGACTACGGCGAGTACAGCGTCGACGACGAGAACCAGCTCCAGCCCGAGGACACGCTTGTGGACCGCGGCCTCGAGGATGCCCTCGACGAGGGGTACTCCCCGCCCGAGAGGTGGTCCGGTGCGGAGGGCTTTGGGAACACCCCCTACGAGGAAGAGGTCGGCGAGACCCTCGAGCAGCGGATCGCCCAGGAGGAGCCGGAACCCGACCCGTACCTCGAGGCGGAGGACGAGGACGAGCACGTCTTCGGCGAGGTCGGCGACGTCAGGGCGGGCCGCCTCGTGGCCGAGGACCAGGGCAGCGCCGAGGACACCGAGTCGGACCTCGTGGCCGAGGACGTCGGGATCAACGGCGCCGGTGCGAGCGCCGAGGAGGCTGCAGTCCACGTGATCGACGAGGAGTGACGCAGCCGCGGGCTACTCGAACGCGTGGCCGCGCTCCTTCGCGGCGGCCATCGCCTCCCTGGCCCAGCGCGGCAGGATGAAGAGGCCCTCGGCCTCGACCGTGGGCTCGCCGTCCGGGCCGATGATGTGCCCGAGCACGGTGGTCTTGTGGCCGTTCACCTCGTGGATCCACGCCTTGGCGCTCAGGTCGCCCAGCGGGGTCGGGCGCCGGTAGGTCAGGTTGAGCCGGCCGGTCATTCCGGGTGCCCCGCCCGCAGCGGCGGCCTCGCCGAGCATCTGGTCGAGGATCAGCGCGCTCACCCCGCCATGGACGAGGTCCGGCGGCCCTTCGTAGGCGGCACCGAGGCGGAACGACGCGAAGGCGGTGCCGTCCTCGGTCTTCTCGACGTTCAGCGGGGGAGCGAACGGGTTGCGCAGGCCGACCACGGCGTTCCCGTGGTTGCGTCCCGAGCCGTCGGGGCCGATCTTCACGCCGAGGTACGTCGGGTCGGTCTCCTTGACGAGCCTGGCTGTCAGGGCCTCCAGGGTCGCGGTGACCTCCTCGATCTCGGCGTGGTCGACGACCGTGTGCAGGCTCGCGTCGATGAACTCGCGGGTGCGCTGTGCGAGGGCGCCGAAGACGCGGTCGTGCTCGGCCATCTCCTCGAGGGTCATCGAGATGCGCTGGTAGGAGTTCCGATCCATTCCGCGAGCCTAGAACACGTTCCCTATCGGACAGACCCAATGTGCTTGACGGCACAGCGCTTCTCCGCAAGCGCTGTGGACGCATCTCAAGCGGTATGCCGCTTGTGGGCCGTCGGTAACCCCGCGTTACAAGGGGAGAGGGAGGGTTCAGAGGGCGGCGGCTGCGACCTGCAGGTCCGCGACGAACGCGGCGAGGTCCGCGTCGCGCGTGCGGGAGCGCAGCACCGCGGAGGGATGAGTCGTGGGCAGGACCCACGCCGGCGTGTACTCCACCGGGAACGCCTCGGGCCAGTCGACGAGTGCGCCCCGGGTCTCACCGACCCGGAACGACGACCCGAACAGTGCCTTGCCCGCCGTACCTCCGAGCACGACGACACCTCTCGGTCGGACCAGCGCGAGCTCCGCGACCAGCCACGGTCCGCACGCGGAGACGTGCACCCGGCTTGGCGACTTGTGGATGCGCTGCTTGCCGCGGGTGCCGGCGAACCTGAAGTGCTTGACAACGTTGGTCCGGAACACCGACTCCGGGTCGATGCCCGCTTCGGCGAGTGCCCGGTCGAGGAGCTTGCCGGCCGGCCCGACGAACGGCTCGCCGACCTGGTCCTCCTTGTCGCCGGGCTGCTCGCCGAGGCACATGATCCGGGCGTCTGCCGGGCCCTCGCCCATGACGGCCTGGGTCGCGTTCTCGTAGAGCTCGCAGCCGCGGCAGTCCTGTGCGGCCGAGCGCAGGTCGTCCAGCGTGGGGTCCTCAGGCACCCACGCGGCAGCGCCGGGACGCTCGGTCATGCGTCTGGCTCGGGTGTGACGCCGGGTCGGGCGGTGTGGTCGGGATGGCCGTGAGTACGCCGCTCCTCCTTCATGTTGGCTTCGAAGAGGTGGCGGCGACCTTGCACGAGCCGGTCTCTCACGCTGCGCTCCATCTCGCGGAAGGCCGACCAGTAGGTGTCGTCGTACTCCTCGACGACCTGGAAGGTCCACCGGCCCGGGAGCACGTTGCGCCCGACGATCTCGCGCTCTATCTCGTCCGCGAGGTCGTGGTGACCTGCCTCGCGCAGTCGTTCCACCGCCACGCCGAGCTTGAGGTCCGCACCGCCGGTGAGCTGGTGGAAGGAGTACAGGTGGCCCCGGGCCCGCTCGGTGTACTCCAGGGCCTCCGAGACCAGGCCGACGGCCTCGACGGTCGCCATGTCGACGCCGTCGGGGATGGTGTGCTCGGGAAGCGGCTCGTCGACGGTCGTCATGGCGTTCCTCTCCTCAGCCGGATGGCAGTAGGTCCCCTTCAGGGTCCTCTTGATGCGCGGCGGGCGGGACCAGTTCAGCGGGCGCTTTACGCGACCGCTCCGGGGCGCCTCGGCGGCCGCGACGCGTGACTTCGACCCACATGGGGTTATCGCGCGGGTTCCGGGTACACACCGGCGCTGTAACGATGAGCGCAGGACGTGCACGCTCGAGGCGGCTCTCGAGGCCGCAGGCTCAGGAGGTCGGTGATCGTGGTGAAACCGAGGTGGACGGGCGGACCAGCCTCCCTCACCCTGGTGCGTCATGCCCAGAGTGTCGGCAACCGCGCCGACGCCCGGGCCAAGGAGGCCGGGGCGGAGGTGCTCGACCTCGACTTCCGGGACGCCGACGTGAGGTTGTCCCAGATCGGCGAGTCGCAGGCCGACGGCGTGGGGAAGTGGCTTGCCCAGCAGGACCTGCCGGACCGGCCGACGGTCGTCGTCGCCTCGCCCTACGTCAGGGCCTCGGACACCGCGCAGCGGCTCGTCGAGCCCCTCGGCCTCGAGGTGCTGCACGACGAGCGCCTGCGGGAGCGTGACCTCGGTGTCTTCGACGGCCTGACCGGCCTGGGCATCCGGACTCGCTATCCGGCAGAGGCGGAGCGCCGCAAGAAGCTCGGCAAGTTCTACTACCAGCCGCCCCAGGGCGAGAGCTGGTGCGACGTCGCGCTCCGGGTGCGGAGCTTCCTCAACGACCTGCGGTTCGGGTACGACGACGCGCACGTGTGGCTCTTCACGCACCAGGCGGTGATCATGACCTTCCGCTATGTGCTCGAAGGCCTCTCGGAGGAGCGGCTCCTGGAGATCGACCGGGACGAGGACCTGCCCAACATCTCGATGACCACCTACCGGCGCACGGACGACGCCTTCGAGCTGGTGCGCTTCGCGGACACCACCGCGGTAGACACCACCGCCGAGGTCACCCACGAGGCGTCCCAGGGATCGGAGACCGACGGTGAGACGAGCTGATCCTGCGGTGGTCACCCCGGCCCTCCTGCGGGACTGGCCGCTCCCCGAACCCGGGAGCGGCAAGGGTGCGCGGGGCCGGATCGCGGTCCTGGGCGGCACCGAGGCCACCCCCGGTGGAGTGCTGCTCGCTGCCGAGGCGTCGCTGCGGGCCGGGGCCGGGAAGCTGAAGGTCGCCACCGTGGCAACCGCGGCAACCACCCTCGCCGTGACGGTGCCGGAGGCGGCGGTGACGGGCCTCGCGACGGACGACGACGGGAACATCGACCTGTCGGCGGCGAAGAAGATCGCGTCGTTCGCCGAAGGCGAGGACGCCTTCCTGGTCGGGTCCGGGTTCTGCGACCCCGAGGCGTCCGTCCGGCTGCTCTCGGCAGTCGCTGCCGAGCTCGACGGGCCGCTGGTCGTCGACGCCCTGGCTTCGGCGTACCTCACGGAGCATCCCGAGGGTCTTCGTCACCTGGACGGCCGGGTGGTCCTCACCGTCAACCCCACCGAGCTCGCGCGCACCGCGCGGCGGGACGAGACCGAGGTCTTCGAGGACCCGTACGACGCCGCCCTCGACGTCGCGCGGCGCTCGCACGTGGTCGTGCTCTGCGGCGGTGAGGAGAAGCTGGTCGTGACTCCCGACGGGAAGTCGTGGGTCGTGCAGGGCGGCAGCCCGGGGCTCGGTGTCTCCGGCTCCGGCGACGTACAGGCCGGCATCGTGGCGGGCCTGGTCGCTCGCGGCGCCGAACCGGCCCAGGCCGCGGTGTGGGGCGGCTACGTCCACGCGAGGGCCGGGGAGCGGCTCGCCACGGGCGTGGCACGAGTCGGCTACCTCGCGCGGGAGCTGACCTCGGAGATCCCGAAGGTCCTCGCCGAGCTCGCGTGAGCGACGCCGCTCACGCGCGGGTGCAGGTGAATACTGCCTCCGCGCGGCGGGTACTCCGCACCCGGAGCTATGAAGCGAGACTGGGAATCGAGGAGAGTGAGCATGAGCGAGAACCGGCCGCCTCGGATGCCGGCCAACGACCAACCACTGAACGCCGCACCGCGCAAGACGGTGGGCCCTGTCGTGCTCGCCGTGCTGCTGCTCGCCGTGATCGCCTTGGTCTTCTTCGTCATGTTCCTGCTGGGGTAGGGCTGGTCAGCTGGAACGGCGGCCGACCTCGCGTCGCGCGGGCGAGCCGCGGCGCTTGCCCGCAGTGTCCGGGCGCCGGTGGGATCCCGGCGCCTGGCGGTGTGGCTTGACTGCCGGCTCGGGCATGGGAGGCAGCTCCACGAGGTGCGCAGACCCCACGGTCGCCTGGATCGGCAGCGTCGTGTCGGCGAGCGCCTCGGCCACGGTCGTCTGGCAGACGACGTCCATGGCCAGTGTGCAGTGCGGCATCCAGTTGCCCGGCTTGTAGTACGACCAGCTCTCGGTGTCGCCGATGGCCCGGTGGACCTCGTCGTGCAGCTCGAGCAGGCGGCGCGTGGGGGCGACCGCGAGGTACGCCGGCGCCTTGTTGGTCAGGAAGAACCCGAGGGCGGTCATCGTCACGGGCACCCCGGCCACGTTCGCGAGGGGCCCGCGCAGTCTGACCGCGACGTGCTCGGGGTAGGGGGTGTTGACGATGGCCAAGGTGATGTGTGGCTTGAAGCCTGGCTCGTTCGTCGCCCCGGCCGACGGGACGCCGTGCTCGTCGAGGGCGTCCCAGGCCTGGCGCACCCGCCGCTCCGAGAACTCGTCGAAGTTCAAAGTCACGGCGAACGCCGTGGAGGCGGGCTCTTCCAGCGCGATCCTCGGAGCGGGTGTGAAGTCCCGCGCGGCGTGACGCCCAGAGCGCGACGAGCGGTCTGCGAGGTACTCGTCGAGGTACCGGACGTCACGGGTTGATGCCACGAGATGCTCCTGTTACCGATCGGGTGCGGGCGGTCGGTGCTGTCACATGCCGGACGACACGGCTGCGGTGCCGTCGAGCTGCCAGGTCCGCTGAGGCGCGATGCGCGGGACCTGCGGCGAGTCTCGCGCCTCGCGCAGCATCGCCGTCGCGGCCTCCTGGGCGTTGCGCAGCATCGCGCGCTTCTCGGCGCGGGCAACGGTCAGCATGTCGCGCGACCGACGTACCGCCTCCTCCACCAGCTGGTCAGCCATCTGCTGGGCGTGCATCAGCAGGGAGGCGGCCTGCGGGGTCATCTGGGGGGCCGTCAGCGCTGGCGGCTCAGCGGCCAGCCGCCGGTTCTCGTCGCGGAGCCGGTCGTTCTCCGCGCGGAGCTGCTCGTTCTCCTCCCGGAGTCGGGTGAGCTCGTGCTCGGAGGCCTGCACCTGGTCGGCAAGGAGGTCGAGAAACTCCGCGACTTCGTACTCGTCCAAGCCTCGGATGCGGTGCGCGAACTGCACCTCGCGGATCTCCGCGGGTGAGCGGTAGTAGAGAAAGGCATGTTCAGGTTGTGTCACGGATCTTCACCCTCCCGAGCGGGCGCTGTCGCCTGCACTACCCACTTGTGCCGACGTCGCGAGACTGTATGGACTTGGGCCCGCGCGCCGGGGGAGGCTCCAACGCGCGGCCCCCGACAAGGCACGAGTTTCTGCCAAGCCGGACAAAGGTCGCAATGTCGTCTGGACCGCTTTTTCGTAGATGTTTGAACTGCCGACATGAAGACCACCGGCACTGTCGCGCCGGTGGTCTCCGGATCCCCGAGGACTCTCCTGGACCTGGGGTGTTCAGGACGCCTGGGGTCAGCTGTTGAGGTCGAGGACGATCTTGGTTCTCGTGTCGCTCAGGAAGGTGACATGTGCTTCGCCTGACGCGTGGTCGTAGTTGCTGGTTCCGCCGGTGATCGCGATCGGGAAGCTGTCATGGGCGGTGGCCGCGGAGAAGCGGATCACCCCCTGGCCGGTGAGGTGGCCCTTCGGGAGCGTCAGGGTGATCACGCACTCCTGGGTGATGGCCTTCTTCTCCTTGTTCACATGGGTCAGGACGCAGAAGCCGTCCAGCGTCCCTATCTGGTTGGACCCCGAGTCCTCGTAGAGCTTGTCGCTGAAGACCATCTGGTCTCCCAGGCTGTCGCCCTTGGGGCCGACATCGACCTGTTTGTACTGGTCTGACACCGATATCAGGGTCAGGTTGCCGCCGTGGTCGTTGTTGCCGACGACCTGGTCGGCGCCGTTGTCGCTGCTGTTCCCGTTGCTGTTGTCCGCCTGGCCACCGTCACTGGCGCTGGTGACAGCACCGTCAGCGTTGGTGCCGTCACCGGTGGGGTCAGGGTTCGCGGCGGCGAATGTGAAGCTGCCGAAGAACAGGGCTATCGCCAAGAGGACGATGGCACTGATGCGCCGCATGCCACTCTCCGTTCGGAGTTGGGGTCACCGAGAAGACGTCCTCTCGGTGGACTACCTTCGAGCAAAACATCAAGTGTCGGAGCCGGACAATGGCGAATTCGGGTGAGCACGCGCAGGTCCGCGATTTGCCCCAAGCAGGGGAAGGGGTTTCGGGGTGGCCGCCTGAGGGCACCAGCGTCAGGATGACCAGGCACGGCCGCCGAGGAGCGCGATGACCAACCAGTACGTGGCGGAACCGGAGCTGAAGGGCGGCGAATCCGGCGGAGAGAGCACGACCACCGTCATCATCGCCTTCTTCGCGAACCTGGGGATCGCGGTGTCCAAGACAGTGGTCGCCCTGATCACGGGCAGCGCGTCGATGCTCGCCGAGAGCGCCCACTCGTGGGCCGACACGGGGAACCAGGTCCTGCTGTGGATAGCGGACCGCCGCTCGCGGCGCGAGCCCGACTCGGCTCACCCGTTCGGCTACGGCAGGGAGGCGTACGTCTGGGCGATGCTCGCCGCGCTCGGGCTGTTCACCGCCGGTGCGGTCGTCTCCGTCTGGAACGGCGTCTCCAAGCTGACCGAGTCCAGCGAGGAGACCTCCTACACCTGGGCCTACGTCGTGCTCGCCATCGCCTTCGTGTTCGAGGGCGTCTCGTTCCTCCAGGCCTTCCGGCAGACCCGGGGTGAGGCACGCGCGCTGGACCGCGACGTGCTCGAGCATGCCCTCGCCACCTCGGACCCCACGCTGCGCGCGGTGTTCGCCGAGGACTCGGCGGCGCTGATCGGTCTGGTGATCGCCGCTCTGGGCATCTTCCTGCACCAGGTGACCGGCAACGCGGTGTACGACGCGATCGGCTCGATCATCGTGGGCCTCCTGCTCGGGGTGGTCGCCATCGTGCTGATCAACCGCAACCGGCGGTTCCTGACGGGGCAGGAGACCGACGACCGGCTGAGGGGCGCGGCAGTCGACCGGCTCAAGGAGATGTCGGAGATCAGCCGGGTGACCTACCTGCGGCTGGAGTTCGTGGGGCCCCGCCAGGTGCTGCTGGTCGCGAACGTCGACCTGGTCGGCGAGCTGCCGGAGACGAAGGTCGCCTACATGCTCCGGGACCTCGAGGAGCGGCTGGAGCGGGACCCCCAGATCGCCGACGCGGTGCTCACCCTCGCCACGCCCGACGAGCCCAGCATCTGAGGGCCGGCGTCACTCGTGGCGACGCCGGGCGGTCGACCTTGCCCGATACAGCGAGACCCGAGACCACACCGCTTGCTGAAGGGCGAGCGTCGCCCAGCCCGCGAGCGCCATGCCCGCCAGGTTCACGACCAGCTGCAGCGAGCTGCCCCAGATCTCGTGGGTCGCGCCGAAGGCAAGCCCCATGGCGACGTTGCCCGCGGCCGGCACTGTGGTCACGGAGATGAACACCCCGGACAGCCCGCCGACGCGTGCGGAGGTCAGTGACAGGACGCCCGCGGCGGCGGCGATGACGGCCACGATGAACGACCACTTGTCGGGTGAGTAGATGAATGCCGTGTCGGGTCTCGAGCCGGTGACGTCCTCGAGCGAGACCCACCCGAGCGCCCGGCCCAACAGCGCGGCAACCGTGGTCACGAGGATCGCCAGGCCGAAACCGACGAGGAGCGTCCGCGCGGCCAACGTGAACAGGGAGGCGCGTCGACGTACCAGTGCCACACCGAGGGCGGCGATGGCCCCGAACTCCGGGCCCAACACCATGGCCCCGATCACGAGGATCTGGGAGTCCAGGATGATCGCGATGCCGGCGATCATCGTGGCCAGGGCCATGAAGCTGACGTAGGTCCAGTTGAGCTCGCTGTCCTCGTAGGCGCGCTGGGTGACGTCGACCCAGACGACCGAGTCGGCGCTGCTGCCGGGGGCCAGCTGCTCCGCCTCCAGCCCTCGTCGCGACAGCCAGGCCCGCACCGGCTCCACGTGGAGGCTGCCCTCGTAGGGAAGGCCGATGGCGCGAAGCTTGTCGACGATGTCGCTGGTGGCCTCCCTCGCGACGTCTGCGAAGACCAGGTCGCCGCGGGGTTCGATGGAGGCGCCGCGAACGGTCGCGAGGCTGCTCACCGCCGGGTCCTCGGCGAGGATTCTCATCACGTCGTCCGCCAGCGCTGAAGGGACTGAGATCCGCAGGTGCAGCATTCGCAAAGTGTGACGTAGGGCCCGGGACTTCTGCCTCTGGCCTCGCCGAGCGGTCCTCACGCAGCATGAAGAAACGCAGGAGGGACGATGAAAGAGCTTGTCGAGCTGACCCTGAACGAGTGCCTGACGCTGTTGGGAGACAGCGTGGTGGGACGTGTCGCCATGGTCACTCCCGTGGGTCTGCGGCTGCTGCCGGTGAACTACACCATGTACGAGGACGAGATCATCTTCCGGACCTCTCCGAGTAGTCAGCTCGGCACCTATGCGGTGGGCAGTGAGCTGGCCTTCGAGATCGACCACCTCGACCACGAGAGGCACGAGGGCTGGAGCGTCGTGGCGCTCGGCACCGCGGAGATCATCGACGACCCGAAGGAGCTCGCCGACATCAAGCAGCACTGGGACCCGCAGCCCTGGGCAGCCGGGCTCCGTCACCTGTACCTGCGGATCGTCTGGCGCGACATCACCGGACGCCGGATCGGCAGCGAGGTCGGCGACCCTCCGCTCACAGCTCAGGGCCGGGGCGACGACACGGTCTAGGTGACCGCCAGGCCGGCCGCGGCGAAGACGGCGCGCGCCGAGAGGATCGCCTCCGGGGTCGCGGCTGCCACTCCTGCGAGGCGGTCGGGCAGCCCGAGCGCGGCGTACTTCTCACGTCCCAGGCGGTGGTAGCCGAGGACGTCCACCCGTTCGACGTTGCCGAGCGAGGCGACGTACCCGGCGAGCGCACGCACGTGCTCGGGGTCGTCGGTCCAGCCGGGGAGCAGGACGAAACGCACCCACGTCGGCTTCCCCATCGCCGCCAGGCGCTCGGCGAACTCCTGGGTCGGCGACAGGTCGCCTCCGGTGAGCCCCCGGTAGAGGACCGGGTCGATCGCCTTGATGTCGAGCAGCATCAGGTCGGTCGCAGCGAGCAGCTCGTCGTCCGCCCGGGCGCCGAGCACACCCGAGGTGTCGAGCGCTGTGCTGAGCCCCATGCGCCTGCTGCCGGCGAGGATCTCGCCGGTGAACGCCGGCTGGAGCAGCGGCTCGCCGCCGGAGACGGTCACGCCGCCGCCTGCGGCGCTGAGGTAGGGACGGTAACGCTCGATCTTGTCGAGCACCTCCCTGGCGGTGACCCGACGGCCGTTGCGCGTCGCCCAGGTGTCGGGGTTGTGGCAGTAGAGGCACCGCAGCGGGCAACCGGCGGTGAAGAGCACGAAGCGGGTGCCGGGTCCGTCGATGCCGGTGGATGCTTCGGACCGAAGAGGTCATTGGTCCCTATGCGTCCTGCGATGCCCGATGCCCGATGTGGGCTGCGGAAGTGGCCGAGCGCCCCTGCGTCAGGTCCGGTGCTGCCCGTCGTACATGGAGTCCAGGAGCGCGGCGTACTTGGCCTCGATGACCTTGCGCTTGACCTTCAGGCTCGGGGTGAGCTCGTCGTCCTCCACCGACAGGTCGTGGTCGAGGATCCGGAAGTCCTTGATCGACTCCCACCGGTTGAGCCGGCCGTTGAGCTCGTCAACACAGCTCTGCACGTAGGCGTGGACCTCCGGGCTCGCGGTGAGCGCCTCGTAGTCGAGGCCCGCCAGGCCGTGCGCCCGACCCCACTGCTCGAGTGCCTCCGGGTCCAGGGCGATCAGAGCGGTCGCGTAGTTGCGGCCGTCGGCGTGCACCAGCATCTGACTGGCCAGGGGGCACACCGCCTTGAACATGACCTCGATGGCCTGCGGGGCGATGTACTTCCCGCCGGAGGTCTTGATGAGGTCCTTCTTCCGGTCGGTGATGCGCACCCGGCCCGCCTCGTCGATCTCGCCGACGTCACCCGTAGCGAACCAGCCGTCCTCGCTGAGCACCTCAGCGGTGGCCTCGGGCAGGTTGTGGTAGCCGCGCATGACCCCGGGGCCGCGGACCAGGATCTCGCCGTCGTGCGCGATCCTGACCTCCGTGCCGACGAGCGGCCGGCCCACGACGCCGAACGCCGGGTCGTGGGGGAGGACGATGCAGGCGCCGGCGCTGGTCTCGGTGAGTGCGTAGCCCTCGATGATCAACAACCCGGCGGAGTAGAACCACATGGCGACGTCCCTCGACAGGGCTGCGCTCCCGGAGACCAGGAAGCGGATCCGTCCGCCCAGGCGGTCCCGGACCTTCGAGAGGACGAGCCGGTCGGCGAGTGCGTGCTCTGCCTGGGTCACGAGGCTCGGCCGACGGCCTTCGAGCCGGGCCTGTGCGACCCGGTTGCCGACGCCGAAGGCCCAGGTGAACAACCGGTGCTTGACGCCGCCCTCCTCCTCGACCGTCTGGACGACCTTCGCGTGGACCTTCTCGAAGATCCGCGGCGGTCCTGCCATGAACGTCGGCCTGACGACCGCGAGGTTCTCCACGATCTTGTCGATGCGGCCGTCGACGGCGGTGGGGAAGCCGATCTGCAGCTGCACCGCCACCAGCATCTTGGCGAACGAGTGCGACATCGGCAGCCACAGGTACTGCAGGTCGGTGTTCGACAGGATGTCGACGGCCTCGGCTCCGGCGCCGATGTAGGTCCAGCAGCGGTGAGGGAGCTCCACGCCCTTCGGTCGTCCTGTGGTCCCCGACGTGTAGATCAGCGTGGCCAGGTGCTCGGGCTGGACCGCGGCGACCGCCTCGTCGACCGCCGTCGGGTGCTCGACGAGGTACTTGGCGCCCAGAGCCTGCAGATCGTCCAGGCTCAGCACCCACTCGCCGTCCGCCTTGCCGTCGAAGGTGACCACACGGAGCAGGTCGGGGAGGTGGTCCCGCTGCTCGCGGAGCTTGGCGATCTGGGTGTCGTCCTCGGCGAAGACGATCCGTGACCCGCTGTCGGACAGGATGAAGGCGACGCCCTCGCTCTTGGTCGTGGGGTAGACGGCAGTCGTCGCGGCGCCTGCGCACATGATGGCGAGGTCGGCGTAGATCCAGTCCATGCGGGTGGTGCTTGCGATCGCCACGCGCTCCTCGGGCTGTATGCCCAGGGCGAGCAGGCCCGCGGCGGTGGTCTTCACCGTCTCGGCCATCTGTCCCCAGGTCACCGAGGTCCAGCCGCCGTCCGTCGGGAAACGGAAGGCCTCCGCCTCGGGGGTCGCCGCGACCCGGTCGTAGAACATCCGGGCCACGGAGACGGCCGGAGTCGGGTAGGTGCTCGTGTCTGTTGAGCCGGTGGTCGTCGACATCGCGAATCCTCACGCCGTGGGTTCAGAGTCGCACGGCCCCTGGCCCGGCGCCAGAGCACTTCGTCCTCGGAGCTCCGAGCGGGACGGACCTCACTCAGACGCGGAACACGCGCATCTGCAGCGCCAAGGTCGAGTAGTAGCCCACCAGCGTGGTGAGCTCGAAGACGCTCTCTCGCGAGAGTGGCGGCATGCAGGAGGCCCAGGTCTCGTCGTCCACGTCGCCGTCGACGAGTGCTCGGGTCAGCCGCAGGCCGGCCGACTCGACCGGGTCTTCGAGATCGACAGGGGACTGTTCGGCGATGGCGACGAGCTCTTCGTCCGTCAGCCCGACCGACCGGCCGACGGCCTCGTGCGACGTCCGCTCGAACGAGCTGTCCCATGCCGCGGCGACGACCAGGATCGCCATCTCACGGATGCGGTCGCTGAGGCCGCTCCTGTAGCGGATCGCGGCGCCGAGCTGTTGGAGTGCGTCGCCTAGGGCCGGCGACAGGAGGAACTCGTTGAACGGGCCGAGCAGGGTCCCCGTCTCCGAGACGAGGTCGAACAGCCGGGGCCCCTGGCTGCGCCGGCCCTCGGTGATCGCCCGGTAGAGGCCGAGCCTCTCGTCGTCCAGCTCACTCGGTGTGAATGCGTGCCGTCGAGTCATTGCGCACCTTGCCCCGGTCCGGTTGCCTTCCGCGATGCTACGGAGTGCTCCGGGACGGGACCAAGGTCCCTTTATCCACAGCCACCCCCGGTCCCACCCTGTGATTGAGCGGGCGCCCCGCTGGGCTGCGCCTGGGAAAGGGTGGCTGACATGACAGCACTGGCTGCGCTCGACGCGGCTTCAGCAGGAGCCGGGAGCTACCTCCACTGGGGGGTCATCTCGATCAGTACGACGAACCTGCTCATCATCCTCGGAATGGTGGTGCTGTTCGTCCTCGCGGTCCTCCTCCCCTTCCCAGGAGCGGGAGAACCGTCCGAGGCGCCTCGGGTCCCCGAGCAGCGGCAGGAGGACCGGCCATGACCGCGGAGTACGGGAAGGCGGCGGGAGCCGTAGGCGGGGGTCGGAACTGGACCGTGGGGCTGAGGAACCGCCTGTCGACCCTGGTCCCGCCCGGCCAGCTGCTCCCGGACCGCCAGCCGGTGTACGTCGCGTCGTGGATCTACGTGTTCGGCGTGCTCACCCTGTCCGCGCTGGTCGTCGCGCTGCTCTCCGGCGCTTGGCTCGCCGTGGGCGGGGTGGCCTGGTGGCACGTCTCGAGCCTCGGCCGCTTCGCCAACTCCCTGCATCTGTGGAGCGTCGAGCTGTTCTTCGCGTTCATGGTGATCCACCTGTGGGGCAAGTTCTGGATGGCGGCCTGGCGGGGCAAGAGGGCGCTGACCTGGATCACCGGTGTCATCGCCTTCGTGACGTCCATCGGCACCGCGTTCACCGGCTACCTGTCCCAGTCGAACTTCGACGCGCAGTGGATCAGCACCCAGGCCAAGGACGGCCTGAACTCCATAGGCTTCGGCGCGTGGTTCAACGTGTTGAATCCGGGCCAGATGCTGCTGTGGCACGTCGTGCTGCTGCCGTTCGTGGTGGGTGTGCTCACCGTCGTACACCTCCTGCAAGTGCGCCGGCACGGCGTGGTTCCGCCTCTCGACGCCGAGGCGGGCGACTGACATGGCTGCCACCACTGCGCGTCCGCGTCCCTCGCGTCCCGCGCGTCCGGCCCACCCGACGCCCGACTCCCACAGCTTCCCGACCCGGCCCTATGACCTGGTCAAGGAGTTCGTGTTCGCCCTGCTGGTCGTGACCGTCCTGACGGCCGTGCTGGCGGGGCTGTTCTCGTCGCCGGACGAGAAGGCGATCACGATGAGGACCTGGGCCCAGGCCGCTCCCGGCGACGTGGTCGCCACCGCTGCAGGTGAGCTCGCGGGTACGACGACGAGTGCGACCTATGGGCCGCCGTACAACTCAGCCGCGGAGGGCCAGAAGCTCCTCGGCCTACCCCTGCAGAAGTGGGGCGGCGTCAGGCTGCCCGTCGACTCCCAGAAGCTCGTGCTCCAGCCCCTGGCGCAGGTGTCCGGCAACCCAGCTCTCACGGCAGCACTGACGCAGTGGACAGCAGCGTCGAAGGCCCAGCAGACGGCGTGGGCGACGAGCTACTCGGACGCGCTGGCCAAGGCGCCCGGAGGCCAGCCTGGTCAGGTGCCACCGGGTGACTACGGCCCCGTCCCGGCGATCGCGGCCGGCTTCCTGACGCTCGCCCGCACAGGCGGCCTCGAGGGCGCGTTGACCTCCTCGGGCAACTTCTACGGCGGCGACCAGACGCGCGCGCTGCTGCTGCTCTCGGACGGCGCCTACCTCGAGGACACCGCACGGGCCCAGCAGCTCGGCGGCGACCAGTGGGGCATGATGAACGAGACCGGCAACTACCCCGGGCAGCCGTGGATGTGGCTCTACACCTTCTGGTACCAGGTGAAGCCGTTCTCCACCTCGGAGAACGCCGACGCGCTGGTTTGGGGCCTCATGATGGTGTTGACCCTGGGCCTCATGTTCCTGCCGTTCATCCCGGGCCTTCGGTCGATCCCGCGGTGGATCCCGGTCCACCGGCTGATCTGGCGCGACTACTACCGGCGTCACCCTCGGAGGACGTGAGCCGACTGTCGGCCGTGCACGGGTGCTGGGCCGGCACCGATGGGCGCAGCAAGACCCGCAGGCTCGGCGTCCGCAAGGTGCGGGTCCACGGCACCACGGGCATGACCGACGGCACGATCGCCTGGCTCCCTGTCCAGGGCCGCAGCTGGGGCCGATGCAGCAGGTCGTCGGTGGACCGATGAGTGGCTCGCTCGGGAAACCGCCGACTGAACCGTTCTCGCGCCCAGTGCGTGTCCCAGGAAACAAGTCCGGGGAGGACCAATGATTGGCACAGGAGGCGGCTCGGCCAGGCCCGCAGCCGCGATTGTCACGATGGCCGCATTCGGCGTACTGCTCGCTGCGTGCGGAGGTGGAAACGCCACGCAGTCCGGTCAGTCGAGTTCGACCGCAGGGAAGTCGACAAGCGTCGCCGGGAAGACGGTGACGGTCGACGAGACGGAGTACAAGATCTCGCTCTCGCAGAAGACCTTCACGCCGGGCACATACACCTTCAAGATCGCGGACAAGGGTCAGACGACCCACGCGCTGGAGATCGACGGCCCCGGTGTCTCGGACCGCAAGTCCGACTCGGTCTCGCCCGGAGGATCGGCTTCCCTCACCGTGACACTGAAGACGGGCACCTACGAGGTGTACTGCCCCATCGACGGCCACAAGGGCCTGGGCATGGACACGAAGATCACGGTGAGCTAGGTCCCTTGGGGCTTGGCGTCCGACCTGCCGCAGTTGCACGCTGAGGTGACGACATGCCTCGGACGCCGGGCCTGGGGAGGAGGTCGCACCGTGGAGAACCAAGCCGTCCGGGGCCGCGGAGTGTTGGTCGTGGGTCTGCTCCTGCTGGCCGGTATCTCCGTCGCTCTCGGCGTGTATGGGCGCGTACATTCGCCGACCTATGCGGCACTGCCCTCGTTCGGGTTCTCGAGCACCGCCACGTTCAAGGCGTGGGTCGGAACCGCCGTCGCGGGGCTCGCCTGCGCGCAACTGCTGTCGGCGCTTTGGCTCTATGGCCGCATCCCCGGCGTTCGCCGCGCGCCACAGTGGCTGGGCCCTGTGCACCGCTCGACCGGGTTCGTGGCGTTTCTCCTGTCGCTTCCAGTGGCGGTGTTCTGCCTCTATGGATTCGGCTTTGCGCCAGCACCAATTTCATCGCGGACTCTGGTTCACTCCGTCGCCGGCTGCGTCTTCTACGGCGCGTTCGCTGCGAAACTCCTCCTCGTTCACACGCGACGGCTACCGGCTTGGGCCATCCCGGTGGCGGGCGGGCTGTTGTTCACCGCAGTCGTCGGGGCCTGGCTGACAAGTGCGTTGTGGCTGTTCTCCGTCGGAGGAATCCATCGGTGAGTCGGTCAGGTG